>CALGVD010000058.1 GCA_937920275.1 uncultured Pseudomonadota bacterium
CGGGTCCCCGTCAATTCCTTTGAGTTTCAACCTTGCGGCCGTACTCCCCAGGCGGAGGACTTATCGCGTTAGCTGCGACACTGAAAGGCTAACCCTTCCAACGTCTAGTCCTCATCGTTTAAGGCGTGGACTACCAGGGTATCTAATCCTGTTTGCTCCCCACGCTTTCGTGCCTGAACGTCGGTGCTGGACCAGGAAGCCGCCTTCGCCACTGATGTTCCTTCCGATATCTACGCATTTCACCGCTACACCGGAAATTCCGCTTCCCTCTTCCGCACCCTAGCTATTCAGTCTCGAATGCCATTCCCAGGTTGAGCCCGGGGATTTCACATCCGACTTAGACAACCGTCTACGCACGCTTTACGCCCAGTAATTCCGATTAACGCTCGCACCCTCTGTATTACCGCGGCTGCTGGCACAGAGTTAGCCGGTGCTTTTTCTTTGGGTTAAGTCAATTCCCGACGTATTAGGTCGGGGGTTTTCCTCCCCACTAAAAGTGCTTTACAACCCGCAGGCCTTCTTCACACACGCGGCGTCGCTGGATCAGGGTTTCCCCCATTGTCCAATATTCCCCACTGCTGCCTCCCGTAGGAGTCTGGGCCGTGTCTCAGTCCCAGTGTGGCTGGTCGTCCTCTCAGACCAGCTACGGATCGTCGCCTTGGTGAGCCGTTACCTCACCAACTAGCTAATCCGACTTCGGCTCATCCAATAGCGCAAGGTCTTACGATCCCCTGCTTTCACCCTTAGGTCGTATGCGGTATTAGCCAGTCTTTCGACTGGTTGTTCCCCACTACTGGGCAGATTCCGAAGCATTACTCACCCGTTCGCCGCTCGCCGCCAGGATTGCTCCCGCGCTGCCGCTCGACTTGCATGTGTTAAGCACGCCGCCAGCGTTCAATCTGAGCCAGGATCAAACTCTTCACTTGAAGGATTTGAACTTCAACTAAAAGAGCAATCAAAAATGGCCCATTGCTGGACAAAAATTTGGTTACTCGGTCTTCAGCATCCAAAGGACGCATCGACGCGAGTCCCCACACAAGTTACCTACCGAACTTTTAAAAAGCGCCTCGAACCGCAGGGGTCCCGAGGGGGCGGGAAGTATAGCCATTCGGCTCTCCCCGTCAACTCTTTCTGCCGCCAGAGGCGTTCTGCCGCCAGAGGCGTGCCGGACTGAGTTGAGGGCGCGAATTATAAGCATCGGGGCGACACTGTCAACGATTTGTCACGAATCGTTGACGATCATTTTAAAGGCATGATTTATAAAGGTTTTTCGACCTTGACTCGGGCGAAACGCCGGGGTCCGACTTGCAGGATGTGTTCCGCACCGACCGCCAGGCGAGTATCGCGGTCCTGGACCCGCTCGCCGTCGACCCGAACGGCCCCCTCGGCCAGTTTGCGGACCGCTTCGGAGCCGCTCGAGACCAGTTGACTCGCCTTCAAGGCCGCGACGATCGCCGTTCCAGCCGCATCCTGCGCCGGGATAGGCTGCAGCGGCAGGTCGGTCGGCAATGTTTTTTGAGCGAATCGGGCAATGAACGCCGCCTGAGCGGCCTCCGCAGCCGCGGCGCCATGGAAACGACCGACGATCTCGCGTGCGAGCTCGAACTTCACATCGCGCGGATTGCGGCCGGCGGCGACGGCGGCGCGCAACGCCGCGATCTCGCCGAGCGGCCGGAACGACAGGAGTTCAAAGTAACGCCACATCAGGTCGTCGCTCACCGACATGAGCTTGCCGAACTGCTGATCGGGCGGCTCGTCGATGCCGATATAGTTGCCCAGCGACTTCGACATCTTGTTGACGCCATCGAGGCCTTCCAACAGCGGCATGGTCAGCACGCACTGCGGCTCCTGTCCGTAGGCTTCCTGCAGATGTCGGCCGACCAACAGGTTGAACTTTTGATCGGTGCCGCCGAGCTCGACATCGGCCCGTAGCGCGACCGAGTCATAGCCCTGCGCCAATGGATAAAAGAATTCATGTACCGAGATCGGCTGCCCCGCCCGGTAGCGCTTTGCGAAATCGTCGCGCTCCAGCATCCGTGCGACGGTGTAGTGCGCCGCGATCTCGACGAACTTCGGTAGCGGCATCCCGCTCAACCACTTGGAATTGAACTCGATGGTGGTGCGTGCGGGATCGAGGATGCGGAAGATCTGCTGCTGATAGGTCTCGGCATTCTGTTGCACCGCCTCCGGGGTCAGGCGCGGACGGGTCGCGTTGCGGCCGGTCGGATCGCCGATGAGCCCGGTGAAATCACCGATGAGGAAGATGACTTCGTGGCCGAACTGCTGGAAGGTGCGCATCTTGTTGATGAGCACCGTGTGGCCCAAGTGCAGGTCGGGCGCGGTCGGATCGAAACCCGCCTTGATGCGCAACGGCTGACCGCGTGCGAGCTTGCGCACGAGCTCGGCCTCGACCAACAATTCAGCGCAACCGCGACGGATCTCGCCGAGCTGCTCGGCGATCGCCGCGTCCGTCCGTCCGTCCATCGCTGCATCCACCCTCATGCTGCCTCTTTGAAAGACACCTCGGCTGCCGGTTGACCTGAGCCGCCCGCCGCAGCTAGCGTTACGCAGCGTCGGGCATCTCGCTTGACCACGCCAAGGGCCATGCCCTAGGAGAAGTGTAGACGATGCCGGACGGGATTCGTGTGCACCGATGGGTCGCCTGCGCGCTCATCGCCTTGTCGCTGGCCGCCTGCGGCGGTGCGCCGTCGCCGCCCGTCGCGGCGCCTGCCGCTCCAGCCGCTGCCGCTCCAGCCGCTGCTGCTGCAGCGGCGGCTTCACCAGCTGCGGCGACCGCAACGCCCATCCGCGAAACGACCCGTACCGTCGTCCCCGGCGACACACTGGAGCGCATCTTCCGTGACGAGGGTCTGGCGCCGGGCGAACTCGCGGCCCTACGCGCAGACCCCGATCTACGGCGGCGCATCGACCGCATCGTCCCCGGCGACGAACTGCGGCTGCGTATCGACGACGGGCGGTTGCTGAGATTCGAACGCCGGCTGAGCGTCACCGAGACGCTGCAGGCGGTGCGTGCGCCGGATGGCAGCCTGCGCAGCGAGATACGCATCGATCCACTCGAGCGCGGCCTGCGCACGACGGGCGCCGCGATCGAAGGCTCGCTTTTCAGGTCAGCCGATCTCGCCGGCATCACCGATGCAACGGCCTTCAAGATCGCTGAGATCTTCCGATGGGACATCGACTTCGTGCTCGATATCCGCCCGGGTGACCGCTTCGATCTCACCTACGAGACCTTGAGCCAAGATGGCGTTCCGGTCGGCGACGGAGAGCTCTTGGCGGTGCAGTTCATCAACCAGGGCCAGACCTATCGCGCGGTCCGCTGGACACCCCCGGGCGGCACGCCGGACTACTTCACGCCCGACGGCCGCAGCTTACGCAAGGCGTTCCTGCGCGCACCGCTCGAGTTCAGCCGCGTGAGTTCGCGGTTCAACCTTTACCGTCGACATCCCATCCTCAACCGCATGCGTGCCCATCGTGGCGTCGACTACGCGGCGCCCATCGGTACGCCGGTGCGGGCGGCAGGCGGCGGCAGGGTGGCTTTCGTCGGCGTCAAAGGCGGCTATGGCAACGTCATCGAGATCGTCCACCCGGGTGGCGTCCGGACGGTCTACGGACATCTGTCGCGGTTCTCCCGCGGGTTGCGCGCCGGTACGGTCGTCGAACAAGGGCGGGTGATCGGCCATGTCGGCATGACAGGTCTCGCCACCGGTCCACACCTGCATTACGAGTACCTGCAGAACGGCGTACACAAAGATCCGCAGAAAGTGCCGCTGCCGAAGGCGGAGCCGATACCGGCGCAGCACATGGCCGCCTTCCGGGCCTACGCCGACCCGTTGTGGGCTGGACTCGACGGGGTCGCGTCGGCGGTCCGGGTGGCGCCCGCGCAGACCACCGCCTCCTCAGGCGCGCTGTAACACAAGATCCGTACGACGCATGGTGTACTAGCGTTCTTTGACCCATCATCGGACCATGTCGCCTCCTTCGCCCGCCCTTCCGCCGATGCTCATCAACCGCGAACTCTCGCTGTTGGAGTTCAATCAACGCGTCCTCGCCCAAGCGCAGGACCGCTCGGTGCCGCTCTTGGAGCGGCTGCGATTCCTCTGCATCTCATCGAGCAACCTCGACGAGTTCTTCGAGATCCGCGTCGCGGGCGTGAAGCAGCGGCTCGAGAACTCGCCCCACCTCGTCAGCCCGGACGGTTCATCGCCCGCCGCGCAGCTCACGGCGATCCACGCACGCGCGACACGGTTGGTCGCCGACCAGTACGCCTGCCTCGACGATCAGTTGCTGCCGGAACTCACCGATGCAGGGCTTGCGCTGCTGCCGCGCGAGGCGCTCGGCCCGGTCCGCGATTGGCTCGCCAGCTACTTCGAGCGCGAGATCGAGCCGGTGCTCTCGCCGCTCGCGCTCGACCCTTCGCGACCGTTCCCGCGTATCCAGAACAAGAGCCTCAACTTCGTCGTGCGTCTCGAGGGCGAGGACGCCTACGGTCGTGAAGCCACCCTTGCGATCGTACAAGCACCGCGTTCCCTGCCCCGGGTGGTACCGCTGCCTGCGCAGGGCGATGCCACGCAACGATTCGTGCTGCTCTCGACCGTCATCGAGGAGTTCGTGCCGCGCCTGTTCGACGGCATGCAGGTCCTTGAGTGCCATCCCTTCCGCCTGACCCGCAACAGCGACCTGTTCGTCGATGAGGAGGAAGCGGAGGACCTGCGTCGGGCGCTGGAAGGGGAACTCGCGCAGCGACGCTATGGTGCAGCGGTCCGGCTCGAGGTGTCGCTCGACTGCCCCCGCGACCTCATCGACTTCCTGGCGCGCCAGTTCGCGCTCGGTGAGACCGACATCTACCGCGTGCCGGCGCCCGTGAACCTGCACCGGCTGTCGGCGCTCTACGAGCTTGTTGTCCGGGACGACCTGAAGTACCCGCCGTTCGCGGCGAGCCTGCCGCGTCGCCTCAACGACGCACCCGATCTGTTCGCGGCGATCCGTCAGTCCGATCTGCTGCTGCACCATCCCTTCCAGAGCTTCACGCCGGTCGCGGATTTCCTGCGACAAGCCGCGACTGACCCAGCCGTGCTCGCCATCAAGCAGACGCTGTACCGCACCGGCGGCGATTCCGCGATCGTCGATGCCCTGGTCAAGGCGGCGAACGCCGGTAAGGATGTGACGGTCGTCATCGAACTGCGCGCCCGCTTCGACGAGCAGGCCAACATCGAACTGTCGGACCGGCTGCAGGAAGCCGGCGCACACGTCATGTACGGTGTGGTCGGCTTCAAGACCCATGCCAAGCTCGCGATGGTGGTACGGCGCGAAGCGGGAGGTATCCGTCGCTACTGCCACCTCGGTACCGGGAACTACCACTCGCGGACGGCCCGGACCTATACCGACTACGGTCTGCTGACCTGCGACCCCGACATCGGCCAAGATGTGCACGAGGTGTTCCTGCAACTGACCAGCTTGACGCGCGCGCCGCGCCTCAGCTGCCTGTTGCAGTCCCCGTTCGAGCTGCAGCGCGCGATGATCGCCAAGCTCGAACGCGAGATCGCGCATGCAGCGGCGGGTCGGCCGGCACGGGTGATCCTGAAGGTGAACGCCTTGGTCGAGCCTGAATCCATCGACGCGCTGTGCCGCGCCTCGCAGGCCGGCGTGCAGGTGGATCTGATCGTGCGCGGGGTCTGCGCGCTGCGTCCCGGTGTGCCCGGGTACTCTGCAGGCGTGCGGGTGCGCTCGGTGGTCGGTCGTTTCCTCGAGCACTCGAGGGTCTGCTGGTTCGCCAACGGCGGCGATGCCGAGATCTTCTGCAGCAGCGCCGACTGGATGGAGCGCAATTTCTTCCGGCGGGTCGAGATCTCGTTCCCGATCCGGCGGTCGAAGTACCGCGACCGCATCCTGCGCGACCTCGAGGCCTATCTCAGCGACGACACGCAGTCGTGGTCGCTCGGTGCCGATGGACAGTACAGCCGGGTCCCGCGCGGCGACGGACCGCCGCGTTGCGCGCAACTCGAACTGCTCGAGGCTTACACCGCCGGCAGACCACGCGAGGAGTAGATCCGCAACCGGAATCCGGCCGCGGCCAAAAGATCGATCTCCTGACTGAGATCGGCGACCGTGAGCGGATGCTCCCGCAGCCAGCGCACCGGAAAGCGCAGTTCGAGGGTGCGGACCCGGGCCTCGAGCGTGATCTCCGGCAACGGCGCGCGGCCGCGGCTGCGGTGCAACAGCACGGCGACCCGTAGCACCAGTGTCAGGTTCAGGATGCGCTTGTCCCACGAAGGCAGCAGCTGATCGACCCCCTCGACCGATAACTTGCGCCGGTGGCCGCCGACGAGCCGCGACAACAAACGCTGCTCCTCGCGCGGGAAGCCCGGCATGTCGGCGTGTTCGAGCAGATACGCGCCGTGCTGGTGATGGCGCGAATGCGCGACATCGAGGCCGATCTCGTGCAGGCGCGCCGCCCAAGCGAGCAGCCGCGCCGCCAGTGGATCATCGAGCTGCCATGAGTCCTCGACCTGCGCGAGCAGCCCGAGGGCGGTGCGCTCGACGCGCTCGGCCTGCGCCAGATCGACATGGTAGCGGGCCTGCATGGCGCGCACGGTGCGCTCGCGGGCGTCCTCGTGGTTGATGCGCCCGACGAGGTCGTAGAGCAGTCCATCGCGCATCGCCCCATCAGCGACCTCCATGCGTTCGATGCCGAGCACCTCGAAAAGCTCGGCGAGGATGGCGAGGCCACCGGGGAACACGCCGCGTCGCTCCTCATCGAGCGTGCCGAGCGGGATCTCACCCACATCCTCGGCACGCAACATCATGTCGATCACCGCCTCGAGCCCCGCTGGCGTGATCGCGTTGGCCGAGGGATCGAGCTCGCGCACCGCCTCGAAGACGGCCTTGACGGAACCCGAGCTGCCGGCCGCTTCCTGCCAACCCAAGCGTCGGAAAGCGTCTTCGATGGGCTCGAGCTCGCGCCGCGCAGCGACCCGAGCGCGCGCGAAGCGCTTGGCGGAGAGCCGGCCGCCCGCGAAATGCCGCTCGCTGAGCGTGACGCATCCCAGGTCGGTGCTGGCCAACCGCTGCGGTTCGAGGCCTTCGCCGATGATGAGTTCGGTGCTGCCGCCGCCGATGTCGACCACCAACCGGCGCCCCCTGGTCGCCGGCGAGGTGTGTGCGACGCCCGAGTAGATCAGCCGCGCTTCCTCCATGCCCGAGACGATCTCGATGGGATGACCGAGCGCAGCGCGCGCCCTATCGAGGAAAGACTGCTTACGATGGGCTCGGCGCAACGCGTTGGTGCCGACCACCCGGACGCTGTCTGCATGGATGTCGCGCAGCCGCTGTCCGAACCGCTCGAGGCACGCGAGCGCACGCGCGGCGACATCCCGATCGAGCCGCCCCTCCTCGTCCATGCCGGAGCCGAGGCGGACCATCTCGCGAAGACGATCCACCACGACCAACTGACCGTGGGTATAACGGGCGACGACCAGGTGGAAACTGTTGGAGCCGAGATCGACGGCGGCAAGCAGCTCTGGGGGAGCGGCGCGGGCGGCAGCGCGCGTCACGGGTGGACCGGGTGGCTGCGGTACGTCAGGCGGAGAACGAGGACCCGCAACCACAGGTCGTGGTGGCGTTCGGATTGCGGATGACGAACTGCGAGCCCTCGACGCTTTCCCGATAATCGATCTCGGCACCGCTGAGGTACTGGAAGCTCATCGGGTCGACCAACAGCTTGACGCCCATGTTCTGCACGAGGGTGTCGCCGTCCTGGACCTGTTCGTCGAACTCGAAGCCGTATTGCATGCCGGAGCAACCGCCGCCTTGCACGAACACCCGCAGCATCAGGCCGGGATTGCCCTCGGCTTCGATGAGGGCGCCGACCTTGCGCGCCGCATCGTCGGTGAACACCAAGGCAGGGGGCAGGTCGAGAGGCAGGTCTTCGATCACGGTGCTCATGCGGATAGTCTAGGCCTGCGGACGCGCAGGGTCAAAAGTGGCGAGCGGCACCGCCCCGCCGGGCGCGCTCGGCAACGGATCGTCGGCGGCAGCCGGACCCGACGACGGGCTGATGGGCACCAACTTGCCATCGACCCGGGCGCCCAGCGTCATCTCGATGGCGCCATAGTGGACATCACCCGTGATGCGCGCGGTCGCGCCCAGCACCACTCGTTCCGTGCCATGGACATCGCCCTTGATGGTGCCGTGGATCACGACATGCCGCGCCTCGACGCCTCCCTCGACGCAGCCTGCCTCGCCGATCCAGAGCGTGGCGGCCGCGGCGTCGGGCGTGGCGGAGAGACGCCCGACCACCCGACCGTCGAGATGCAGTCCACCGGCGAACGCGAGGTCGCCCTGCAGCACGGTGCTGCGGGCGATCAAGGTGTCGATCTTTCCGGGGACGGGCGGCTTGCGTCGCGAGAACATCGGGTCTCCTGATGAGGGACCGCCGAAGCGGAGTCATCCGGCAAGGATACTACGCCGGGTCGATCGACCAGAGCACAGTCTGGGCAGCCGGCGGCACATTCCGGCCCGCCGGGCGCACATCCACCACCACACGCTCCGGCGAGAACCCGCCCGGCAGCGCGATCTCCACCTCGATGTTCTCGAAATACTGGAATCGGTAAGACAGCTGCGCGACACGATCCACCGCGACTTCCCGCAGATCGAGCCGCACCGACCGCCCACCGCGCTGCCCCTCGATGCCCACCCGGACGCTGCCGGCCACGGTGCGATCGGGCCGGCCCGGCTGAGCAAGCGCGATGCGCAACCGGTACCGCCCGGGCGTCGTACCCGCGATCACGCGCACCTGACGGATCGTCACCTCCGCTGCCGGCCCCGCTCGGCCGACGACGCCACGCAGGAGCTCGAGTTGCTGGGATTGGCGGGCCACCTCGGCCTGTAGTTCGCCGATGGTGCGCGAGACTTCCTGCCGTTCGCGCTCCTGTGCGACCTTGAGCGTGTCGAGTTCGGCCACCTCTCGGCGCAGCCGGGTCACCTCGGCTTCGCGTGCGGTCAGCGCGGCGCGCAGCCCGGCCTCATCGGCGAGCGCCGCACGGCCTTCGAAGGCCGCCTGAGCACGACCGATCGCGTAGACACCGACGAGTGTCGCAAGCACCAACGACACCCCGAGCGCGATGCCCCAAGGGCTGCCCAGCCAGGCCGGCCCACGGAACACCAACGGGTGGGAGGGGCGCGGCATGGGCGCTCAGCTTGCAGGCTTGCCGGGTGAACGCTTGGGGAGACGCTTCGGCGCGCGGTCTTCCCACCAGGCGGGATAGGGGGGCAAGCCCCCCGGCAGCGCCGTGCGCCCGAGATCGTGGAGGGCGCGCTCGTAGACCTGGCGCTTGAAGTGGATCACTTCGCGGACCGGGTCCCAATAGTCGGCCCAGCGCCAACCCACGAATTCGGGCTCGCCGGTGGAGTCGAAGCGGAACGACGGGTCCGGCACCCGACTGCGCAGCAGGTACCAACGCTGTTTTTGGCCGATGCAGACCGGCGACTGGTCGCGGCGCACGAAGCGGGCAGGCAACCGGTATCGCAACCAATCCGGGGTCACCCCGAGCACCTCGACATCAGCCGGCCCAAGGCCGATCTCCTCACCGAGCTCGCGGAGCATCGCCTGCTCGAGGGTCTCGCCGAGGCGGACACCCCCTTGCGGGAACTGCCATCCCTTGCCGCCGATACGCTGGCCGAGGAACACGCTGCCGCCTTCCTGCATCAGCACGATGCCGACGTTGGCACGGAAGCCGTCGCGGTCGATATGGTCGCTCACGCCCGCGTGGCCTGGCGGCTGCGGCGGTCCTCTAGGTATTCGCGTCCTTGCCGCATCAGCGCGGTGAAGGCGACCTCGTCCTGGGCGAGCACCGCTCGGCGCAGCGATTCGACCGCGCGCGCCAACGCCTCCAAAGATTCCGCACCGTAATCATTGAGGCTCTGGATCTCGAAATAGAGCTCCGGGCTTTCCTGCGCGACGCGCGTGGCGACATCGAGCTGTGCGTCGAAGGTCGTGCTCGAGAGCTGTGCAAGGCGCGGCGCAGCCTCACCGCTGCCGGCGAGGGCGGTGAAGAACGCGATGTTGAGCGCATGCGACAGACCGAGCACATAGGCGATCAGGCGGTCGTGCTCATCGAGGCTCATCACCGCCTGCTCGACCATGGTCGAAGCGAACAGATCGCGCGCCGACTGCAGCGCCTCGGCATGGCCGAGATCGACGAACACGACATGGCGACCGGAGAGCAGTTCGGTGTCGGGGCCGAACATGGGATGCACCGAGGTCACCCGGCAGCCGTGCGAACGCAGGGCCAGCAGCCCACCGCGCAACGGCGATTTCAGCGAACCGAGGTCGAAGATCACACCGGGCGGTCGACGCAGGGCGAGTTCGCGCAGCACGGCGTCGGTACGACCGAGCGGTGTCGCCACGACGATGAAGTCGTGGCTGAGATCGGCGTGCTGCCAGTCAGCAAGCGGCACCGTGCCTTCCGGCGCACCCGCGGGGTCGGCCACCTCGACCGCGAAACCCTGCGACAGCAGGAACTCGGCGAACCAACGGCCGAGCTTGCCCGCGCCGCCGATCACCAAGGCGCGCCGGCCGCTGCCCTGCCCCTGCGCCGCGACGCTCGCCCGCTCTTGCGTCGCGAGCGAACTGCGGATCAGGAGCCGCATCAGCTCTTCGGCGACCGAGGGCGGTACGCCATGCTTGGCGGCGGTGGCGCGCGCACCGAGGATCACCTCGCGTTCGCGCCCATAGTCGCGTGTCGGATGTCCGGTGCTGCGTTTGACGCGCGCGATCTCGCGGCTGGTGCGCTGGCGATCGGCGATGAGTTCGATGAGCCGATCGTCGAGGTCGTCGAGGTGGCGGCGGAGTTCGTCGAGGCTGGCCATGCTGTGGAACGCCCTGCGGCGTGGATGTTAAGGGTACGACTTCCCGATGCTAACATCCGTTCATGCCCGTGCCTCCCCAGTTCCTTCCCGACCCGCTGCCCGCGGAACCGCTCGCGCTCGCCGCGGAGTGGCTCGCGACCGCGCGTTCCCGCCGCGATCAACCGAACCCCAACGCGATGGTGGTCGCGACCGTCAGCGCCGACGGTCAACCCTCGGCGCGGGTGGTGCTCTGCAAGGAAATCGTGGTCGAACCGGGCTACGCGGGCTTCTACAGCAACTACTCTTCACGCAAGGGACGCGAGCTCGCCGCGAGCCCGCGGGTCGCCCTCGTCATGCACTGGGACCACCTGCATCGCCAGGTGCGCATCGAGGGACGCGCGGTGCGCGCCCCTGCCAGCGAAAGCGACGCCTATTTCCGCACTCGACCTTGGCAGCGTCGCATCGGGGCATGGGCGAGCGCACAGAGCGAACCGGTCGGGTCGCGTGCCGACCTCGAGGCAGCGATGGTGTCAGCCGCGCAGCGTTTCGGTACGCCGGTGCCCGGGCCCGAGGACGACCCTGCCCACGCCGAGGTCGGCGCGGACATCCCGCGCCCATCGAACTGGGGCGGCTACCATGTCTACGCGGAGGCCGTCGAACTTTGGGTGGAGGGCGAATCGCGCATCCACGACCGCGCTCGCTGGGTACGGCAGCTGCAGTGGACGGACCTCGATACGCCGCCCGTCAGCGCCGGCGCGTGGCACGCCACGCGGCTTCAACCCTAGACCCCGTCGCCCGCGAGCCGCCGGCAGAGCTCCCCGTGCAGCGGGCCGTTGGTGGCCAGCACCGTGGTGGTATCAAGCGTCACAGGTGCGCCCGCGAGGTCCGTGAAGCGTCCGCCCGCCTCCTCCACGATCACCGACAGCGCGGCGATGTCGAGGATGTTCACATCTGATTCGATCACGGCGTCGAGCGCGCCGCGCGCGAGCAGATGGTAGTGGACGAAATCCCCGTACCCGCGCAGCCGATCCACTGCGGTGACCACGCGTCCGAAACGCGTCCAGCCCGGACCGGCCGCGAGTGTCTTGAGGTTGCCCGTGGAGAGCACCGCGGCATCGAGGCGCGAGACCGCACTGACCCGGATGCGCTGGCCATCGAGCCAGGCGCCCGCACCGCGCTCCGCCCAGGCGAGCTCGCCATAAGCCGGGGCGGCCGACACGCCGAGCACCAGCCGGTCGCCCCGCAGCAACGCGATCTGGGTGGAGAAGAAAGGCGTCTCACGCACGAACGACTTGGTGCCATCGATGGGATCGACGAGCCAGATGCTTTCCGCATCCATGGCGTGTCGGCCGGTCTCCTCACCGAAGAACCCGTAGGTCGGGAAGTGCCGTGACAGGACCTCGCGGATCGCCTGCTCGGCGAGCACATCGGCCTCGGTCACCGGCGAACGATCGGCCTTGGTGGTGATCGCGAGGTTGCGCCGGTAGAGATCACGGACGACGACGGAGGCGGCCTCAGCAGCCTCGAGCGCAGCCTGCAGTTCGGGTGACGCCACGGGACGCTCCTTCAGGACGACGGGTGCTGGATGGTATCCTATCGTCCATGGGCAACCGTTTGAGCAAGATCTACACCCGCACGGGCGACGATGGCACCACCGGTCTCGGCGACGGTACCCGTGTCCCGAAGGACGCCGCGCGCGTCGAGGCCTACGGCACGGTCGATGAAGCCAACAGCGCCATCGGCATGGTGCTCGCAGTACCCGGACTGCCCCCGGCGGTGGCTTCCTGCCTCATCGCAGTGCAGCACGACCTCTTCGACCTCGGCGGTGAACTCTGCATCCCCGGCATGCAACTCATCACACCCGCGCAGATCGATCGCCTCGAGCAGGATCTCGACGCCTTCAACGACCCGCTGCCGGCGCTCAAAGATTTCATCTTGCCGGGCGGCGGACCGGCAGCCGCTGCCTGTCATCTCGCGCGGACCGTGACACGGCGCGCCGAGCGGCGCGTGTGGACGCTGATGGCGGCGGAATCCGCGGCCAGCGATGCACCGACGAACCCTGAGCCGGCCCGCTACCTCAACCGGCTCTCGGACCTTCTGTTCGTGTTGGCGCGCGTGCTCGCCCGGCACGAGAACGGCAGCGAGGTCATCTGGCGCCGCGACCGGGGAGCCGGTCCCAGCTGATCCGAGACGGCTAGCGCTCCGCGACGGCGCGCTCGTCGACCTCGCTCTTGATCTGCGTGCCCACGAGCAAAGCGATGGTGATCGCCACCGCCAGCACCGTGAACGGCACCTGATAGCCGCCATATCGGTCGAACAGCAGTCCGGTCAGCCAACTGCCGAGCCCGACGCCGATCGATTCCAACATGCTGATGGTGCCGTTGATCCGGCCTATCTCGCGCAGGCCGAAATTATTGACCGCCAGCATGTTGTAGAGCGTGAACAGGCCGCCCCAGCCGAGGCCGATGACGACCGCGGCGGCGACCACCCATTCGCGCTGCATGCTGGCGAGACCGATCATCCCCGCGAGCATGATGAACTGGCAAGCGGTGAACACTTTGTGCCGGTCGATGTGGTCGGCGAGCCAACCGACCGCGAATTTCGCGGTCATCGCCACCAGGCTGAAGAGGAACATCATCTTGCCTGCCTCGGCGAGCGGCATCCCGAAGCCCTTGTTCAGGTGCAGGACGAAATGCTGGACGAAGCTGAAGATGGCGTAGTACGCGAGGAACCCCGAGACCGCGATCGCCCAGAAGGTTCGGGTGCGCAGCGCCTCACGGTAGGTGAGGCCATGCTGCTTGAGGTCGGCCACGGCCGCTGATTGACCGAGTGCACGGTAACCGGCCTGCGCCGGCGTGCCCTTGATCGCGAGCGCCACCAACACCAGCAGCACGATCGGCATCGCCGCGTTGTAGAGGAAAGCCTGCCGCCAACCGAAGGCCTCGATGAGCGGCGGGTTCACCAGCGGGAAGATCGCACTGCCGAGACTGGTGCCGATCAGCGCGATGCCGATGGCGAGACCACGATGCTTCACGAACCAGCTCGACACCAGGAAGATGACCGTCATCGAGCCTGCGGTGGACAGCGCGAACGCGAACAGCACCGAGATGGCGTAGATCTGGTAGAGCGCTGCGCCCGACCATGCACTCCAGAACTGCCAGAAGAGCCACGCCGCCAGCACTGCCGCTCCCACCGAAGGCACGGCAAGGCCGAGCCCTGGGACCAAGCTGCGCAGCGCCAACACGCCCACCGCTGCGATGCCGAGCGCCGCCACCGCGGCGATCAGCAGGACCACGGGTTGCGCGGCGCCGTTCACCAGTGCGGCATAGCCGAGATAACCGAGGGTGAGCAGCACGCACCCGGTCATCAGCAACCAACGCGGGTTCATGCGATCGATGAGGATGCCGATGAAGGGCGCCATCAAGGCGGTCAGCACGAACTTGATGGTATCGGTGAACTTGAAGGCGCCACGCGACCAGCCGAACTCGCCGAGCAGCGCCGGGTCGAAGATGGTGACACCGGTGGCGGTCATGCCGTTCGAGAGGAACAGCGCCAACATCCCGACCACCGCCACCAGCCAGGGATACCACCGTGGCGCGTCGCGCAGCGTCTTGCCGTCGTTCATGCGATGTCTCCTCGTGCTTGTGTGGCCGCTCGATCGGATCCGGCATGCAACCTATCCCAGTCGAAGGACGGCCCGGGATCGGTCTTGCGGCCGGGCGCGACATCGCTATGGCCGACGATGCGGGGCGGCGCGAGCACCGGCCAGACACGGCGCAGCGCCTCCAACAGCGCCGTCAAGGCGGTGTACTGGGCGTCTGTGTACGGGACCTCGTCGGTACCTTCCAGTTCGATGCCGATCGAGAAGTCGTTGCAGGTGTCTCGGCCTTGCCAGTTCGATGCGCCGGCGTGCCAAGCGCGCGCCTGCAGCGGCACATATTGGGTGACCGCCCCGTCGCGCCGCACCAGCAGGTGCGCGGAGACGCGCAATGCGGCGATGCCGGCGAAATAAGGGTGTGCTGAGGCAGGCAGGTCGCCGCAGAACAGCCGATCGATCCACGGACCCCCGAACTCGCCGGGCGGCAGGCTGATGCCGTGCACCACGACGAGTTCGGGCTGCTGCCCGAGCGGACGGGCATCGTGATGCGGGCTCAGCACCTGACGCACGCCGCGCAACAGACCGGTGGCGGCATCGAGCGAGAAGGTCGGTACAGGATCCATGAGGGCTGATGATGCCAGAACAGCCGTGCCAAAATAGCCGTATGCCGCCCACCAATGCCGAACTGCGCGCCCTCGACCTCGAGCATGTCTGGCACCCCTGCACGCAGATGAAGGACCACGAGCGCGAGATGCCGTTGGTGCCGCTGCGCAGCGGACGCGGGGCGTGGCTCGAGGACTACGACGGCCATCGCTACCTCGATGCCATCAGTTCCTGGTGGGTCAACCTTTGGGGGCACGCCCACCCCCGCATCAACGCGGCGGTGCAAGCGCAGCTCGATGACCTCCCGCACGCGATGTTCGCCGGCTTCACCCACGGCCCGGCGGCACGCCTGGCCGCGCAGCTGGTCGCACTCGCCCCGCCCGGACTGACGCGCTGCTACTTCGCCGACAGCGGCTCGGCCGCCATAGAAGTGGCGGTGAAGATGAGTTTCCACAGTTGGCGCAATGCGGGTCGGCCGCGGAAAACGCGCTTCGTCACGCTCTCCAACAGCTATCACGGCGAGACGCTGGGCGCGCTCGCGGTCGGCAATGTCGAGCTGTACAAGGCCATCTACCGTCCGTTGCTCATGGATGTCATCACCGTCCCCTCGCCCGACCCCTGGGCCGCCGGGCCCGATGTCGATGCACCCACCGCTGCGGCGCGCGCTGCCGAAGCGCTCGAGGCGACGCTCGCCGCGCAGGCCGAGGAGATCTCGGCGCTGATCCTCGAGCCGTTGGTGCAATGCGCCGGCAGCATGCGCATGTATCACCCCGATTACCTGCGCAGGGCGCGCGCGGCCTGCGACCGCCATGGCGTACACCTGATCGCCGATGAGATCGCGGTCGGCTTCGGGCGCACCGGGCCGCTGTTCGCCTGCGAGCAGGCGGACATCACCCCGGATTTTCTTTGCCTCTCGAAGGGCCTGACCGCCGGCTACCTGCCGATGTCCGTGGTGCTGACGCGCGAGCCGATCTATCAGGCCTTCTACGACGACCATCACAAGCTCAACGCCTTCCTGCATTCGCACAGCTATGCCGGCAATCCGCTCGGCTGCGCCGCAGCGCTCGCCTCGCTCGCGTTGTTCGCCGAACCGGGAGCGACCGCTGCGCGCATGCAACTCGCCACCGACCTCGGCGCGGCGGTGCACGCCGCGTTCGACGAGCACCCGCAGGTGGCGGAGGTGCGTCGATGCGGCACCATCGTGGCGGTCGAATTCGTGCGCGACCGTGCGACGCGGGAGCACTATTCGTGGCGCGAGCGCCGCCATCTGCACATCCATCGCCACGCGCTCGGACGCGGCGTGCTGCTGCGGCCGCTCGGTAATGTCATCTATTTCATGCCGCCCTATTGCACCACCCCGGCGGAACTCGAGCTGATGGCCGCCGTGGGCCGTGAGGGCTTGGACCTCGCCGTGGCGGCGGCGCCCGGTGGCGCATGAGAGCCCCACGGCTGTTCATCGCCGGACCGCTCGCGCAGGCGACCGAGATCACCTTGCCCGCAGCGGCCGCACAGCATGTGATCTCGGTGCTGCGTTTGCGTCCCGGTGCGCTGCTGACGCTGTTCGATGGCCGAGGCGGTGAGTGGGCCGCGAGCCTCGTGACCGCGGACCGGCGCAGCGCACAGGTCCGGGTCGGCGCCTTCTCGGCTGTCGATCGGGAATCGCGCCTGCAAGTGACGCTGTTGCAGGGCATCGCGCGCGGCGAACGCATGGACCAGTTGGTGCAGAAGGCGACCGAACTCGGCGTCGCCCGGATCATCCCGGTGGCGACCGAACGCAGCGTGGTGCAGCTCGAAGGTCCCCGCGCCGAGCGGCGGTCGGCGCATTGGCAGGCGGTCGCGCAGTCGGCCTGCGAGCAATGCGGTCGCAACCGCGTCCCCGAGGTCACCACGCCGCTCGACCTGGCGGCCGCCTGCGGATCGATCGCCGCAACGCCGCTGCGTTGGCTGTTGGAGCCGGCGGCGACCCAGCCGCTGGTCTCCGCAGCACAAGCCATCGTCGTCCCACCATCCGGGACCGTCGAGATCGCGCTCTTGATCGGACCGGAGGGCGGGCTCACCGACGCCGAACTCGCGCAAGCCGCGCGCTGCGGGTTCCAACCGATGCGGTTCGGGCCACGGGTGTTGCGCACCGAGACCGCCGGACCCGCAGCGCTTGCCGTCCTGCAGGCGGTGGCCGGAGATCTCGCCGACTGACGGCTGGCGACTGACGGCAGGCATCGTCGAGGATTACACTCGTCACCATGAGCGCCCATAGACTCGCCGTGGTGATGGACCCCATCACCGACATCAAGACCGCCAAGGACACCACGCTTGCGATGCTGCTCGCCGCGCAGCGCCGCGGCTTCGAGCTGCATTACCTCGAGATGGGTGACCTGTTCCTGCGCGATGGCGTCGCCTGCGGTCATTCCCGACCGCTCACCGTCTACGATGATCCGGCGCGCTGGTTCGCGCTCGAGGGGCGGCGGACCACGCGGCTCGGCGATTTCGACGCGATCCTGATGCGCAAGGATCCGCCCTTCGACACCGAATACATCTACGCGACCTACATCCTCGAGCGTGCGGAGGACCAAGGCGCGCTGGTGGTGAACCGACCCCGCGGCTTGCGCGACATGAACGAGAAGGTCTACACCGCCTGGTTCCCGCAGTGCTGCGCGCCGACACTGGTGACCCGCGACATGGCCGACATGCACGCCTTCGTCGCCGAGCACGGCAAGGCCGTGGCCAAACCCTTGCATGGGATGGGTGGCCGCTCGATCTTCGTGGTCGAGCACGGTGACAAGAACACCGCCGTCATCCTCGAGACGCTCACAGACTACGGGTCGCGCTACGCCATCGTGCAGCGCTACCTGCCCGAGATCGCGGTCACCGGCGATGCACGCGTGCTGGTGGTGGACGGTGAGCCTGTGCCCTACGCGCTTGCACGCATCCCGAGCGGCGACGACAACCGCGGCAACCTCGCAGCCGGCGCCACCGGCATCGGCCGCCCGCTCGATGAGCGCGACCGCTTCCTCGCGGCACAGATCGGCCCGCGCCTCGCCGAGCAAGGCATGCTGTTCGTCGGTCTCGATGTCATCGGCGGCTTCGTCACCGAGATCAATGTCACGAGCCCGACCGGTGCGCGCGAGCTCGACAAACAATTCGGCCTCGACATCGGCGCACTCTTCATCGGTGCGGTCGAGCGGCGTATCGCCGCCCGCGCATGAGCGACCTGCCGGCGGCGGGCGTCGCCGCGGATGCCGTCGCGCCAGCAGACACCCCTCCGGAGCGCGACCGGCTCGCCACCACCCTCTTCATCGCACTGCTGCTGCACGGCATCCTGATCCTCGGCATCACCTTCGGCCGCCCCCCGGCGTCGCAGGGCATGGCACCGACGCTCGATGTCCAACTCGTGGTCGACACGCTCGACGAAACGCGCAGCGGCGAAGCCGCATACCTCGCCGAAGTCGATCGACAAGGCCGCGGTACCACCACTGATCGCGTGCCGAAGTCGACGCCACGCGGCGTGGCGCCCCGGCCTCTCACCGATGAGGGTCCGCTCGATCCGGGTGTGTCCGATCCCGACGGCCGCTCGATCCCGCCCTCGGTGCTGGCTGCGCGGGTGCCGCGAATCACGGTGCTCTACGCAGGACCGGTCGCCCCCCAACCCCTCGCGCCCGGCAAGGATCGACCGGAACGCTCCACCTCGCCCCCGACACCGCTCACCGAGCGCGGCGGTGAAGATCGGGTCGATCGCGCACAGTTGACCGGGCCGTTGGCGGCCGAGGGCGAACGGCTGGCGCCGGACACCCGCGCAGCGGTGATCGCGCCTTGGCTCGATGCTTGGCGGCGCAAGATCGAGCGGCTGGGAACCCTCAACTTCCCCCACCAACTCGTCACCGGTCGCGATCAGCCACCGGTGCTCGAGATCGAAGTGCTCGCCGACGGACGGCTCGCCACCGCCAAACTGCGTCGCAGCAGCGGCAACCCGGCACTCGATCAGGCGGCGCTGCAGATCCTGCGCATGGCTGCGCCGTTCCCGCCCTTCCCCGAAGCCTTGGCGGAGGCTGCGCCGAGCGTCCGTTTCGCCTACGAATGGCGCTTCGAGACTGGCGGCAACGGTCGCTGAACCCCATACTTGAAGGATGGCCGCGGGTTCCAGTCTCTCGAACCATCTGCTCGTCGCGATGCCCTCGCTCGACGACCCCGATTTCGCGCAATCGGTGACCTTGGTCTGCGAGCACAGTGCCGAAAATGGGGCCCTCGGCATCATCATCAACAAGCCTTTGCCGATGACCCTCGGCGAGGTCTTCGAGCAGATGCGTCTGCAACCGGCACACCCGGACCTCGGCGCGCCGCCGGTGCTGCGCGGTGGCCCGGTGAACCGCGACCGTGGCTTCGTGATACACCGTCCGGGCGGCGACTGGGACTCATCCCATCGCATCTCGGAGGGCGTACAGGTCACGACCTCGCGGGATGTGCTCGCCGCGATGGCCCGAGGCGCCGGCCCGAGCGATGCCTTCGTCGCGCTCGGCTACGCAGGCTGGGAGGCCGGTCAACTGGAGCGTGAACTGCACGACAACGCCTGGTTCTCTTTGCCGATCGACGATCAGATCCTGTTCGCCACGCCCTTCGAGGACCGTTGGCACGCCGTCTGGCGACGGCTCGGCGTCGATGTCGGCCGTGTGAGCCATGTCGCCGGGCATGCCTGAGGCGGCCACGCCCATCCGGCCTGAGATCGTCGTCGCTCTCGATTTCGGCCTGCGCCGCATCGGCGTGGCGGTCGCCGACACGCTGACGCGCACGCCACGACCACTGGCTGCACTCACGGTCGTGGGTGATAAGGGCCCGGGGGAAACCGAACTCGTGGCACTCCTGCGGCTCGGCAGCGAACTCGGCGCGGCGCGGTGGGTGCTCGGCTGCCCCTATAATGTCGATGGCAGCGAACATCCGCTCGCAGCGCGCGCACGCGGGTTTGCGGCGCTGCTCACGGAGCGGCGATCGTTGCCGCTGCACACGGTCGATGAGCGCTATTCCTCGATGGAGGCTGCGCAGCGGCTGCGCGAGCAGCGTGCGACCGGGCTGCGGCGGCGCATATCGAAGGGAGAGATCGACAGCCTCTCCGCCACCGTGATCCTCGAGCGCTGGCTGGACGGCGAAGGAGACCACTGACCGATGTCCGCGATCCCGCAACTACGAAACGACGGTTCGCTGCGCCACCTGCTCACCCTCGAAGGGCTGCCGCGGGCGCTCATCGAGCGCTTGCTCGAGCGGGCGGTGCATTGGTCGAGACCGCTCGGCGCGACGGCCGCCCGCGGCACGGCGCTCGCCGGCCGGACCGTCGCCCTGATGTTCGCCGAGCCCTCGACGCGGACCCGCGTGTCCTTCGAACTCGCCGCGCGCCGCATCGGCGCCGAGGTCGCCGTGATCGAGGTGCAGCTTTCCTCGCGCCTGAAGGGCGAGAGCGTGCTCGACACGGTCGCCACGCTCGAGGCCATGCATGTCGACGCCTTCGTGCTGCGCGACGCGGATGCCACGGTACCGGATCTCGTCGCAACGCATGTCTCACCGCATGTGAGCGTGCTCTCCGGCGGCGCGGGCAGCGTCACGCATCCGACGCAAGGACTGCTCGATGCATTCACCGTGCTGCAAAAAAAGGGCCGTATCGAGGGTCTGTCGATCGCGATCGTCGGTGATGTGCGTCACTCGCGCGTGGCGCGCTCGTCTTGGCAGGCGTTCGCCGCGCTCGGCGCCGGCGATGTCCGCTTGGTCGCGCCCGCAGGGCTGATGCCCGAGGCCGGGGAGTTCGCGGGCTGCTCACGCCACCACGCGCTCGAGTCCGGTATCGCGGACTGTGATGTCGTGATGATGCTGCGCATCCAGAAAGAGCGCATGGTCGAAGCCGCGATCCCCGGTACCGACGATTACTTCGCCCGCTGGGGTTTGACCCGCGAGCGGCTGAGCAAGGCGCGGCCAGACGCGCTCGTCATGCATCCTGGACCGATGAACCGAGGCGTCGAGATCGCCTCCGAGGTCGCTGACGGGCCACAATCGGTGATCCGCGACCAGGTGCGCAACGGTGTCGCCGTGCGCATGGCCGTGCTCGAAGCCGTGCTCGGCAGTTGAAGGAGGTCTCTTGAACGGACAGATCGATCGCAGCAGCACGCCGACAGCGGCGCATCCGGCGCACCGTGGCAGCATCTGCCTGGAAGAGGGCCGCGTCCTCGGCCAGCATGCCTTCCAAGGCGAACAGTACGTGCTGCGCATCGAGGCGCCGCGCTGCGCCGCACGCGCGCAGCCCGGCAGTTTCGTACACCTGACGGTGGACGATGACATCCCGATGCGCCGACCGCTCTCCATCATGCGCGCCGACGCCCGAGAAGGCTGGATCGACATCCTCTACAAGGCCGTAGGTCCTGGGCTCGCCGCGCTCTCGCGGCGGCGGACCGGCGATCGGCTCTCGGTGCTCGGTCCGATCGGCATCGGCTTCGTGCCGCATCCGCAGCGGCCGCGGCCGTTGCTGATCGGTGGCGGTGTCGGCATCCCGCCGATGGTGTTCCTCGCCGAGGCCTTGGCGATGCAGGCATCGCCCTTCGACCCTGACCCCGGCAAAGATATCGGTACCGCTTGGCGACCGTTGGTGTTGATGGGCTCTGAGATCCCCTTCCCTTTCGAAGCCCGCCCCTCGACCATCCTCGTCCCCGGCATGCCGGATGGCGTGATCGCTGCGATGCCTCTGCTCGAGCAGCTCGGTGTACCGAGCCGGCTCGCGAGTCGCGCCGGTTTTCCCGGCTGTTTCGATGGGTTTGTCACCGGGCTCGGCGAAGCCTGGCTCGGCAGCCTCGATCGCGGCGCGCTCGAGCAGATCGAGATCTTCGCCTGCGGGCCGACGCCGATGCTGGCGGCCACTGCGCGTCTCGCGGCCCGCTTCGGCCTGCCCTGCCAAGTGTCGCTCGAAGAATTCATGGCCTGCGCGGTGGGGGGCTGTGCCGGCTGCACAGTGCCGGTCCGCACACCGACCGGCCCAGCGATGAAACGGGTCTGCGTCGATGGACCGGTGTTCGATGCCTATACCGTCTTCGACACCTGAGACCACCACGGACGGCGACGCCGAGGGACTCGCAGCGGCGCGGTTGCACGGCGTCAGGACACGGTTGACCGCCGCCGCTGCCGCCGCCTCCCGCGACCCTGCGGGGATCACCTTGGTGGCCGTCTCCAAGACCCAGCCGGCCGAGGCGGTCGCGACGCTCGCCCGTCTCGGTCAGCGCGACTTCGGCGAAAACTACCTGCAGGAAGCGTTGCCCAAGATCGGGGCGCTCGCCGACCTGAAGCTCACCTGGCATTTCATCGGCCAACTGCAATCCAACAAGACCCGGCCGGTGGCCGAGAACTTTGACTGGGTGCACACCGTCGATCGGGTCAAGCTGGCCGAACGGCTGGCGGCGCAACGCCCCTCGCATGCCGCAGCGCTGCAGGTCTGCGTCCAAGTGCGCCTCGATGACGAACCGGGCAAGGGTGGCGTCTCGGTCGCGGAACTGCCGTCCGTGCTCGCCGCCGTGGCGGCCTCGCCGCGACTGCAACTGCGCGGCTTGATGGCGATACCCCCCGCCGAGCACTCCCCGACGGCGCAACGGCGATGGTTTGCGCAGCTCGCTCGCCTGCTTTCGGCCTCGCGCGTGGTCCACCCCTCCATGGACACCCTCTCCATGGGCATGAGCGGCGACCTCGAGAGTGCGATCGCAGAGGGCTCGACGCTGGTCAGGCTGGGCACCGCGCTGTTCGGCGAACGACTACAATCAGGCCCATGACGCGCGGTAGCGGTGAACATATCGGCTTCCTAGGGGGTGGGCATATGGGCCGCGCCTTGGTCGTCTCACTCTTGCGGCAGGGTGCTGACCCGGCATCCATCACCGTCGGGGAAGCCGATGCGGCGCGACGCGACGCACTCGCGACCGAACTCGGGATCCGGACGGTCGCCGACAACCTCGCCGTCGCCCTTGATGCCGATATCCTCTTGCTGGCGGTCAAGCCGCAGGACATGTACGCCGCGCTTCGGCCGCTACAGGATGTGCTCGCTCGGCGCCGTCCGCTGCTGATCTCGATCGCCGCCGGTCTCACGGTCGCTCAGCTGCGCGATGCGCTCGGCGCCGCGGCAAGCTCGCCGGTCGTGCGCGCGATGCCGAACCGACCCGCGATGCTCGGAGTCGGTGCGACCGGCCTCCATGCGCCACCCGATGTGTCCGCCGCAGACCGGGCGCGCGCCGCCGCGGTGCTCGGCGCGGCCGGCATCGTCGCCTGGATCGAGGACGAGGCGCTGATGGACGCCGTCACGGCGGTCTGCGGCAGCGGACCCGCTTATTTCTTCCGCCTCGCCGAAGCACTCGCCGAAGCCGGCCGAGCACAAGGCCTGCCCGCCGAGGTCGCAGACCGCCTCGCCGCAGCGACCCTCGCAGGGGCGGGCGCGATGGCCGCAGCAGACCCGCAACTGGCCGCATTACGCGAATCGGTCACCTCGCGCGGCGGCACCACCGCTGCGGCTTTGGCACAATTCGAGGCGGATGGTCTCGGCCGGTCGGTGGCGCGTGCGGTCGAAGCCGCCGTCGTCCGCGGGCGCGAGTTGGCAGCCGCCGCGTCAGGAGCCTGAATATGCAATCCGCCTTCGTGTTCCTCATCGACACGCTCTTTTCCCTGCTTTTCTGGGTGTTCCTGCTGCGGCTGCTGCTGCAGTGGAACCGCAGCAGCCTACGCAATCCGGTGGTCGGTGCCGTGATGCAACTGACCAACTGGCTGGTGCTGCCGCTGCGGCGTATCTTGCCGTCGATCGGTCGGATCGATACCGCATCGCTGGTTTCGGTGTTCGCCGTCGCGCTGCTGCAGATCGGCGCGCTGCGAGTCGCCGCGGGCATGGACCTGCCAGACGGTGGCAGCTGGCTGATCGCGGCGGCGCTCGAGGTGCTGCGCTCGGCTCTGTGGCTCTATTTCTGGGCGATCTTCGCCTACGCGCTCATCTCGATGATCGCGCCCGGTGTCGATTCACCCGTGTTGGATATCCTGGATGCGCTGTGCGAGCCCATCCTCCGCCGGATCCGACGCGCCGTCCCCAATGTCGCCGGACTCGATCTGTCGCCGATGTGGGCTGGCATCATCATCCAGGTGCTGCTGATCCTGCTTCGCTGACCGTGCAGCGTACGAGACGCAGTACGGAATGACCGTTTTTTCCCGCTGTAAAGCGGAAATTATTTTCCAACATAGCGTCTTTGTGCTATGTTTCGGCTTGAATAACAACGCGCGGCCCGTCGCGCTTCCACTCAAATCAGGAGATTTCCAAGATGGCGAAAAAGGCCGGACCGCCGACCAAGTCGGACATCCTCAACCAGATCGCGAAAGACACCGGTCTCTCGCGCAAGGCCGTATCCTCGGTGTTCGATTCCCTCCATGCGGTGATCAAGAAGAGCCTGCGCGCGAACAACCTGTTCACGATGCCCGGCTTGGCCAAGTTCAAGGTCGTCAAGAAGCCCGCCACCAAGGCGCGCGAGGGCACCAACCCCTTCACGGGCGCCAAGATGACCTTCAAGGCGAAGCCCGCCTCGAAGAAGATCCGCGCTCTGCCGCTCAAGAACCTGAAGAACATGGTCAACTGACCTGATCTTCATCGCTTGAAAAAAACCCGGGGCGCCGCCGCCCCGGGTTTTTTTGGTCATCCGTCTTTCAGGTCATCCGCCCGGACGGCCCCCTCAGATAGCGATCAGCGGGAGCCCTGCCCCCGCAGCTCCCGGGCACGGCGCTCGAGCTGAGCGGCCTGCGCATCGCGGCGCTTGCGGCTCTCGGCTCGCCGGCTATCGGCCTTGGTCCGCTGCTCCGGCGTCAGCACCTGCCACACCTTGCGTTGAAGTTCGCCGCGCTGCTGCGTGGTCTGGGCCGTCAGTTCGCCGATCCGCTTGGAGGCTGCTACCACCGTGGCCGCATGATCGCGTGTCCCGGGGCTGGCATCGCGCAGACGCTGCCGCTCGATACGCATCTGGCTGCGCGTCGCATCCATCTGCGGTCGCGCCGTTTCATAGATGTCGCGCACTTGCTTGCGCTGCGCGGGTGAGAGATCGAGCTCATCGGCCATGCGCTGCATGCGCGCCGCCATACCGCCGCGGCCCTTGCCTCGATCACCACCGACCCCCGGGCCATCGCCGCGACGGATCATCATGATGCGACGCGCACCTTCGCCGCCCGCGCCTTCGATACGGCCACCCGGTCGACCCGCGCCGCGCAAGCGACGGATCTCGGCCTGGATCTGCGGGTCGTCGAAGACCTCAGGACCGAGTTCGCTCTGGATACCGTTCTCATCGACGATGACGATGCGGCGCTCGACACGGACCTCAGGCGCTTTGACCTCAGGCGCTTTGACCTCGGCAGGTCGGACCTCGGTGGGCGGCGCCTGCTCGGCGAAGCCGGGAACGATGGCAGCGGCGGACAACAACAGGGCGCCGAAGACGGGTCGATTGCGGAATATCTGGGTCATCTTGAAGATCCTCTCGGAGACGGGGCTGATGCGCTGCGGCACGATGTCGCAGACTCTACAATCGTCAGACCGGGCAGCGGAGCCAAGTTTCCGCAAAGATGCTGCAAAGTAGTGTGAAGGTGGTCTCACACCCTGTCCAAGCCCCGCGATCCTCGGCACCATCGACGACGACACCTCAACCAACAGAGAGCAGATGCAGGACCATATCCTGATCATAGACGACGACCGCGAGCTCGCCGCCATGCTCGACGAGTTCCTCACCACCGAGGGCTTCACCGTCGCGACCGCTGACGGTGATGCCGCGGGGCTCGCCGCGCTCGCACAGCGCGCGCCGGACCTGATCATCCTCGATGTCATGCTGCCCGGGCGCAGCGGACTCGATCTGCTGCGCGAGTTGCGTGTCCGTCATCCGCGTCTGCCGGTGATGATGTTGACCGCGCGTGGTGAACCCATCGATCGCATCGTGGGCCTCGAACTCGGTGCGGACGATTACCTGCCGAAGCCCTTCGATCCGCGGGAGCTTACGGCACGCGTCCGCGCCGTGCTGCGCCGGTCCGCAGCGCACGCGCCGACCGACGCCCTGGCCATGAACCCGGGTCCCGCCACCGTTGGCACCACGGATGCCGAGACCGATATCGAACTTGGCCCCCTGCTGCTCGACCGGCGTCGTCGTCGTGCGTTGCTTCGCGGCGCGGCGCTCGAGCTCACCGGCGCCGAGTGGCGGGTGCTGCTCGCGCTCGCCCAAGACGCGCAGGGACCGGTCGAGCGCAGCGTGCTCACCCAACAAGCCCTCGGTCGGCGTCTCACCCTCTATGACCGCGCCATAGACACCCACATCAGCAACCTGCGCCGCAAGATCGCGCGCAGCGGCGGCGGCATCGAGATCCGTTCCGTGCGTGGCAGCGGCTACGAACTCATCGAGTCGACGATCCTGTGACGCGCCGGTCCCGCAACCCTTTCAGCGCCCGGCTCGTGTGGCGGATCTTCCTCGCGTTCTTCGTCACCCTTTTCGCGGTCATGCTCGGCGCGGTCGCGATCACTTCCTGGTACCTCAATGCCGAGCGCGAGGCCGCGCGCAATGACATGCGCATCGCGGTCCAGTCCGCAGCGGTCGCGCTCGCCGAGGGTGGGCGCGAGGGGCTTGAAGCCTGGGCGCGCGCCCAAGACCCCTCGGGCCGCGGCACAGTCTCCGCCCGTCGCGGTCCGCCGCGGTTGCTGATCATCGACGACTGGGGTCTCGAGCTGCTCGGTCGGCCGATCCCCCCGGACCCGAGCGGTGACCTCTCCGCCGGCCGCACCACGGCATTGACCGGATCCCCCGATGTCATCGTGCGCAGCTCTCAAAGAATTCCGACGCTCACCAGCGAGGATGGCGAGCGGTTTCGTCTGCTGCCGCTGCCACCGTCGCAGCGGCGGCTCGGGCCTCTGGCGGTGCCGAATGTGCGTCTTTCGATGTTGCTGATGGCGCTCGGGCTGACGGCGCTCGCGAGCCTGTGGCTCGCGCGCTCGATCACCCGTCCCGTGCTCGATCTCGAACGCGCCACGCTCGCCTTGTCGGCGGGCGATCTCGACGCGCGGACGCCGCCGCGCACCGCACAACGAGGCGATGAGCTCGGCCGCCTCGCCGGCGCCTTCGACCAGATGGCCGCGCGCTTGGCGGGTCTGATGCGCGGTCGCGAGCAGCTGCTCCGCGACGTCTCCCACGAGATCCGCTCGCCGCTCGCACGCATGCGCCTCGCCACCGGGCTCGCCACGCAAGGCGCTGACGCCGCGACCCAGCTCGCGCGCATCGAGGTCGAGGTCGGCCGCTTGGATGCATTGATCAGCGACATCCTCGATGTGTCGCGCTTGGAGGCCGGCGTGATCACGCGCGAACGGCTCGACCTGCACGCCGTGCTCGAAGGGCTGGCGGCTGATGCGGGCTTCGAAGCGGGATCGCAAGGTCGCGCCGTCGAGTGGACGGCACCCTCAGCACCCTGCTGGATCGACGGCGACCCGCACTGGGTCGGCGCCGCCGCCGAGAATGTCGTCCGCAACGCGTTGCGGCATACCCTTCCGGGGACGACCGTCCAGATGCGGCTGGAGGCCGCGCAAGGCGGCTACGCGCTGACGGTCCTCGACCACGGCCCTGGGCTGCCCGACGACCAGCTCGAGCGTGTGTTCGAACCCTTCCACCGCCACACCACCACCGACGCCGCCGATCCTGGCGGCGCCGGCCTCGGCCTCGCCATCGCGGCTCGAGTGATGCGCGCGCATGGCGGAAGCATCACGGCACGCAACCGGGACAAGCGGGAACCGCAAGGTCTCGAGGTCCGGCTTTGGTGGCCGGCGGCAGGGTCGGCTGAGTCGCCCCTCAGCCCGACTTGAGCTGCAGCCTTACGCGCAGACCCGGGTTGGCGCTCTCGAGCAGCAGGCGACCGCGGTGCAAGCGTGCGACGGCCGCCGCGATCGCCAGACCGAGCCCCACGCCAGGCCGGCTGACCGGATCACCGAGCCGCACGAACGGCCGCAACGCCTGCTCGCGCGCGTGTTCGGGGATGCCCGGGCCCTCGTCCTCGACCGACACCTCGGCGCCGTTGTCGCCGTACCGACGCACCTGCAGCCGCAACCGGGTGCCCGACGGCGAGTACTTGATCGCGTTCTCCAACAGGTTGCCGATGGCCTGCGACAGGATCTGCCGGTGCGCGACCACACGGCAGGCCTCGACCTCGCACTCGAGCCGTTGCCCGTGCTCATCGGCGATCGGCTCGAAGAGCTCGGCGAGGTCGATCGCCAGCGCGCCGACATCCACATCCTCCATCGAGTCCCGCGATAGACCCGCCTCCGCGCGCCCAAGATCGACCAAGGCGTTGAAGGTCTGCAGCGCGCGCGACGCTTCGGACTCCGCCTGAGCGAGCTGGGTCTCGCGCTCCTGCGGGTCGGAGGAATCACGCGCGGCGCTGATGGAGCGACGGACACGGATCAGTGGCGAGCGCAGATCATGGGCCAGGCTTTCCGTGACGGTGCGCAAGCCGCTCACCAAGGCCTCGTTCTGGTCGAGCATCTCGTTGAAGGTGCCGGTGAGCGCGCCGAGCGCATCGAGGCGTTGGCGTTCCGGTGCACGCGCCGCCGACTGGCCACGCAGGATCCGGCGGGCGGTCGCGGCGAGGTTCGAGACATGCTCGAGGATGAAGCGGTTGAAAGCGAATCCCGTCCACAGGCCCATGGCGATCACGACCAGCATACCCACGAGACCGGCGAGGCCGAGCGAGCGCAGGATCTCGCGCGGCGCGGGATCACGACGGCTGAGGATCACGGTCGCGCCGTCGTCGAGCGGTAGCGCGACGGTGAAGTTCACGATGCCGTCGTCCTGCGGCAATCGCAGCTGCGGCCGGTCTGCAACCGTCCGTAGGGCCTCGCGACCGCCCGGGATATCGGCCAGACGCCCGACGACCGCTGCGCCGCGACGATCGACCAACGCGAAGTAAGGCGCAGCGGGCAACAATTCGACGCGGGTGGCGAGGCCGATCTCGAGCGCCTCGCGCCCCGCAAAACGGTCGACTTCACGCCGCAACTCGAGCTCGCGGTAGAGCGCTTCGAATGTCTCGCGGTCGTGTACCTGCATGACCCGGAACTGCAACCACAGGAGCGCACCGAGGAACGCCAGCACCACGACCCCCAAGGCCACCACCCCGGCGAGCATCGCGCGACGGTCAGAGATCCACGGCGTCATCCGCGGAGCATGCCACGACCGGACGGTTTAGAGACTACAATCCCGTGTTGAGGGGATGTCATGCCACTGCTGCTCATCGAAGATGATGCCGAGCTTGCCGCAGAGGTGAAGGCCGCCTTGTCGGCGCACGATCTCGAGGTCACCCACTGTGCCGAAGGCGCATCCGGGCTCGCCGCCGCCCGCGCCGGCGGGTGGTCCGCGGTCATCGCCGACCGCATGCTGCCGCAGATCGACGGTCTCGACATCGTCCGTGCCATGCGCGCTGCGGGCGACCGTACACCGATCCTGGTGCTCTCGGCGCTCGACTCGGTCGATGAACGGGTGCGCGGGCTGCGCGCCGGTGGGGACGACTACCTCGGCAAGCCGTTCGCCGTCGAGGAGCTTGTCGCACGGGTCGAATCGCTGCTGCGGCGTGCCGCCAACGCCTCGGCGACCTCGTTGCGGGTCGATGATCTCGAACTCGACCTGCTGCGACGCCGCGCGATCCGTGGCGGACGCAGGCTCGATCTGACGGCGCGCGAGTTCCGTCTGCTCGAGTACTTCGCACGCCACGCCGGCAAAGTGGTCACCCGTACGATGCTGCTCAAAGGGGTGTGGGACATCCACTACGACCCGCAGACCAATGTCGTCGATGTGCACGTCAGCCGGCTGCGTCAGGCCGTGGACAAAGAATTCGAGCGTCCGCTGATCCACACCGTGCGCGGCGTGGGTTACTCGATGTACGCCTGACGCGCGAAGGCCTCGACGAGGTCGCGCACCTCGTGCAGCCGCCCGTGGAAGAAGTGGCTGGCCTCCGGCAGCAGCGTGATCTGCGCCTCGGGCGACAAGGCGCGCGCCCAGGTCTCGACCTCGGTCGCATCGAGCAGCTCATCGGCAGTGCCTTGCAACAAGAGCCAAGGACAGGCCGGCGCCGCGATATCCGCGAAGTCCCAACGACCGACCGGCGGTGCCACGGTGACGAGCCGCGCCGGACGGAGCCGCGCAGTGGCGCGCAGCGACACCCAGGCACCGAACGAGAACCCTGCCAACCAAAGATCGGCACCGGAGAAGCGTCGCCGCAGTTGTCCGGCCACGGCGACCAGATCCTCGGTCTCGCCGCGACCGTCGTCATGCACGCCGGCCGAAGCGCCGACGCCGCGGAAATTGAAACGCAGCGCCGGCACGCCTGCCGCGACGAACGCCCGCGCGACGGTATGGATCACCTTGTTGCTGAGTGAGCCGCCGTAGAGCGGATGAGGATGGCAGCAGAGCGCGACCGAGCGCGGGGCGGGGTCGACGATCGGCGCTCCGCCGCCCGCATCCAACGCCGCCGGAGACTCCAGCAACGCCTCGATGATGCCGGCACCGCCCTCGAGCCGCAGCGGCTCAGGGACGACGGTGTACGACGCCATCCTTCATGACGAAATGCAGTCGTTGCATCGCCGTGATGTCCGCGAGCGGATCGCCCGACACCGCGACCAGATCCGCGATCTTGCCCACCTGCACGCTGCCGAGCCGGTCATCGATGCCCAAGAACTTCGCCGGCACAGAGGTCGCCGACTGGATGGCCGCCATCGCCGGCATGCCGGCCTCGACCATCAGCACGAACTCACGCGCGTTGTCGCCATGCGCCGAGACACCGGTGTCGGTGCCGAACAATATCTTCACACCGGCCTTGTAGGCCTTGCCGAAGGTCGCTTGGATCAGCGGCCCGATGGTCGCGGCCTTCGGCCGCACGATCTCCGGGAAGAACCCCGGTTCCTGCGAGCGGTCGTACACCCACCGGCCGGCGGTGATGGTCGGCACATACCAGGTGCCGCGCTCCTTCATGAGCTTCATACCTTCGTCGTCCATGAAGGTACCGTGCTCGATGGTGTCGACGCCCGCACGCACCGCACGCTTCAGCCCCTCCGCGCCGTGCGCGTGCGCGGCGACCGTGAAGCCGTAGTCGCGCGCCGTGACGACGACCGCGCGGATCTCTTCCTCGGTGAACTGCGGGTTCAGGCCGTTCTTGGCGATCGAGAGCACGCCGCCCGTGGCGGTGATCTTGATGACATCGGAGCCGTCCTTGTAGCGCTGGCGCACGGCTTGGACCGCCTGCTCAGGACCGTTGATCACGCCCTCGAGCGGCCCCACCTCGGCGCCGCCGAGATGCTCACCCCAGCCGTTGGTCGGGTCGGCATGCCCGCCGGTGGTCGCGATCGACTTGCCCGCAGCGAAGATGCGCGGGCCCGGCACTTTGCCGGCGTTGATGGCGTTGCGCAGTGCGATGCTGGCACGGAACGAGTCGCCGAGATCGCGCACGGTGGTGAAGCCCGCCATGAGCGTGCGCTCCGCGAACATCGCCCCATCGAGCGCGACATCCGTACCGTTCTTGCGGAAGCCGTCGCCGGCGCTGCTGCGGCTGTACTCGCTGGTCAGGTGGACATGCATGTCCATGAGGCCCGGCATCAGCGTCGAGCCGCGCAGATCGATGACGGTGTCGCCCGCACCGGGCGCACGGAAGCCGGGCTCGATGGCGACGATCCTGCCGCCGTCGATCACGAGGGTACGCTCCGAGAGCACGCGCTCGGACACGCCATCGATGACACGGCCGGCGTGGATCAGGGTGGCCGCCGACGACGGCAAGGGCGCAAGGGCTGCGGACACCGCGAGCACTGCGACGAGCAGGCGGATGCCCGCGGACATCAGCGGATGCCCATCAGTTCGACATCGAACACCAGCGTCGCACCGCCCGGGATCGCCCCGCCCGCACCGCGTGCGCCGTAGCCCAGCTCTGGCGGGATCACGAGCCGACGCTTGCCGCCGACCTTCATCCCCTCGACGCCTTGATCCCAGCCGCGGATCACCTCGCCGCCACCGACGCGGAACGAGAAGGTATCGCCGTGGTCGCGCGAGCTGTCGAACTTGCGGCCCTTGTTCTCGGGCGCCGCGGCATCCCACAACCAACCGGTGTAGTGCACCACCGCCTTCTGTCCGGCAGCGACGGCAGAGCCAGTGCCCGGCTCGAGGTCTTGGACTTGCAATTGATCAGGTGACATGGGCGCTCCAGGAGGCACGGTGGTGGTGGCAGGGGCTTGTCCGGCATCGACGGGCATGGCCTCGGCGATCCCAGCGGGCAACTCAGGCTCCGTGAGGCCCGCAGACGGACCCGCGTCCGCTGCCTCGGCCGTCGGAGGTCGGTAGAAGAGCTCCGGCACGACGCGCATCGCGAGCACGGTGAGACCCATCAGCACGAGGATGATGGTGGCGGCAGCGCGCAGCGTCATGGCTTCGGATCCCCCGCTGCGAACGAGAGCGACACCGAATTGATGCAGTAGCGCAGCCCGGTGGGCTGCGGACCGTCGGGGAACACATGGCCAAGGTGCGCGCCGCAACCGGCGCAGACCACCTCGATGCGGACCATGCCATGGCTGGTATCGCGGATCTCGCGCACCCGATCGCCCGCAAGCGGCGTCCAGAAGCTCGGCCAACCGGAGCCCGAGTCGTATTTGGTGTCCGAGGCGAAGAGGTCGGCACCGCAGCACACACATGCGTAGGTGCCACGGTCTTTGTGGTGGGTGAAGGCACCGGTGAAGGCGCGCTCCGTGCCCTTGTGCTGCGTGACCTCAAAAGCGAGCGGCGAGAGCCGGTCGCGCAGGTCCCCGGGTGTGCTCTGATCCGACATGAACGCGATTATTGCATGAGTTGGCCGAGCAGGCGGTTCAGCCGCCGCACGAACTCCCCGGGGTTCGCGACCGATCCCGACTCGGCGAGTTGGGCCTGGTCGAAGACCACCAACGCAAGCTCGTTGAAGCCCTCGCCGTCGGGGGTGGCGGCGAGCCGCCGCAGCAGCGGGTGGCCGACATTGACCTCCAACATGGGCTTGGCCTCGGGCACGGACTGCCCGGCCGCAGCCAGCAGCCGTCGCATCTGCGCGCCGACATCGCCCTCCTCGAGCACGAGGCAGGCGGGCGAGTCGGCAAGGCGCAGGCTGCACCGGACCTCCGACACGCGTTCCCCGAGCGTGTCCTGCAGCCGCTTGAGGAGCGGTTCGTGGTCTTTGATGGCGGCTTCCGCGGCGGCCTTGTCGGCCTCGTCTGCGAGGCCGCCGAGCTCGAGGTCGCCCCGAGCAGCGTCCTTGAAGCGCTTGCCCTCGAACTCGCGCAGATGGCCCATCATCCATTCGTCGACGCGGTCGGCGAGCAGCAGCACCTCGACACCCTTGGCGCGTAGCGTCTCGAGGTAGGGGCTGCTGCGGGCCGCCGTCACCGAATCGGCGATGAGGTAGTAGATGCGGTCCTGACCGTCCTTCATGCGCGCGAGATAATCGGCGAGCGCCACCTTCGGCTCATCGGACCCGTCCTGCGTGCTCGCGAAACGCAGCAACGGCAGGAGCTTGTCGCGGTTCGAGGGGTCCTCGCCCGTGCCTTCCTTCAGCACCGGACCGAACTCCTTCCAGAACGACGCGTACTTCTCCGGTGAATCTTTGGCGAGCCGAGCGAGCAGGTCTAGGGCGCGCTTGGCGAGCGCTGCGCGCATCGCCTCCACATCGGCGTCCTTCTGCAGAAGCTCACGCGAGACATTGAGCGGCAGATCGCTGGAATCGAGCACGCCGCGCACGAAACGCAGGTAGTTCGGCAGGAACTGCTCGGCGTCGTCCATGATGAACACGCGCCGCACATAGAGTTTCAGGCCACGCGCCGCGTCGCGTTGGTAGAGGTCGAAGGGCGCCCGAGCGGGGATGTAGAGCAGCGAGGTGTACTCGCGCTTGCCCTCGACCTTGTTGTGGCTCCAAGCGAGCGGATCGGCGAAATCGTGGGAGACATGGCGGTAGAACCCCTTGTAGTCGTCGTCCGTGAGCTCGCTGCGGGGCCGGACCCACAGCGCCTGCGCCTGGTTGGCGGGCTCCCAATCGAGGGTCGCCTCGCCCTCCTTGCGCATCAGCACCGGGAAGGCGATGTGGTCGGAATAACGGCGCACCAGCGAGCGCAGCCGCCAACCGTCAGCGAATTCTTTGGCGTCGTCCTTCAGGTGCAGCACGACATGCGTACCGCGCTCGGAGAGCTCCGCAGGCGACACCGTGAACTCGCCGTCGGCCTTCGAGGCCCAGCGCACGCCCGCTGCAGCCGGCTCGCCCGCCTTGCGCGTGAACACCTCGACCTCCTCGGCGACGATGAACGCCGAATAGAAGCCGACGCCGAACTGGCCGATCAGCTGCGAGTCTTTCTGTTGATCCCCGGTAAGCCGCTTGAAGAACTCGCCGGTGCCGGACTTGGCGATCGTGCCCAAGTGGGCGATCGCCTCCTCGCGCGTCATGCCGATGCCGTTGTCGCGGATGGAGAGCGTGCCCTTGGCCGCGTCGTAGTCCACCCAGACCTTGAGGTCAGACTCGCCCGCCATCAGGTCGGGCTGCGCGAGCGCGAGGAAACGCAGCTTGTCGTTGGCGTCCGAGGCGTTCGAGATGAGCTCGCGCAGGAAGATCTCGCGGTGGCTGTAGAGCGAGTGGATCATGAGCTGCAGGAGCTCACGCACCTCGGCCTGGAAGCCGTGCTTTTCGGGGGCGCCGGTGTCGGCGGAAGGAGCGGTCGTCGGGTCGGTCATGCCAAGACTCCAATCGGGTTCACGAAGCGGGGTTAAGGAGGGGGTGGGGCCAGACCCCAGAGATTCAAGGGGGTGCGTCGACCTCGCGCCAAGCTCCCGGGGCGAGCCCCTCGAGATCGATCCGGCCGATCCGCGCGCGCACCAGCCGCAGCGTCGGGAAGCCGACCCGCGCGGTCATGCGCCGTACCTGACGGTTGCGGCCCTCGCGCAGCGTGAGTTCGACCCAGCTCGTCGGGATCTTGGCACGGAAGCGGATCGGCGGGTCGCGCGGCCAAAGGCCAGGCGGCTCATCGATGAGACGCGCCTCTGCGGGGCGCGTCGTGAAATCCCCCAAGTCCACGCCACGGCGCAGCAGCGCCAGAGCCTCATCGGTCGGGACGCCCTCGACCTGCGCCCAGTAGACCTTGGCGAGTTTGTGCCGCGGGTCGGCGATACGGGCTTGCAGCGGGCCGTCGTCCGTGAGGAGCAGCAAGCCCTCGCTGTCGTGGTCGAGCCGCCCGGCCGGGTAGACGCGCGGGATGCGGATGAAATCGGCGAGCGTCGGCCGCCCGGGCTCCGGCATGAACTTGCAGAGCACGCCGTAGGGTTTGTTCAAGGCGAGGAGCATGGGCTCCCCCTAGCTCCGCACCACCCGGTAGCAGGGCACATACGCCGTGCCCGGAAGTTTCATGCGGCCCTGTGCGACGAACGAGGCGAGCAGTTCGTCGAGCATCCCCGTGATCGCGGTGTCACCGACGATCTCGAAGGGCCCGTGGCGCTCGATCGCGCGGATCCCGGGCTCCTTGACGTTGCCGCTGACGATCCCGGAGAAAGCCCGACGCAGATCGGCAGCGAGTTCGTGGACCGGCAGGTCGCGGTGCAGGCGCAGTGTGCGCATCGAGGCGTGCGTCACCTCGAAGGGCTGCTGGAACTCCGGGTCGATGCGCATCAGCCAGTTGAAGTTGTAGGAATCGGTGTTCTTCTTGCGGAACTCGCGCACCTCATCGACGCCGCGGTCCATGATGCGCGCGACCTCCGCAGGGTCGTCGATCACGATGCGGATGCGCGCCAAGGCCTGCTCACCGAGCGTGCCCACGAGGAATGCGCGGATGCGCTCGAAGTAAGCGGCGCTCTCGCGCGGGCCGCTGAGCACCACCGGGAACGGCTGCCCGGCGTTCGCTGGATCGAGCAAGATGCCGAGGATGTAGAAGATCTCCTCGGCGGTGCCGACCCCGCCCGGGAACACCACGAGTCCATGCCCCACGCGCACGAACGCCTCGAGGCGTTTCTCGATGTCCGGCAGGATCACGAGGTTGTTGACGATCGGGTTCGGCGGTTCAGCGGCGATGATGCCCGGCTCGGTGAGGCCGATATAACGGCCGGCGGCGATGCGTTGCTTGGCATGGCCGATGGTCGCACCCTTCATCGGGCCTTTCATGGCACCCGGGCCGCAACCGGTGCAGACATCGAGGCCGCGCAGGCCGAGCTGGTAACCGACTTTTTTGGTGTATTCGTACTCGACACGGTTGATGGAGTGGCCGCCCCAGCAGACGACCAGGTTCGGCCGAAGCTTGTGGCCCAACAATCCGGCGTTGCGCAGGATATGGAACACCGCGTTGGTGATGGCCTGCGGGCGCGAGAGGTCGAAGCGGTCGTTGTTGACGATCTCGTTGGCGGTGTAGACGACATCGCGCAGCACGGCGAAGAGCAGCTCTTTGATGCCGCGGATCATGTGGCCGTCGACGAAGGCCGCAGCCGGGGCGTTCTTGATCTCGAGCTTGACGCCGAAGGCGTGACGCACGATGCGGATGTCGAAGTCCCGGTAGCGGTCGAAGATCTCACGCGCATCGTCGGTGTCGCTGCCGGCGTTGAGCACCGCGAGCGCACACTGCCGGAAGAGCGGGTAAAGACCGCCTTGTCCGCTCGACAGCAGCAACTCGATCTCTTCCTGCGACAGCGTCTCGAGCGCGCCGCGCGGGGCGACGCGGGCGTCGACGAATTCAGGGATGACGGTGCTGGATTCCAAAAGGAGAGCCTCGCGGAGGGGTCAGGGACGGATGTCGATCGGGGTGTTGTCGGGGACCAGCAACCAGAACTCCATCATGTCGGCGTTGCTGAGCGCGATGCAGCCGTCGGTCCAGTCCTGGGTCTCGTAATGGCGCGGCGAGCGGCTCGGGATGTTCGGCTGCCCGTGCACCATGATCATGCCACCCGGGCGCCGCCCCAGCTTGCGCGCGCGCGCCGAGTCGGCGCCGTTCGGATAGGAGACATGCATCGAGAGGAAGAACTCGCTGCGCGGATTGCGGGCGGTGAGCCGGTAGAGGCCTTCAGGGGTGCGCGAGTCGCCCTCGAACAGCTTGTGGCCGACAGGGTCGCCGCCGAGCGCGATGCGATACTCGCGTAACGGCGCGTTGCCGCGCAGCAGTTCGAGGCGACGCTCCCCCTTGTACACGACGACACGCGTCGCGACCGGCAAGGCCTCGTTGCGCAGCCGGGCGGTGGCACCACCGAAGGTAGATGAGGTCGAGTTCGCGGCGTTGTCGGCCGTTGCAAGGCCCGCCCCGGAGCCGCCTGCCCAGATCGCAGCGATCATCCATAGCACCGCGGCACAGCACTGCACACGCCGAGTCCGCAGCCGGGTCAGCCGGAGTCTCAACAAAGATCGGGATGGCGGGGCAACGGCTGGCACCCCGATATTATAAGCGCCCCGACAGGCTGCCGGACGGGGCTGCGTCGCCTCCCTCACCGGCGAGCGCGGCCGCAAGCGTCGTCGCGGTCCAGGCCGTCTGCGCAGGCAGGCGCAGGCGGTAGCCCGCGGGCAGCGGCCGCTCGCCGCGCCACGCCGCCTCGCGCAACGCCGGGTTGAGCTCACGCAGCTGCGTCGTCGGCAGGCCGACGGTGCGTTGCAGGTCGACCATCCACGCGGAGCGCGGCAGCTCGATCTCGGTGTATGCGGCTTCCGGCGCGCGGACCACGCCCGGAAACCAGCGCCCGGGGTCCTGGTCGATGGTGAGTGCAGCGAGGAACGAGGGATAGAAGTTGCGCGACGCGAAGCCGAAAGCCGGCCCGCGATAGCGGCGCGCGATCACCGCGAAATCGTCGGTACCCATCGTGTCGCGGGCGCGGCGCATGCCGGCGGCGCCGTGGTTGTAGGCGGTGAGCGCGAGCGGCCAGGAGCCGAGCAGGCGGAAATTGTTGGCGAGCAGCTGCACCGCGCCCTCGGTGGCGCGGAACGGGTCATAACGCTCATCGACCGCAGCATCGACGCGCAGGTAGAGCTTGCCGGTGCCCGGCATGAACTGCCAAAGACCGGCGGCGCCGACTTTGGAGCCCGCGAAGGGGTCGAAGGAAGATTCCACATGGGGCAGCGCGATGAGCTCCGCCGGCAGACCGGCGGCTGCGAGCGTGCGCGCGATGTGCGGACGCCAAGCCCCGGAGCGCTCGAGACCGGCGCGGAAACGGTCCGACTGACCGAGCTGGAAACGCACGCGACCGGCCGCCTCGCGCAGCGCCGCGGGCGCTGGCGTCGCGCCTTGGGCGCTCCAGACCCCGAGCGCCCGCAGCACATCGTCGGAAGAAGACCCCGTACCCGCCTCCACGGCATCGGCGGCTTGGCGCAACGCCGTCCGCCAACGCTCGCGCGCGGCCTCGATGGCGGCGCGACGCTCCGGCGAACCCGGTTGCCCCGGCGGGATCGCGGCTTCGCCGTAGACGATGGAGAGGTCGACCGGATCGTGGAGCAGACCCCGGCTGGTCGGCACCTGACTGTAGATGCGGATCCAGAAGTCGACATCGCGCTGCAGTTCGGCGTAGCGGGGAAGCGATCCGGTCGAAGTGGCGAAGGTTCCGGGGGGCGACCCCTCGGCGGTCTGGCCGCGCGCCGAGGACGCCCACGCGCCCATCGTGAGGACGAGCGCGAGACCGATGATCAGGGGGCGGGTGGTGGCGGTCTGCGGCCTCAGCCGCACTTCGAGTCGCCGCAGTTCAGGCAGGTCATGCAGCCGTCCATCATCACCGCAGCGACGGTGTTGCACTTGGTGCAGAGCTGCGCGCCATCGGGGAAATGCGCCTTGGAGAAGGCGTCCGCCTGCTTGCCGCGGGCCTCGAACTCGGCCCGCTTCTCTTCGATGAGCTTTTTCTGGTGCTCGTCCAACTCAGTCCGCGGCATCAGCCCGATGGTCTGCAGGTGTTTCTCGATGACATAGCCGAGCTCGGCGATGATCGAGGGCATGAACTTGCCGCCCGGCTGCCAGTAGCCGCCGCGCGGGTCGAACACGGCCTTCAGTTCCTCGACCAAGAACGCCAGATCGCCGCCCTTGCGGAACACCGCGGAGATGATGCGCGTGAGCGCGACGATCCATTGATAGTGGTCGAGGTTCTTGGAGTTGATGAACACCTCGAACGGCCGACGCTGCTCCTGCTCGGTGCCTTCATTGAGGATGATGTCGTTGACCGTGATGTACATCGCGTGGTCGGACACGGGCGTCTTGATCTTGTAGGTGGACCCGATGAGCACCTCGGGACGCTGCACCTCCTCGGTGAGGCGCACGACCTTGCCGCCGTGGCTGGTCGGAAGTTCAGCGACGGTCGGGGCGGCGGCGGGCGGCGGCGCGTCGCCACCCGGCTTCTGCACGCGGTACTTGGAAATCTTTCTATCGATCTTGATGGCGGCCATGGGGCGGGATCCTCAGAACTTACCGTAGTAGCCTTCTTTCAGGGCGTCGTAAAGGTTGGCGGCGGAATGCTTCTCACCGTCGTATTCGATCTCTTCGTCGCCCTTGACCGACACCTCGCTGCCGTCCTCGAGGGTGAACACATAGGTCGTGTTCTTCAGGTCTTCCTCTTTCACGAGCACGCCTTGGAAGGCTTCAGGGTTGAAGCGGAAGGTGGTGCAGCCCTTGAGACCTTTCTCGTGGGCGTACAGGTAGATATCTTTGAAGGCCTCGTACTGGAAGTCGGTGGGCACATTCGCGGTCTTGGAGATCGAGGAGTCGATCCACTTCTGCGAAGCCGCCTGGATGTCGACGTGCGCGGTCGGCGTGATGTCGTCCGCCGTGGTGAAGTAATCCGGCAGCTTGTCGACCGCGCTGGTGCCGTTCGGCATCGCACGCGGGTTGACGAGCTCACGGTAGGCGAGCATCTCGAAGGAGAAGACATCGACCTTTTCCTTGGACTTCTTGCCCTCGCGGATCACGTTGCGGAAGTAGTGGTGTGCGAACGAGGGCTCGATGCCGTTGCTGGCGTTGTTCGCGAGCGACAGCGAGATCGTGCCGGTCGGCGCGATGGAGGTGTGGTGCGTGAACCGCCCGCCGACGAGCGCGAGCTGCTCCACCAGCGTCGGCGCCACGGCTGCGATGCGCTGCATGTAGCGGCTGTAGCGCGCATGCAGCACGCGTCCGGGGATCTTGCCGCCGATCTTCCAGCCGTCGCGTGCCATCTCGGGACGCTTGCGCAGCAGCTCGGCGGTGACCGTGAACTCCTCGTTCATGATCGGCGCGGGGCCCTTCTCGCGCGCGAGATCGAGCGCGGCCTCCCAGCCGGCGACCGCCATCTCTCGCGAGACATCCTCGGTGAACTGCACGGACTCCGGAGAGCCGTATTTCATGCGCAGCAACGTCATGGTGCTGCCGAGGCCGAGGAAGCCCATGCCGTGCCGACGCTTGCGCAGGATCTCGTTGCGTTGCCCCTCGAGCGGCAGGCCGTTGACCTCGACAACGTTGTCCAGCATGCGGGTGAAGACCTTGACGACCTCGCGGTACTCGGCCCAATCGAACTCGGCCTCATCGGTGAACGGCTGGCGCACGAAGCGCGTGAGGTTCACGGAACCGAGCAGGCAGGAGCCATAGGGCGGCAGCGGCTGCTCGCCGCAGGGATTGGTGGCGCGGATGTTCTCGCACCACCAGTTGTTGTTCATCTCGTTGACGCGGTCGATGAGGATGAAGCCCGGCTCGGCGAAATCGTAGGTGGAGGACATGATGCTGTCCCACATGCGGCGCGCCGGCAGTGATTTGTAGACCCTGCAGGCGACGAGACCGGTCTCGTTGGTGACGAAGCGGCCTTCGTAGGGCCACTCACGCCAGACGAACTTGGACTCGTCAGCGAGGTCCGGCTTCTCGGCTTCGAACTCCTTGCGCGACATCGGGAAGGCGAGCCGCCACTCGCGGTCTTCGCGCACGGCCTGCATGAATTCGTCGGTGATGAGCAGCGAGAGGTTGAACTGACGCAGCCGACCGTTCTCGCGCTTGGCGCGGATGAACTCCATGGCATCCGGATGACCGATGTCGAAAGTTCCCATCTGCGCGCCGCGACGGCCACCGGCCGAGGACACCGTGAAACACATCTTGTCGTAGATATCCATGAAGGACAGCGGGCCGGAGGTATAAGCCCCGGCACCCGACACATAGGCCCCGCGCGGACGCAGCGTGGAGAATTCGTAGCCGATGCCGCAGCCGGCCTTCAGCGTGAGACCGGCCTCATGCACCTTGCCGAGGATGTCGTCCATCGAGTCTTCGATGGTGCCCGACACGGTGCAGTTGATGGTGGAGGTGGCGGGTTTGTGCTCGAGCGCGCCGGCATTCGAGGTGATGCGGCCTGCGGGGATCGCACCGCGGCGCAGCGCCCAAAGAAAACGTTCGTACCAGTGGTCGCGCTCGGCCGGCGCTTCGACATCGGCCAACGCCCGGGCGACACGCTTGTAGGTGTCGTCCATGGACAGGTCGATGGGCGCGCCCGACTTGGAGACGAGGCGGTATTTCTTGTCCCAGATGTCGAGCGAGGCCTCCTGGAAGGGGATGGCATCGATGTCGTGGGAGACGATTTTGACGACGCTGTTCATGCGTGAGGTGTCTCCCGGCGGATCCCGTGGGTCGTCGAAGAATGGTGGTTCATTGAGAAAATCCTGCAAAAAAATCGACGCCGCGGCAGCCGGCGCGCCGCGGTGTTGTCGGTCCTGATCTGGGTCGTCGCCTCAGGCGATCAGCCCTCCCCTCTTGTACACCGCCCGTCTGGCGTGGGTTCCCGCTGGACGGGCGCCACACACAAGATGTTGTGTCTACGCGCGAAGGTTAAGCAGCACCTCCGGCACCGTCAAGGTTTTGTAATGAAATTGATATGAAATAAAATATGTAATTATTTCATCATGTTACGGTAACCGCTGCGGTGATAAGACCCTGCTTTGGCGCGCGGCGGGGGGGCTCTGGGTGTCCACCCACCTATCCCCACATGTTGTGTCAGACCATCCACACACCATCCACAGGTTATCCCTTGAAACCGCCCACGACATCCGCATATCCCGAGTCAAGGGGGGAAACCCCATCACGACCACGGAGATTCACCTATGAGCCTCGTACGCTACGAATGGAACCTGCTCGGTCCGACAGACCCCCGCCCGGTGGCGTTGCTGCCGCGCGTGGAAGTGCTGGAAGAGACCGACCGATATGTGCTGCGCGCCGACCTGCCCGGAGTCGCTCCGCAGGACACCGAGATCACGGTGGAACAGGGGGTTCTGACCCTGCAAGCTCAGCGCCCCGCCCAACACCCGCAAGCCACGGCCACCCGGTTCCAGCGGCGCTTCGCGCTGCCGGAGGATGCGGATGCCGAACAGATCGCTGCCCGCAGCACCCACGGCGTGCTTGAGATCGGCATCGGCAAGCTCGCCAAAGCGCAGCCGCGCCGCATCACGGTCGAGGCGGCCTGAGGGATGACCTGAGGCATGACTTGGGGGGTGGGTGGGCGTCACGGCCCACCCACCCCGCGACGGCCACGACGCCGGTCAAATGGG
>CALGVD010000059.1 GCA_937920275.1 uncultured Pseudomonadota bacterium
CGAGTCCTCGATCGTCGCCGAGTCTTCGATCGTCGCCGAGTCGGCGCCTGCGGTCGGGTCGACGCGGCCGCTTGCGCACGGCCTCGAGCGCGCGCGCCTGCCGACGGCTGTCGTCGTCACGCCGGTCGGGCCACCCTCGATGCGTGGCGAGCGTCGTGATGTCGAGCATCTCGGGCGGGCCGGGGCGCGTTGGCGTTTCCCGGTCGAAGTCGCGTTCAGCGAGGCACGCGTCATGGCGCTGCTTGGCGCGCTGCCGGGCGGACTGCCGGGCATCGGTCGACCAGAGCGTGTGAAGGCCGTGTTGCGGGTCGGCGAGGATGAGTGGGTGCTGGCGCAACGCGCCGGTGAGGCCGTCACGCTCGCGCCGACCGCTTGGCGCCGCGACAACCGGATCGAGGTGCAGTTGGCGCCCGGTGAGCCTTGGCATCCGGAGGCCTGGGACGATCTTTGGTTGAGGGCATGTCGCCGCTAGGCGTGCTGCAGGACTCACCGGCGGTCCGCGCGCGGCTCGCCTCGTTTTTCTTTGCTGCGATCGCTGCGGTCGATCCGCGTCAGGTGTTGCCCCGATACGCGCGGCTCGAGCCGGATCGGTTCGTGTTCGAGAGACCGCGTTTTCCGGGCGAGGGGTCCGCGTCGTTGTCGATGCCGGATCGACGCGCCGGGGGGCGCTTGCGGGTGCTCGCGATCGGCAAGGCGGCGGTCAGTTCGGCTGCAGGGCTGCGGGCGGTGCCGGGGATGGACGCGGCACTCGATGAGGGGCTGATCGTCACGCCGGATCTGCCGCCGCCCGAGGCATGGCCTGCGGCGTGGCGATGTCTGGCGGGCGATCATCCCTGGCCCGGTGAGCGCAGCCTATCGGTTGGGCGCGCGGTGATGAAGTTCGCCGCTGCGGCACGACCCGCCGATCGGCATCTCGTGCTGCTCTCGGGCGGTGCGTCGGCGCTCTGCTCGGCGCCCGCCGGCGATCTGTCCCTGGCGGACAAAGATTTCGCGCTGCGGCGCCTGATGCGAAGCGGTGCATCGATCGCGGAGCTGAATGTGGTGCGCAAGCACCTCTCGGCGCTCAAGGGCGGCCGGCTCGCCGTCGCACTGGCGCGCGCCGCGGAGCCGCCGATGACGAACGGCCCGGGCTGGCCGACCTTGCTGACGCTCGCGCTCTCCGATGTGGCGGGCGACGATCCGAGCGTCATCGGTTCCGGACCGACCGTGGCGGATCCGAGCACTTATCGACAGGCCTGCGACATCCTGCAGCGATATGACCTCTACGACAGCGTTTCCAGTGCGCTGCGAGGACATCTCGAGGAGGGCGTGGCGGGGCGGCTTGCCGAGACGCCGAAGTCGGCGCAGGACTTGGGGCAGGACACGGCCTTTGCGACCCTGGCGACGCTCGATGATGCCCTCGAGGCCGTCGCGGTCGCTGCCACCGCCGCGAACGCCGGAGCCCCCACCGTCACCGGATCGGCCGGTGCGCCGCGTGTGCTGAGGCTCGGGCGCAGCCTCTACGGCGAGGTCACCGCGCATGCGACCGAGATCGCCAGTGTGCTGCGACGGCATCGCGGCGAGGGTCCGCTGTGGGTCGTTGCGGGCGGTGAGCCGGTGTTGCGGGTGCAGGGCGGCGGACGCGGCGGACGCGCGCAGGAACTGGCGCTGCGGCTTGCGGTCGCGCTCGAGGGCGTACCGGGCATCACGGTGCTGGTCGCGGGGACGGACGGCCGCGACGGCCCCACCGAGGCCGCAGGCGGCTTCGCCGATGGCGGCACGCTGGCGCGTGCGCGTGCGACCGGGTGCGATCCGCTCGCTGCGCTCGCCGATAACGATTCGAACCGGGCGCTCGCGGCCGCCGATGATCTCTTCATCACGGGGCCGACCGGAACGAATGTCGCGGATCTCGTGGTCGCGTGGGTGGATGGTCGATGACGGACGCCCGTCGTCAGTCGTCGCGCGGTTCCGGTCGGGTCCAGAGCCAAGTGGCGAGCCCGGCGAGACCCGCAGCGACCGCCAGCACCGGCACAGTCGGCCCGAAGAACCACAACGAGATCGCGACGCTCGCCGCCATGCCGATCGCCGCGAGCCACTTGCCGCGCCGTGAGACCCGACCGCCATCGTCCCAGTTGCGCAGCGGTGCGCCGAACCGCGGGTGCGCGATCAGACGCTCACGCCAGTGCGGCGCGCCGCGGCTGAACGCCCACGCCCCGATCAGCAGGAACACGGTCGAGGGCAAGAGCGGGATGAAGGCGTTGATGATCCCGACGGTGACGCTGATGAGCCCGAGCGCCCGCCACAGCCAGATGCCTAGCGGGGTGCGCTCAGCGGTTGATCGGTCGCGTGGGTCGAGGGGGGGGGAGGACATCGGGCCGCCATGATAAATGCGTGCCCGAGGCTGCGCGGGTTTATCTCAAGGTGCGGCACCCTGAACTCGGCAACCCCGACACCGAGAACGGTGCCGGGGGGAGATGGTGGAGGCGGCGGGAATCGAACCCGCGTCCGTAAGCACTAGACTCCAGGATCTACGCGCGTAGCTCTCTCATTGATTCTCGCCTCACGCTACCCGAGGAGCAGGGAAGACGCTCGGCCAGTGACGGTGTCTCTTAGCGGAGCCACCCCGTCGCACGGTGGTCCGCGATCCTGTGAGCGCGTCCCCCGGTTCCGTGGCACAGGCACCAGCGGGTCGGAGGTTAGGCCGGATTAAGCGGCCAGAGCGTAGTTGTTGTCGTTGGCAACTAAGTGTTTGCAGCAAAGTTTAACGAGGTTCACTGCACCTCGGCACGCCCCTGGAGGTTCGCAACCCACGTCGAAGCCGGTCGCCCCCATTGGACTATCTAGTATACCGGAACGGGCAAGGGCTTGTGGGGGCGTGTAAACTCCGCGCCCGCCATGCTCGCGACATCCAATCTCACCATCCAGTTCGGCGCCAAACCCCTGTTCGAGGGGGTGACCGTCAAGTTCACCGACAGCAACCGTTATGGTCTGATCGGCGCCAACGGCTGCGGCAAGTCGACCCTCATGAAGATCTTGGGCGGCGATCTCGAGCAGAGCGCGGGTGATGTGATGCTGCAGCCGGGCCTCAGGCTCGGCAAGCTCAGCCAGAACCAGTTCGGCTACGAAGACCAGCGGGTCATCGATGTCGTCATGCAAGGTCATGCCGAGATGTGGGCGGCGATGTCGACGCGTGATGCGATCTACGCCGACCCGGCCGCCACCGACGACGATTACATGCGCGCTGCGGAGCTCGAGGTCCGTTTCGCCGAATACGGCGGCTACGACGCCGAGGCGCGCGCGGCGTCCATCCTCATCGAGGCCGGCATCACCGCAGAATTCCATCACGGCCCCATGCGCGAGGTCCCGCCCGGCCTCAAGCTGCGCGTGCTGCTCGCGCAGGCCTTGTTCTCGGATCCGGATGTGTTGCTGCTCGATGAGCCGACCAACAACCTCGACATCCACTCGATCGGCTGGCTTGAACAGGTGCTGAACAAGTCGGACTCGACGATGATCATCATCAGCCACGATAGGCACTTCCTCAACCAGGTCTGCACCCACATCGCCGACCTCGACTTCCAGCAGCTCAGGGTCTACCCCGGCAACTATGACGATTTCATGCTTGCCTCGACCCAGGCGCGGGCGCGGGTGGAAGCCTCCAACACCAAGGCGCAGGAGCGCATCGCGGAGCTGCAGGAGTTCGTGCGGCGCTTCTCGGCCAACGCGTCGAAGGCCCGGCAGGCGACCTCACGCCGTCGCGCGATCGACAAGATCAAGATCGAGGAGATCCGGCCGTCGTCGCGCCAGAACCCCTACATCCGCTTCGAGCAGGGCAAGAAGCTCTATCGGTCGGCTTTCAACGTCGACAAGCTCAGCTTCACCTATCCGGGCGCCGACGCGCCGGTGCTGCGGAACCTGACCTTCAATGTGGAGGCGGGTGACCGCATCGCCATCATCGGGCCGAACGGCATCGGCAAGACCACGCTGATGCACTGCATCGCGGGCGTGCTGAAGCCGACCGCCGGCAGCATCAACTGGGTCGAGAACGCGGAGCCGGGCTACATGCCGCAAGACCCGCAGGCCGAGTTCGAGGAGAAGACCGACCTCTTCAAGTGGATGCAGCAGTGGTCGGGCAAGGCCGATGACGAGCAGATCGTGCGCGCCACGCTCGGTCGTCTGCTGTTCTCGGGCGATGAGACCAAGAAATCGGTGAAGGTGCTGTCGGGCGGAGAGAAGGGCCGCATGATGTACGGCAAGCTCATGTTGACGCGGCCGAATGTGCTGCTGCTCGATGAGCCGACCAACCACATGGACATGGAGACGATCGAGTCGCTGCAGATCGGGCTCGAGAAGTACCCGGGGACGCTGCTCTTCGTCTCCCACGACCGCGAGTTCGTCAGCGGACTCGCCACCCGCATCATCGAGATCCAGCCGGGCGGCGGCATCGTCGATGTCCACGGCGATTACGACGAATATCTCAAGTCCCAGGGGTTGTCGGTATAGTCTCTGGATGACCAACACCGCGATCCTGGCCGCTTCGGCGCTGCTCGTCCTCGCGTACCTGATCGACATCCTCTGCAAGCGTCTGCGCTTGCCTGCCGTGGTGCTGCTCATCGGCACGGGCATCGCCATCCGGCAGTTGGCTGACCCCTTCGGTCTGCACCTCGACTGGGTCGATCCGATCGTCCCCATCATCGGAACACTCGGCCTGATCCTGATCGTGTTGGAGGGGGCCTTGGACCTGCAGGTCACCTCGCAGCGGGTCCGCCTGATCGCGACCTCAGCGACCGCGGCCGTGCTCGGTTTCGCGCTGTCCTTGGCGGTGATCGCCGCGGTCTTCGCCTATCAGATCGGTCTGCCCTCCGGCACGGCGGTGCTCGCGGCGCTGCCGTTCGCCGTGATCTCGAGCGCGGTCGCCATCCCGAGCGCGGCGGCACTGCCGCTGCCGCAACGGGAGTTCGTGGTCTACGAGAGTTCCGTCTCCGACATCGTGGGCGTGCTGGTGTTCTATGCCTGGCTGCACGCCGACGGATCCTTCGGGAACTTCACCGCCGAAGTGGTCGTCGGTGGCCTGGTCTCGCTCGTGGTGGCGGCCATCGCCGCGGCGGGGCTCTATGCGCTCATCAACCGCATCGAGGGGCATGTGCGTTTCCTGCCGTTGCTCGCGGGACTCGTTCTGCTCTACTCCGTCGGCAAGGCGAGCCACCTCTCGCCGCTGGTGCTGGTGCTGGTCTGCGGTCTGCTGCTGAACAACCCGCAGCTGCTCGAGCGGACCCGTCACATCAAGCGGCTGCACACCGGGGGTTACGACGCGACGCTCCGGGAGTTCAAAGGTCTGGTCGCCGAGTTGACCTTCGCCACCAAAAGTTTCTTCTTCCTGCTGCTCGGTTACTGGACCGACCTTGCGCGCATGGCGGATCCCGAGGCGTGGATCCTCGCAGGGTGGGTGGTGCTCGCGATCTACAGCACGCGATGGCTGCTGCTCAAGGCGCTGCGGCAGAGCGCCGCCGACCGCTTGGTGTGGATCGCGCCGCGTGGCCTGATCACGGTGTTGCTGTTCCTAGCGGCGACCGAGACCGGTGCACTCGGTCCGTTCCCCTTCGGTACGGTGATGTTGGTGGTGCTCGTCACCGCCACGCTGACCGCCCTGGCGCAACGCCGTCCGGCATCGGCTGCGACGGCCTGACGACTAGCGGCCGCGCATCAGCCGCGCCTTGTCACGCGCCCAGTCGCGATCCTTCTCGGTGGCGCGCTTGTCGTGCGCCTTCTTGCCCTTGGCGAGGCCGATGCACACCTTGGCCTTGCCGCGCTGCCAATAAAGCTCGAGCGGCACGATGGTGTACCCCTTGCGCTCGACGAGACCGATCAGATGGACGATCTCGCGCCGGTTGAGCAACAGCTTGCGGCTGCGGATCGGATCGGCGACGACATGGGTCGAGGTGGTCTTGAGCGGGGAGATGTTCGCACCCACCATGAACACCTCGCCGCCGCGCAGGTAGACATGGGCTTCGGTGATCTGGGCTTTGCCGGCGCGCAACGATTTGACCTCCCAGCCCTCGAGCGCGAGTCCGGCCTCGTAACGCTCCTCGATGAAGTAATCGAAGCGCGCCCGGCGGTTCTCGGCGATGACGCGCGGCCCAGCGTCCGCTTTGGCGGTCGGCTTAGGTGAGGCCGCCGACGTCGCGGTGGGTCTGGAGGGAGGCTTGGCCATGACTCTCCGCATTGTACGCGCCGCGGTGGTTGTCGCGACGGAGCCCTTGCCGGACAATCCACCCATGCGGGAAGTCACGCGTTCAGCGCTGGTCGCGCTCCCACCGTCGGAGCTCTACGCGCTCATCACCGATATCGAGCGATACCCGGAGTTCGTGCCCGGCTGCACGGTCGCGCGCATCGAGTCCCGCGGCGAGCGCGAGGTCGTGGCGACGCTCGGGATCCGGCGCGGCGGACTCGACACCGAGTTCACCACCCGAAACACCCTCGACCCCGACCGCTCGGTCGCGATGCGGCTCGAGCGCGGCCCCTTCAAGGCACTCGAGGGGATCTGGTCGTTGCAGCCGGTCGGTGAGTCGGGCTGCGAGGTGACGCTGCGTCTGCGGTTCGAGTTCGCCAATCGTTTCACCGCCATGATGTTCTCGCCGATGTTCGAGCAGACCGCCGCTTCGCTCGTCGATGCCTTCGTGGTGCGCGCGCGGGA
>CALGVD010000060.1 GCA_937920275.1 uncultured Pseudomonadota bacterium
GCTTGCCGGACTCGGTGGCCGTACACCCCGGTCATGACTACCTCGCGCGCAACCTGGCCTTCACGCTCGATATGGAGCCGGGCAACGCGGCCGCCGCGGCGCTGCTTGCGCAGGTCACGGACGCAGCGGGCGACGGCGCCGATGCCCCCGTCACCACGCTCGGCGACGAGCGTCGCATCAACGTCTTCTTCCGGCTCGGCAGCCCGGAGCTCATAGACCGCCTGCGTCAAAGATTTCCGGAGATGCCGCTGCGCCCCGATCCGCGGCAGGTGTTCCGCAAGCTGCGCGAACTGCGCAACGCCTGGTAGGCGCCTGATCGGGACAGCGTGATTTGCCCGAGCGGTCAGGCTCGGTGTAACCTTCACCTCGGACTTGATCCCGAGGACAGGTACCTGATGATGACCACACTCCCGCAGTTCGCCGCCGCCAAGGGCCGCGGCGACAAGATCGCCTTCGTCACCTGCTACGACTCGCTCACCGCGCGCCTCGTCGCCGCCTCCGGCATCGATGGGGTATTGGTCGGCGATTCCGTCGCCATGACCGTCCACGGCCACCGCGACACGGTCGCCGCCGACCTCGACATGATGACCCTGCATGTCTCCGCGGTCCGTCGCGGTCTCGGGCAGGACGGGTTCATGGTCGCCGATCTGCCCTTCCTTGCGCACCGCCACGGCCGCAAGGCGCTCATGCGCGCCGTCGAACGCTTACTGCGCGCAGGCGCCAACGCGGTCAAGCTCGAGGGCGTCGACGGCTTCGAGTCCGACATCCGCCACATCGTGCAGAGCGGCGTGCCGGTGATGGGCCATATCGGTCTGACACCCCAACACATCCACGCGCTCGGCGGCTTCACGATGCAGGGCCGCAGCCCCGAGGCGGCGGCGGCACTGCTCGAGCAAGCCGAACGGCTGCAGGACTGCGGCGTGTTCGCGATGGTCATCGAGTGCGTACCGCAATCGCTCGCTGCAGAGATCACGCGTCGCCTGACGATCCCGACCATCGGCATCGGCGCCGGTGGCGACTGCGATGGTCAAGTGCTCGTCGTCACCGACCTGCTCGGACTCGACGCGCAGTTCAAGCCGCGATTCGCACGCCGCTACCTCGACGGTGCCTCACTCATCACTTCTGCGCTCGATCAGTACGCCCGCGATGTGAAGTCGGGCGGCTTTCCCGCGGCACCTGAGACCGTGGCGTGATCGTCCATCGCGGGATCGCCGCGTGGTCGGCCGCGAAGCGCAGCCTCGACGGTGCGACCCTCGGTTTCGTGCCGACGATGGGCCACCTGCACGCCGGACACGCCGCACTGCTCGCACGCGCCCGGCAGGAATGCGGCACGACGCTGCTGTCCATCTTCGTGAACCCCACGCAGTTCGACGACCCGACGGACCTCGAACGCTATCCTCGTACGCTCGAAGCGGATCTTGCGATCGCACGATCGGCGGGCATCGACCATGTGCTGTTGCCGACGACGGCAGAGCTCTATCCCGACGGCTACACCTACAAGGTGCAGGAGAACGCGGTGTCGACCGTGCTCTGCGGCGCCTCACGCCCCGGCCACTTCGATGGCGTGCTCACCGTCGTGATGAAGCTGCTGCAGATCGTGCAGGTCGGCGCCGACGCCGCGCGTCAACGGCTCTACCTGGGCGAGAAGGACCATCAACAGCTCACCCTGATACGCGGCATGGTGGAGGCGTTCTTCCTGCCCTGGACGGTCATCGGCTGCCCGACCGTGCGTGAGACCGATGGGCTCGCGATGAGCTCGCGCAATTCGCGGCTGACCGCCGAGCAGCGACGGCTCGCACCGCAGCTCGCGCGGGTCCTGCGCGAGGCGCCGGATGCCGGGAGCGCCCGTGCGACGCTGGAGGCCGCAGGGTTCCGCATCGACTATCTGGAAGACCGTGCGCTCGGAACTTCGCCCGCCGCGGCGTCCCGCCGTTATATCGCCGCGTTCTTGGGCGAGACGAGGTTGATCGACAATGTCACCCTCGACTGATCGGCCGCTGCGCGTCCTGGTGTTGATGAGCGGCTCGATCGCCGCGTTCAAGGTCGTCCAGCTCGTCTCCCGCCTGGTGCAGGCGCCGGTGGGCGCCGAGGTCGAGGTCGTGATGACATCGGCGGCACGCGCGTTCATCGGCGAGGCGAGCCTCGAGGGACTCACCGGCCGCCGCGTGCGCTCGGACACCTTCGCAGCAGGCGATCACATGGACCACATCCGGCTGGTGCGTTGGGCCGATGTCGTGCTGGCGGCACCCTGCACCGCCAACACGCTCAACAAACTGGCGCTGGGGATCGGTGACGATCTCGTCGGCACCTTGTTCCTCGCCCACGACTTCAGCAAGCCCTGGCTCATCGCGCCTGCGATGAACACCCGGATGTACGAGCATCCGACCACCCGCGGATCTTTGGAACGGCTGCGCGGCATGGGCTGCACGATCGTCGAGGGCGGCAGCGGGACGCTCGCCTGCGGCGAGATCGGCGCCGGACGGCTCGCGGAACCCGAGGTCTTGCTGGAGGCGGTCCTGCGCGCGGCGCAACGGCCCTCCGCGCGCTCCCCCGATGAGCCTTCTCCCATATCTCGGCGCGGTGCGCTCAAAATATTGGTGACCGCCGGCGGGACACGCATGCCCCTCGATGCGGTGCGCTCGATCGTCAACGGTTCAACCGGCCGCACCGGTGCGGCGATCGCCACGGACCTCGCCGCACTCGGTCATGCCGTCACGCTGCTCACGGCTGAGGGCGGGGTGAGCGCGGAAGACATCACCCGGCTCGAGCGCTATGACGATTTCGATTCGTTCGAGCGCAGCCTGCGCAGACTGCTCACCGAGGAGTCCTATGACGTGCTGGTGCAGTCGGCGGCCATCAGCGACTGGCGCCCGATCGCTGCCGCGGAACACTCTTCGCTCGGCAAGATCGACTCGGACACCGATACGCTCACGCTGCGTTTCGAGCGCACACCGAAGCTGGTCGGGCTCGTGCGCTCGTGGTCGCGGAACCCGGCGCTGCGCATCGTCGCGTTCAAGTTGACCGTCGGCGCAGCCGATGCCGAGCGCCGTCGCAAGGTCGCACAGCTGCTGGCGCACGAGGGCGTCGTCGCCGTGGTGGCCAACGACCTGCAGGACTGGCCGCGCTGGGCGTTCTGGACCGATGCCGCGGCAGCGCCCGAGGCGTTCGATGGCCGGGAAAGCCTCGGTGAGCGTCTCGCGGAATTCCTTGATCTGCCCGCCCCGGAGGGACGCACATGATCCTCTGCATCGATGTCGGCAACACCACGGTGCATGCCGGACTCTACCCGCACGCCGGCGTCGATGCGCCGTTGCTGCTGCAGTTCCGCAAGACCTCGGATTCGCGTGCATCGAGCGATGAACTCGGCGTGTTCTTGCGCGCGGCGTTGCGCGAGAACGGCGTCGACCCGGCGGCGATCAGCCGTATCGGCGTCGCCTCGGTGGTGCCGGACGCGCTGTTCTCGCTGCGTGGCGCCTGCCAGAAATACTTCGAGCGTGAACCGTTCGTGCTGCAAGCCGGCGTGCGCAGCGGCCTGCGGATCAAATACCGCAACCCGCTCGAGGTGGGCGCGGACCGCATCGCCAACGCCATCGCGGCGACCCACCTGTTCTCGGGCCGCGACCTGCTGATCGCGGACTTCGGGACCGCCACCACATTCTGTGCGGTGACCGCAGAGCGCGATTATCTCGGCGGCGTGATCGTCGCAGGCCTGCGGATCTCGTTGGAGGCCTTGGAGACCCGCACCGCACGGCTACCGGCGGTGGAAATCCTGCCGCAGCACGGTCGGACCTGCCTCGGACGCTCCACTGTCGAAAGCCTGCAGAGCGGCGCGTACTTCGGGCAACTGGGCGCGGTACGCGAGATCTTCGCGCGCTTGCAGAGCGAGAACTTCCCCGACGCACAACGCCCGCCCTTGCGGCTCGGCACCGGTGGCTTCGCGGGACTCTTTGAACAGGAGGGCGTGTTCGACGAGGTCATCCCTGACCTCGTCCTGCGCGGGATCCTGCTCGCGACGAGCCTCAACGACCCGACATCGACGCCTTGAGACCGGCCTGCAGCAGATCGTGAGGTCCCGCTCAGCGCTGCACGAGATCGATGCGCAGTCCGGCGGGTGAGGTGAGCGTGGCGATGCGCGCCTCGCCGAAGATCGTGCGGCGCACGCCATGGTCGACCGGTGCCGCAAAGGACACTGTCGCAGCGGACGCTGTCGTAGCAGAGGCGGCGGCCGCGCGCGCCAGCACCGCCGCGACATCCGGCACGAAGAATGTCACCGACAACAGCCCGCGCGCCGGCGGTCGAGCGCGGGGATACAGGTCTGCACCCGTCACGCCTTCGTACTGCACGATCTCGAGCCGTCCATAAGCGTAGGCCGGGTCGCCGAAGATACGGATGTCGAGACCGGCACCCGCGGGCAAGCCGATGGTGCGCTCGACTTCGGGACCGGCGAAACGGTGGTATGAAGTCTCTTCGAGACCGAGCACCTGCTCCAAAAAGGCCTTCTCGCGCAGGTTGTCCGGCGAGATCGCGACGATCTGCGGCGCGACCCCATAGCCTTCGGGGCTCACGGGCTCGGGCTTGCCTTGCTGTTCGAGGAACACGAGGTTGACGCCGTCCGGTCCCGGCAGGTGTACCTCATCGACCACCACGCCGTCGGTCTCGAATCGACCGATCGGCGAGCGGAAACGATAGCCTGCGGCGGCAAGCTCGGCGTGGCGCGCCGGCAGGTCGCGCACCGCGATGTCGACGCTCTTCGGTACGAGGTCCGTGGCCGCCGCCCCCTCGCGCACCGCCCGCCCCGGCAAGCGGAAGCGCACCAAATGCACGCCACCCTGCGCCATGCCCGGCGTCCGCAGCAGCGCTTGGTCGATGATGTCGTCCGATCCGAGCCCCCAGACCGCCGCCAGTGCCGGATCGCGCCCCTCGCGTCGCGCGACGACCTGCATCCCGAAGCGGGAGGACCAGAGCGCGAGTGCCTGCTCCATGTCGGCGACGCTGATGACCGCGTAGGCATAGGCCTTGGGATTGATGGTGGGCGACACGCGGGGACCCTCGGACGGGGGCGACGAGCGCCCCAAAGAACCCGCGCAGCCCGCGAGCAGCAAGCCCCCGCCCGCCGCCAAGCAGGCGAGGAGCGCACGACGTAGAGGATGGGGCATCGAGCCAGTATAGTGGTCGGATGGATGAGTTCTACCGCCGCGGCTTCGGGGTCCTGAGTGTCGCCGTGCTCGGCTACGCGCTCTTCCAACTGATGACGCCCTTCTGGGGCGCGCTCGCCTGGTCGATCTGCCTCGCCGTGCTGCTCGCACCCTTGCAGGTCCGGCTCACCCGCCGCTTCGGCGACCGTCCGAACCTGGCCGCAGGTCTGCTGACGGCGCTCACGCCGCTGGTCGTGTTCGTGCCGCTCGCCTTGATCGGCGTCGCGTTCGTGGACCAAGGTCGGAGGCTGGTCTACGCGCTGCAGCGCAGTCCTTGGCGCATCGATGCCGACACGCTTGGCCGTATCGAGGAATATCCGGTGTTCGGACCGATCCTCACCCGCGTCGTCACGCTGCTCGATCTCGACGGCGCGCAGGTGTCCGACTGGGTGGTGGGCCTTGGCCAGAGCCTGCTGCGGATCGCCGCCAACCTCGGCAGCAGCCTCGTCCTCAATGTCCTCAGCACCACCCTCGCCTTCACGCTGATGCTGTTCTTGCTCTTCTTCATGCTGCGCGATGGCCGCGCCATGCTGCAACGGCTGATGCACCTGCTGCCGCTCGACGCCGTGCACCGCGATAGCCTGTCGAAGCTGGTCGCGGACACCACGCGGGCGGTCGTCTATGGCTCCGGCCTCACCGCACTCATCCAAGGCATCCTCACCGGCATCGGTTTCGCACTCACCGGCCTGCCCTCGCCGGTCGTGTTCGGCGTGCTCGCAGCGCTGTTCTCGCTGTTGCCCGCAGGCGGCACCGCGATCGTCTGGGTGCCGGCGGTGCTGGCGCTCGCCGGCATGGGGCAGAGCGGCGCCGCGCTCTTCATGCTCGGCTGGGGCGCGCTGATCTCCGTATCGGACAACGTCCTGCGGCCCATCCTCGTCTCCAAGCAGGCCGAGGTCTCGACGCTCGCCGTATTCGTCGGCGTGATCGGCGGTGCGGCGGCGTTCGGCGGTGTGGGTCTGATCCTCGGACCGGTGCTGCTGACCGTGATCTCGGCGTTGCTGCGCTTCGCGGAGGACATGAAGCTCGGCCGGGTCGACTAGCGACGCGCCACCGCGCAGGGGATGGCGGTAGAATCGCGCCCGCTCATGGACATCTCCCCCATCCTCAACCCGCTGAACGATGCGCAGCGCGCAGCGGTCACTGCACCGTCCGGACCGGTACTGGTGCTCGCCGGTGCAGGCAGCGGCAAGACGCGTGTGCTCGTGCACCGCGTGGCCTGGTTGGTCGAAGCCGAGGGCGCTGCGGCGCACAGCATCCTCGCGGTCACCTTCACCAACAAAGCCGCGAGCGAGATGCGCCACCGCACCGAAGCGCTGCTCGGCATGCCGGGCGCAGCGCTCTGGATCGGCACCTTCCACGGCATCGCCCACCGCCTGCTGCGGCTGCACTGGCGTGAAGCAGGCTTGCCCCAGACCTTCCAGATCCTCGACTCCGACGACCAGCTACGGCTCATCAAAAAACTGCTCAAGGCGCAGCAGCTCGATGAGACCCGCTGGGTGCCGCGCGACATCCAGTACTTCATCAATCAGCAGAAGGACGAGGGCCTTCGGCCGAAAGCGCTCAAGGATGGCAACGATCCGACGCGCCGCCAGTTCGTCAAGCTCTACCAGGACTACGAAGACGCCTGCCGCGTCGCCGGTGTGGTCGACTTCGCCGAGCTGCTGCTGCGTGCCTTCGAACTGTGGCGCGACCAACCGGAACTGCTCGCGCATTACCGCCGCCGCTTCCGTCATGTGCTGGTCGATGAGTTCCAGGACACCAACGCCATCCAGTACGCCTGGACGAAGCTGCTGGTCGGCTCCTCCGGTGCACCGTTCGCAGTGGGCGACGACGACCAGTCGATCTATCGTTGGCGCGGCGCGCGGGTCGAGAACCTGCAGACTTTCCGCAACGATTTCCCGCAGGTCACGCTGGTGCGCCTCGAGCAGAACTATCGCTCGACCGGCAACATCCTCCACGCCGCCAACGCGCTGATCGCCGGCAACACCGGTCGTCTCGGCAAGAACCTCTGGACGAGCGGCGCCGCAGGCGATCCGCTGCGCCTCTACGCTGCCTTCAACGAGCGCGATGAGGCGGAGTTCGTGCTGCAACGCATCCAGGAATGGGTCGCGAACGGCGGCGCCCGACGCGAGACGGCGGTGCTCTACCGCTCCAACGCGCAATCACGCGCCTTCGAAGAAGCGTTCATCTCCGCGCGCGTACCGTACAAGGTCTACGGCGGCCTAAGATTCTTTGAGCGCGCCGAGATCAAGGACGCCCTCGCTTACCTGCGCCTGATGTCGAACCGCAACGACGACGCCTCCTTCGAGCGCGTGGTCAACCTGCCCACGCGCGGCTTGGGCGCCAAGACGATCGACACCCTGCGGGTGCGCGCCCGCGAAGCGGGCAGCTCGCTCTGGTCGGCGGCGCTGGTCTGCCTCGGGGACGGCAGCCTCGGTAGTCGTGCGGGTACCGCGCTGCAGGGTTTCGTGCAGGTGATCGACGGTCTCGCCACCGCCACGGCGACACTGGCGCTGCACGAGATCGTCGACCAGATGCTCGCGGCGAGCGGTCTGCTCGAGCACCACCGCAAAGACAAGGCGGACCGTGGCGAGGCGCGCACCGAGAACCTCCTGGAACTGGTCTCGGCGGCGCGCGGTTTCATACCCGCCACCGACGAGGGCGAAGAGGCGATGGCGCCGCTCGACTCGTTCCTCGCCCATGCCGTGCTCGAGTCCGGCGAAGGCCAAGCCGAGGCTTGGGAGGATTGCGTGCAGATGATGACGCTGCACACCGCCAAGGGGCTCGAGTTCCCGTTGGTGTTCCTCGCGGGACTCGAAGATGGCCTGTTCCCGCACCAACGCTCGCTCAACGACCCCGACAGCCTCGAGGAAGAGCGCCGCCTCGCCTATGTCGGCATCACGCGCGCCATGCGCCAGCTCTATCTCACCTACGCCGAGCAACGACGCCTGCACGGCATCGATGCCTACGGCATCCCCTCGCGCTTCATCAAGGAGATCCCCGAGGAGTTCCTCGAGGAGGTCCGGCCAAGGGTGAGCGGCACACGACCCGGCCAAGCGTTCGGCAGGGGGTTCGGCGGCGGCTTCGGCAGCGGCAGCGGCTTCGGCGGCGGCCACAACAGCCAGTCCGGCACGCGCCAAGCAGGCCAGAGCGGCATGGGCCGCGGGGCGGCGGGTTTGCGCGAAGAGCCGCCTGCGCCCGGGATACGCCTCGGCGCACGGGTGCGCCATGCCAAGTTCGGCGCCGGGGTGGTGGTCAATGTCGAGGGCCAAGGCCCGCACGCGCGGGTACAGGTCAATTTTGAGGGTCAAGGCAGCAAGTGGCTGATGCTGCAGTACGCGAACCTCACCCCCACTTGATCGGGCGACCGATGCACCGCTTGACGATCCTGCCCGTCGGCTACACTTGCGACCCATGATCCGGAACGTTTTCCACGCGCAGCTCGCTGCAGCCGCGGCGGCCCACGACTCCTGGGTCTGCGTCGGGCTCGATCCCGAGATCGAGCGCTTCCCGCCGCAGCTGCGCGACCGGCCGGATGCGATCCTGGCCTTCAATCGCGCCATCATCGATGCCACTGCCGACCTCGTTTGCGCCTACAAACCCCAGATCGCGCATTACGCCGCGGTCGGCGCGGAGGACCAGCTGCTCGATACGCTGCGCTACATCCGCGAGCGGGCGCCCGGCGTGCCGGTGATCCTCGATTCCAAGCGCGGCGATATCGGCAGCACCGCCGAGAAGTACGCCCGCGAGGCCTTCGAGCGGTATGGCGCCGATGCGGTCACCGTGAACCCCTACCTCGGGCGCGACTCGGTCGAGCCGTTTTTGGAGTACGGCGACAAAGGCATCGTGATCCTCTGCCGCACCTCCAATGCGGGCGCGCGCGAATTCCAGGACCTCGTGGTCGACGGCCGCAAGCTCTATCAGGTGGTCGCCGAGAAGGTCGCACAGGAATGGAACACGCGCGGCAACTGCCTGCTGGTGGTCGGTGCGACCTACCCCGAGGAGCTCGCCGACATCCGCGCCCGTACCGGCGGGATGACCTTCCTCGTGCCGGGCGTGGGCGCACAGGGCGGCGATGTACGACGCGCGGTGCAGGCCGGTCGGACCGCTGCGGACGACGGGCTCGTCATCAACTCCTCACGCGGCATCCTTTATGCCGGCCACGGCGAAGATTTCGCTGCAGCCGCAGGCCGTGCGACACTGGAACTGCGGGACGCCATCAACGCCGCACGGCGCTGATGCCGACGCCAGGGAACCTCCGGGGGATACGATGCTGCGACTGAACCGCTACCAGTGGACCGTGCTGTTCGCGGCCTGGCTCGGCTGGGGCTTCGATATCTTCGACGGTCTGCTCTTCAATTTCGTCGCCCCCAACGCGATCCCGACCTTGCTCGGGCTGACCCTCGGCTCCCCCGAAGCGCGCACCGCGACCCTTTATTGGACCGGCCTCATCACCGCCATCTTCCTCGTCGGTTGGGCGGTGGGTGGCGTGCTGTTCGGACCGATCGCCGACCGGTATGGCCGCAAGCGTGTGCTGCTCATCACCATGGTGCTGTACGCGGTCGGCACAGCGCTGTGTGCGTTCGTCACCAGCATCGAACAGCTGATCGTCTGCCGCATCATCGCGAGCCTCGGCATCGGCGGGGAGTGGGCGGCCGGGTGCGCGTTGGTCGCCGAAGCCGTGCCCGAGGACCAACGCGTCGAAGCGGGTGCCGTCCTCTATACCGCCGCGCCTTTCGGCCTGTTCCTCGCCACCACGATCAACGCCGTGGTCGCAGGGTGGCTGTTCCCCGAGGTGCCCGAGGTCTCTTGGCGCTATGTGCTGCTCTTCGGCTTGCTGCCCGCCGCCTTCGCGTTCTGGATCCGGACCCTCGTCAAAGAACCCGAGCGTTGGGAGAAAGCCGCGGCCACCGCGCCACCCCCGCGGCTGCGCGAGATCTTCGCGCCCGACATCTGGCCGCAGACCCGCAGCGCGCTGCTCGTCGTGATGGTGGCGCTGCTCACCTGGTGGAGCTGCAACGCCTTCATTCCGGTGGTGGCGGCGAACCTCGCGCAGATCGAAGCCGGACAGCTCGGGCTCGACCGCATCGCGACCAGCAAGCTGGCGGAGTCCTGGAAGACCCAAGCCACGGCGATCTTCAACATCGGCGGCCTGATCGGGACCTTGCTCACCATCCCGCTCGCCAAGCATTGGGGTCGGAGGCCGATGTTCGCCACCTACCTTGCGCTGTCCGCGGTGTCGCTGCTCGCCACCTTCGGGCTCGACCTGCCGCCACAGCTGCGCCTCTACATGTACTTCTTCATCGGTCTCACGGTGTTCGGCATCTTCGGCGCCTTCACCTTCTATCTGCCCGAGCTTTTCCCGACGCGCTTGCGCGCCACCGGATCCGGCTTCACCTACAACATCGGTCGTATCGTCGCAGCGGGCGGTCCGTTCTTCGTCGGTTCGGTGGCGGCGGCGGGCGCGGGCGATCCCGCCGTGGTGCTCAACACGCTCTTCTATGTCGGGTTCGTGCCGCTCATCGGTCTGCTCGGCATGGGTTGGGTGATCGAGACGCGCGGCCGCAAGATCCCGGACTGAGCCCCCGACGATGCAATGGTTGATCGACATCCTGCTCGGCCTCGTCGAGGGCTTCACGGAGTTCTTGCCGATCTCGAGCACCGGTCACCTCATCATCGTGCGCGCCGCGCTCGGTCTCGAGGAGTCGGTCGGTTTCCGGCAGATGATCGTGATGCAGGGCGCGGCGATCCTCGCCATCTGCTGGGAATACCGTCAAAGATTATGGAGCACGGCGCTCGGCCTCACCTCGGATGCGGGATCGCGGCGCTTCGCCGCCAACCTCTTCCTCGCGTTCCTGCCGGCGGCGGTCGCCGGCCTCATGTTCGAGGACACCATCCGCAGCCTGCTGTTCGCGCCGGTGCCGGTGGCGATGGCGCTGGTGATCGGCGGCCTCGCGATCCTGTGGGCCGAGAAGCGGCCGCACATCGAGCGCATCCGCTCGGTCGATGAGATCGGCCCGCTCGATGCGCTGCGCATCGGCGCGTTCCAGATGTTGGCGTTGGTACCGGGCACCAGCCGCTCCGCAGCGACCATCTTGGGCGGCCTGCTCACCGGGCTCGACCGGCGCACGGCAGCCGAGTTCTCGTTCTTCGTCGCGATCCCGGTGATGCTCGCCGCGACCGGCTACAAACTGCTCGACGCGCGCGAACCGTTCGCGCCGGGAGAGGTGCAGTCCTTGGTCGTCTCGAGCGTGGCGGCGTTCTTCTCAGCGCTGCTCGCGATCCGCTTCCTGCTGCGCTTCGTCAGCAAGCATTCCTTCGCGGGCTTCGCCTATTACCGGATCATGCTCGGCGGGCTGATCCTGCTTACTTGGCAGCTCGGCTGGGTGCGCTGGTAGCGGCAGATGGCGACGACGGTGCGCCGCGCGCCGCGAGGTCCGGATACGGCCCGAGGAACAGCAGCAGCACCGCACCGACGATGAACATCAACGCCGCCGCGAACAATATCGGATCGTAGCTGCCGGTCGTGTCGCGGACCCAACCATAGGCCGTCGGCGACAGCGACGCCGCGATGCCGAACGCCATGTAGAGTACGCCGTAGATCTGGCCGTAGTTCGCCATGCCGAAGTAACGACCCGCGAGATAGGCGATGAGGTCGGTCTCGGCGCCGGCCGCAAAACCGAGCAGGAAAGCCGAGAGCACCGCGACCGTCATCGTCATGGAGTGGTCCGTGGCGAGCATCCAGCAGGCGAGCGCCGGCAACGACAGGATCGGCAGCGTCACGAACGGCGCCCAGAAACGATCGAGCAGCAGGCCGGTGATGAGGCGGCCCGCGGCGATCGACAGCCCGAACACCATCATCACCGAAGCCGTTTCAGGCCGGGAGAAGCCCTGAGCGCCCAGCATCGAGGGCAGGTGCACCAGCGAGCCGCCGTAGGCGAAGGACACGAGCAGGATCGAGATCCACAACAACCAGAAACCGCGCGAGCGCAACGCCTCGGGGAGGGTCAAGCCGGGCAAGCCTGCCGAAGAGGCGGCCCGCAGCTCGGCAGGGCGCTCCTCGGGCTCCGGTTCGCGGAACCACAGAAGACCGATCGGCAGGGCGACCAGGAGCGGCAAGAGCGCAAGGCCTGCATAGGCGGCGCGCCAGCCCTGCCATTCGAGCAAGGCCACGGTGATCATGGGCAGCAGCACCGCGGACACGCTGGTACCCATCAGGGTGAGTCCCAACGCGAGGCCGCGGTGGCGGTAGAACCAGACGTTGACGGCGCGCGTCCAGGTGACCGGGGTCGAACCGATACCGACCAGCCCGACCAGCACCCAGACGAAGTAGTACCAGGCGAGCGACCCGGGGATCAGCGCGAAAGACGCGAACACGACCCCGAAGGCCGCGAGCGAGCCGAGCGCCACGGGTCGCACGCCGTAACGGTCGGCCATCCGCCCGAACACCGGCGCAAGCAGTGCCGCGAGGAGACCGTAGATGGTGATGCCGAGGCTGATCTCGGTCCGGCTCCAGCCGAACTCCGCCTGCAACGGGTCGATGAAGAAGCCGATGGTGTTGAACGGCAGCGGTGAAGCGCCACAGGCCGTGCCCAGCAGGCTCGCCACCAGCACTTTCCAACCGCGGCTGAATTCCCCCCGCTCCGGCGGGGCGGCTGGCGTCGGCGTCATGCTGGCAAGCATACCCCCTTGGGAGTACGCTATGCGCGCCATGAAGATCGTGATCCTCGGCGCGGGACAGGTCGGGCGCACAGCCGCCCACCAGCTGGCCCGCGAAGAGGCCAATGAAGTCACGGTCGTCGATACCGACGAAGGCTTGCTGCGCGATCTGCAAGACCGGCTCGACATCCGCACCGTCGCCGGCAACGCCGCCCACCCCTCCGTCCTCGAAGCCGCCGGCGCAGCCGACGCGGACATCCTCGTCGCCCTCACCAGCAGCGACGAGGTCAACATGATGGCCTGCGAAGTCGCCTACACGCTCTACCGCACGCCCACCAAGATCGCGCGCATCCGCTCGCCGGAGTACACGCGGCACCCGAAGCTGTTCAGCGCCGAAGCCCTGTCGGTGGATGTCTGGATCAGCCCGGAGCAGTTGGTCACGGATTATGTGGAGCGCCTGATCCGCTATCCCGGTGCGCTGCAGGTGCTCGACTTCGCAGCCGGTCGGGTACGGCTCGTCGGCTTGGCCGCACGCAAGGGTGGATTGTTGGTCGGCCAAAAATTACGCAGTCTGCGCGATCACATCCCGAACACCGAGGCGCGCGTGGTCGCCATCTACCGCGGTGGCCGCAGCGTCCAACCCGAGGGCGACACCGTCATCGAGGAAGGGGACGAGGTCTTCTTCCTCGCCGCCAAAGACGACATCCGGCAGTTCATGGCGGAGATCCGCCGCGAGGAGAAACCGGTCCGTCGCGTGGTGATCGCCGGTGGCGGCCACATCGGCTACTCGCTCGCCCGCAAGCTGGAGAAGGACAATCAGGTCAAGCTCATCGAGCGCGACCCGAAGCGTGCGCGACGCATCTCCGAGAGCCTCGAGAGCGCCATCGTGCTCGAGGGCGACGCGGCCGACGAGGACCTGCTGATCGAGGAGAACATCGACGAGTGCGACGCCTTCGTCGCCGTCACCAACTCCGAAGAGGCCAACATCCTCTCGGCGATGCTCGCCAAACGGTTGGGCGCCGCCAAGGTGATGGCGCTCATCAATAAGCCGTCCTATGCGGACCTCATGGAGAACGGCAGCATCGATGTGGCGATCTCACCGCAGACCATCACCATCGGCTCGCTGCTGACGCATGTCCGACGCGGCGATGTCGTGCAGGTGCATGCGCTGCGGCGCGGGGCCGCTGAGGCGCTCGAGACCATCATCCACGGCGATCAGCGCAGCTCGCGCGTGGTCGGCAAGCGCATCGAGGAGATCTCCCTGCCGGAGGGCGCTCGGATCGGCTGCGTGGTGCGCGGCGATCAGGTGATCATGGCGCACCATGACACCGTGATCCAGACCGACGACCATGTGGTCCTGTTCATCACCGACCGTCGCCATGTCGATCAGGTCGAACGCCTGTTCTTGGGCGAGACCAGCGGCCGGCGCTGAGGTCCGCACCGCTCCCCATGCTCGCCGTCGCCCATGTGCTCGGAACGATGATGGCGCTGTTCGCCATCACCTTCCTGATGCCGCTCGTGAGCGCGCTCATCTACCAGGATGGGACCTTCGACGACTTCGCGATCGCAGCAGGCATCAATGTGGTGGTGGGCCTCGCGATCGCTGCCGCCACCCGCCGCCACAAGCGCGAACTCAAGGCCCGCGACGGATTCCTGCTGGTGACGCTCGCCTGGGTGCTGTTGTCGCTGTCGGCCGCCGTCCCGCTGATGATCGCACTGCCGGGGATCAGCTTCGCGGACGCTTATTTCGAAGCGGCATCCGGGCTCACCACCACCGGTGCCACGGTGCTCACCGGCCTCGACACGCTGCCCCCCTCGATCAATCTTTGGCGGCATGCGCTGCATTGGTTCGGGGGCATCGGCATCATCGTGCTGGCGGTGGCGGTGCTGCCGCTGCTCGGCGTCGGCGGTATGGCGCTCTACCGGGCCGAGGCGCCGGGGTCGGTCAAGGACGAGAAGCTGACGCCGCGCATCACCGAGACCGCGAAGGCGCTGTGGCTGACCTACATGGGCCTCACCGCCGTCGCGGTGGTCGCGCTGCGCTTCGCCGGCATGGGTTGGTTCGACGCGCTCTGCCACGGGTTCTCGGTGGTCGCGCTCGGCGGGTTCTCGACGCGCGACGCCAGCATCGGTGCGTTCGACTCGGCGGCGATCGAGATCGTGCTCATCGTGCTGATGCTGGTGGCGACCCTCAACTTCTCCCGGCACTTCATGGCGCTGCGCGGACGCACCCTCGCCCCCTACCGCAACGATTCCGAGGCCAAGGTGATCTTCTTGCTCGTCGGTGGCAGCGTGCTCGCGATCGCCGCGCTGTTGACCGCGCACGGCACCTACCCAGATTTCTTTGGATCGCTGCGCGCTTCCGCGTTCAATGTGGTGTCGGTCGCGACCACCGCCGGGTTCTCCTCCGGTGACTATGGCCTGTGGCCGATCTTCGCGCCGGTGTGGATGATCTTTTTGTCCTGCATCATCTGCAGCACCGGCTCCACGGGCGGTGGCATCAAGATGTTCCGCACGCTGCTGTTGGCGCGTCAGGCCCAGCGCGAGATGAAGCTGCTGGTGCACCCTTCCGCAGTGATCCCGATCCGCATCGGCGGCCATATCGTGCAGGACCGGATCGCCTATTCCGTGCTCGCGTTCATCTTCCTCTACTTTCAGACCATCGCGGTGCTGACCTTCGCGATGCTGCTCACCGGAATGGATCTGGTGACCGCCTTCACCTCGGTGGTCGCGAGCGTCAACAACTTGGGGCCCGCGCTCGGGCCCACCGGTCCGGCGGGGAACTACCAGGTCCTCACCGACACCCAGACCTGGATCTACACCGTCGGCATGATCCTCGGCCGCCTTGAGATCTTCAGCGTCCTGATCCTCTTCACCGCGGCGTTCTGGCGGAAGTGACCCCGGCCCGACGCGCGAGCGGCGCCCCCCGCCCCGTCAAGACCTGTGCGCACTGCGGGCGCCCCTTCGAGTGGCGCAAAAAGTGGGCGCGGGACTGGGATCAGGTCAAGTATTGCAGCGACGCCTGTCGCCGCGGACTCGTGCCCCGGCGTATCATCCCCCCATCATGAAAAGACGCACAGTGTTGTTGGCGGGCCTCGGCGGCATCGGGGCTTTGGTGGTCGGATGGGCGGTGCTGCCGGCACCGTCGAGGCTGCGCAGCAAGACACCGCTGCCGGTCAAGGATGGGCAGCTGGCCCTCAACGGCTGGGTCAAGATCGGCGCCGACGATTCGGTCACGGTGATCGTGCCGCGCTGCGAGATGGGACAGGGCGTACACACGGGTCTCGCCATGCTGCTCGCCGAGGAGCTCGACTGCGATTGGCGCAAGGTCGGCATCGAGCAATCGCCGATCGATCTGATCTACCGCAATTTCTTCGTCACCAAGGGCATGCTGCCCTTCGCGACCGACGGCGACGGCGTGCTGCGGCGCGTCGGCCGCAATGTCGCCGACAAGGCGACCGGCCTCATGGGCATGATGGCGACCGGCGGCTCCACCAGCATCCCGGATCTTTGGCTGACGATGCGTGAGGCGGGTGCGGCGGCGCGCGCCACCCTGATCGCGCTGGCGGCCCGCAAGTGGGCGGTGCCGGCGACCGAATGCACCACGGCGGCCGGCGCGGTCACCCATCCGCGGCTCGGCTCGATCGGCTTCGGCGCCTTGGTCGCCGAGGCGGGCACCGCAGCCAACGGCAAGCCCATCGCACTGCCCGAGGTGGGCGATGTCGCGCTCAAAGATCCCTCGCAGTTCAAGTTCATCGGTCAGCCGCTGACACGGCTCGACGGCCCCGCCAAGGTCGATGGCTCGGCGGTCTATGCCTGCGATGTCCGCGAACCCGGCATGCTCTACGCCGCCTTGGTGCATGCGCCGCAGCGCGATGCCGTGCTCGGATCGCTGGACGATACCGCAGCGCGCGCCCTGCCCGGCGTGCTCGGCGTGGTGCGTCTGCCCTCGCTCGCCGGGTCCGCAGCGGCGGTCGGCGTGGTCGCCGAGGGCACTTGGCAGGCGCGCCGCGCAGCAGCAGCGCTGGCCCCGGCTTGGCAAGCCCCCCCAGCGACGGGAAATACGGCCGATACGGCCAGCACGACCAGCACCGCCGACACCGCCGCCATGACCGCCGCGCTCTGGACGGCCGTGCGCTCAGGATCGGACGCGCACACCTTCCGCAACGACGGCGATGCCGTCAAAGCACTGTCCTCCGCCACTAAGATCACCGCCGAATACGAACTCCCTTGGCTCGCGCATGCGGCCATGGAGCCGATGTCCTGCTGCGCCAAGGTCGAGGGCAAGACCGCGGTGCTGCATGTCGGCCACCAAGCGCCGGATGTGGCGCGCAAGGCTGTGGCGAAGCTGCTCGGCTTCGAGGACGAGGCCGTCGAGATCCGCAGCGTCGCGCTTGGCGGCGCGTTCGGCCGCCGCACTGAGCTCGATATCGTGCTGCAGGCCGCGAGCATCGCGCGCGAGCACCCGGGCAGACTGGTGCAGTTGCAATGGACGCGCGAAGACGACACCCGTAACGATTTCTTCCGGCCCGGCGCCACCGCCCGCGTCGAGGGTGCGGTCGCCGACGGTCGCATCGTCGCCCTGCATTCGCGTTCGGCCTCTCAGTCGGCGACCGTCGAACTCACGACCCGCATGATCGGCTTCGCGCCCCCCGGCCCGGATAAATCCGCCGTCGAAGGCACGGCCGATCAGGCCTACCAGATCCCCAACATGCGGGTCGACCACCAGATCCTGACGCTGCCCATCGCCGTCGGCGTGTGGCGTTCGGTCGGATTCTCGTTCCAGTCGTTCTTCCACGAGAGCTTCATCGACGAACTCGCCGCGGCATCCGGGACGGACCCCATCGCGTTCCGCCTCGCCCACCTCGACCCCGCCACGCGCGAACACGCCGTGCTGCAGCTCGTCGCCGACAGATCCGGTTGGCGCACCCCCGCCGCACCCGCGGCCGATGGTGCCCGCGTGGCGCGTGGCGTGGCGCTCTGCAAGAGCTTCGGCAGCCCCGTGGCGATGGTCATGGAGGTGTCGCTGTCGCCGTCCGGCACGCCGCGCATCCACCGCGTCGTCGCGGCCGTCGACTGCGGTACGCCGGTCAACCCCGGCCTCATCCGCCAGCAGATCGAAGGCTCGGTCGTCTGGGGGCTCTCTGCCGCCCTCACCGGCCGGATCACGATGGAAGGCGGCGTGGTGCGCGAGGGGAACTTCGATTCGGTCCCGCTGATGCGGATCAGCGAGGCCCCCGTCATCGAGACACACATCATCGACAGCCGCGCCGTGCCCACCGGCGTCGGCGAGATCGGCGTGCCGCCGGTCGCCCCGGCACTCGCCAACGCGCTCACCGCACTCACCGGCCGACGACCCCGGCGCCTGCCGCTGCTCGAGGCGTGATCCTCGTCACCGGCGCCGCCGGCGTCCTTGGCCAAGCCGTCATCGCCACGCTCGCCGCCCGCGGCGAGGCGGTCGCGGCCGTCGACTTCGCGCCGACGATCCCGGCCGCCGGGCAGCGGCTCTCGTTCGGTGGCATCGACCTCGCCGACCCCGTGGCGACCGCGTCGCTGCTCGCCCAGTTGACCGGATCGCCCACCGCGGCCTCGGCGCCCCTCAACGGCCTCGTCAATGTCGCCGGCGGCTTCATCTGGGAGACCGTCAGCGAGGGTGGCTGGGCGTCCTGGGAGCGGATGTACCGCATCAATGTCCAGACCGCGTTCGAGGCCACGCGCCTCGCACTGCCCGCGCTTCGTGCCTCGCGCGGCGCCATCGTCAATGTCTCGGCTGCGGCGACGGCGCGCGCCGGGGCGGGCATGGGGGCTTATGCCGCCGCCAAGTCGGCGGTGTCGCGGCTCACCGAGGCCTTGGCCGCCGAGGAGCTCGCGAACGGCGTGCGGGTGAACGCGGTCATGCCATCGGTCATCGACACCCCGGCCAACCGGCGCGACATGCCGGACGCCGACCCCCGCCGCTGGGTCACCCCGAACGAAATCGCCGAGGTGGTCGCGTTCTTGTTGTCGCCCGCCGCGAGCGGCGTGACCGGCGCGCTGGTGCCCGTGGTGGGGCGGGTGGGGTGAGGGCG
>CALGVD010000061.1 GCA_937920275.1 uncultured Pseudomonadota bacterium
CTCCTGTATTGGGTGACCATGTGCTTTAATTTACAAAGTACTTTTTGCTTTGTCAACACCCACGACGCCCGATCGCTCGCCCGAAGCCGTCTAGCACAGAATTGTTACAGATTGTTGACATCGGCCCTACACGGAGTACTTTCGGTTCAAACCTCATCCATGAACACAGAAGGGGCATCAACATGAATGTTTCTCTGCATCGCATCGGGCTTTCCGCCCTGCTTGTTTTCGCCGCAGCCGGGACTCAGGCCCAGGAGCCGACCGGCTGGACCCTCAACCCCGACAGGTCGGAGCTCACCGCACGCACCGCCGTCGCGGGACCTGCGACATTGCCCACCGGCTTGGTGCTCGCCTCCACCGGCATCGCAGCGCGGGGGCTCGAGCGGACACTGGTGCTGAGCGGCGATGAACTGTCGCTGGAGTCCGAGGTGAGGTTCAAGGTACGGCTCGATGGCCGCGACTACCCGATCCACGGCCTGCCGATGGGCGACACCATCGCCATCGACACGGGCGACGGTGACGCCGTGACCTCGGTGATCAAGGCCGGCGGCGAGAAGGTCGCGACCTTCCGTCGTTCGCTGTCCGAGGACCAGCGCACCATGACCGTGACCGCGCGCTACTACGGCGAGAACGGCCGCGTGGCACGCGAGAAGATGGTGTTCGAGCGGCGCTGAGGGCGCGGGGTCAGCGAATCCGCAGCGAGGCGGCCGCGACTCCTCGTCTCAACGACCCGTCGTCGAAGACCCTCGTGGCGAGAGGTGTTCCTCGAAGAACGCCACCACCCGTCCGTACCAGCGGACCCGGTTAGCCTCAAGCAGGAACCCGTGCACCTCGTCAGGGAACTCTAGGTACTCCACCTGCCTCCCCGCGTCGCGTAACGCCTCGGCCATCTGGCGCGACTGACGCACATGGATGCGCTGGTCATCCACACCGTGACCCAGCAGTACAGGCGCGCGGATCTCGGCCGCACGCCGCAGCGGCGAATTCCCGCGCAGGCGCGCCTCATCACCGCGCTCACCTCCCACCATCTTCCGGTGCCAGTCCGCGCCCCACTCGTACCACTCATCGTCGCTGATCATCCGCTCGATATCGGTCACCGGGGCATATGCGACACCGGCGCGGAAAAGTTCAGGCGTCTTAACAAGACCAACGAGCGATGCATACCCGCCGAAGCTCGAGCCCATGATCCCGATACGGTCGGCATCCACAAACCCTTGCTCGATCGACCAGCGCATACCGTCGGTGATGTCGTCCTGAATCTTCTGTCCCCACTCGCGGTAGCCCGCTTCCAGATGCTCGATCCCGAGGCCGGAGGAGCCGCGAAAATTGATCTGCAGCACGGCAAAGCCGCGGTTGGCCAGTAGCTGGACCTCCGGGTCCCACTGAATCAGGTCCCGTGACCATGGCCCGCCGTGCACCAGCGCGATCGCAGGGAGATCGCGAGCCTCGATGCCCCGGGGCAGCGTCAGATATCCCGAGAGCGGCCGACCATCGCGTGCCTTGAACTCGATACGTCGGGTCGGTGCCATCTGGCGGGGATCAATCGCCGGTCGTTGGTCGAGAAGCCGGGCGAGTCGCCGCTTGCCGCGGTCGTAGAGATAGAAGACCGGCGGCTGCACCTCGGAACTCACCTCAAGAATCTGCTGGCTGCCATCGACCGAGGCGCTCACCTGCTCGTGGAAGACGGCGGTAGGAAACTCGCGTTGGAGCGCTACACGTAACGCCCTGTGCTCGCGCTCGGCGAGCGTATCGAAGAAATGGATCTCAGGACGGTCCACCGTGTAGCGGACGCCGACGACCCTGCGGTCAAGCCCCGCGTCGCGCTTCATCCCATCGATATCGACGCCCGGGTGGGCGAACACGCGCTTGCCGAGCTTCTGCTCGACGATGTCGTACTCGAACAGCGCGTTCCGCCCCGCCTCGGGTGAAAGGACATAGACGAGCCCAGGATCGGCATGAAAACCGGCGAAAGTCGGACCGGTCGCGTCATTCTGAGGATGATCGATGATCTTGATCAACGGACCCTCCGACTCCCGTCTGACCCAGAGCTGGTAGCCGTCGCGCTCGGACGCCTCGCCGGCACGGATCCGGCCATCACGGTCCGCGTGCCATTCACGGATACCGTGCGTTGCCTGCTGCACGGGTTTGAGCGCCCCGGTGTCCACATCCATGCGCATCACTTCCGGGTGCGCCTCTAGGGGCGAGCGGAACTCGATGAGCACCGTCTTGGGATCAGTGGGCGTCCAATGGATGACGCGGTCTTGGGATGCGACGGGGACTGCGCGTTGTCCAAACACCGGCCACTTACGCCCGAGCAGCCCGAAGTCCTCGCCGTCCCGGTCGACACCGAACAATCGCGTGGCACGGGCCCGCACACCAAACGCGCTCCGGTCCCGGAACTGCCCGCTGATGAGGATTCGATTGGCGTTGGCCCACTCGAGCCAGTTAAGACGCATGCGAGGGTCGTCGAACTTCGCCACTGGAACGGTCTGCCCGCCAGAGATCCCGCGCGTGGCGACCAGTTGGACATCGCCTTGCGACATGATGAACGCGAAGATTTTGCCGTCGTCGGAGAGCCGCGGATTGGAGACGGCGGGATTGCCGAAAAAAAGCTGGACGGGTATCTTCGGTGGCGGTTCAGCGTCCGCCGATTCTGCCGCGAGCGACGCGGCCAACACGATACAGATTAAGGACCGTCTCACTCGCCCTCCCTACTGAAACGGGCTGCCTCGCGTATCAATTTAACCGAACCACAACCTCCAAGTCTTACCGCGACGCGACATCGACGCAAGGCTCACGGCTCGTCTACCTCGTATCCCTGAGCCCGTAGCCGGTCGGCGAAGCCGCCGGGTTGGAGCAATTCGTTGATGTCGACCACGGCCAGCGACACGGCGTGGTTCTCCACGGCCTCGACGAGCAGCTGCCAACGGAGATCGCGCGCCTTGGCAACGACCTGCATGGTGTCCGCGAAACCGTCGAGACAGGCGTCCCTCGTGGCACCATGAGCACCGGTGCGTAAAGCATCCACATCCCCTTCTGCCCAAGCGACCGCACGCTCCCGCGTCGTCGCGAGGTCGGTGTCGAAGCGGGCGAGTACGCTTCGCATGCAGGCGATCTCTGCCTCGATCGGGATGCGCCCGAGCTCATCGAGTGCGGCGCGCAAGGCAAGCGGGTCGTCCACGGTCACCGAGACGAACAATCGCTCAACCTTTCTCTCACCGGCCATTAGGTGGACCGTCCCCACAACCTCGCTAGCAGTGCTCAACTTGCTCTGCACGACCGCGGCACGCCACAGGTCCTCGGCCGCGAACACCGGGCGCCGCTTGAGCATTTTGCGGTCCTTGGGAGCATACCGGGCCTTCAAGGCCATGAACCGGGCGTTGAGATCCGCGGGAAGCACATCCTCGAGACGCTTGCCGTCAGGGTTTTTCCAGAGTCGCTGGAACTCAAGGGCCATACCCATCCCTTTTAGGAAGCCGATCTTCTTGATGTTGGCCCCGATGGTCGTGCTGGTGGTATCCACGAACGCAGTCGCCCGGTCCAACACAGCCTCGACCTCACGCGAGCGCCACTGGAGGTTCTTGGGTGTCGGAGAGACGGTGGCCAGGATGTAGAGGGTGTTGTCGCCCTGCCGGACCTTCCACAACGGCGGCCCGGGACGCTCGCCCGAGACCAAGACCTCTTCGTTCCCTTCGGCGGTCTGGGTGGTCGGGACAGGGTCTGCGCCGACGAGCGTGCTGCCGGCGAACGAGAACGCGACGATGAGACAGACCGCGAAGGATTTTTGGGGCATGGCTATCCCGAGGGTGGCGTGCGGCGCAGGCCGACGGGGTGTCGGTCACCCAATCTCGACCTGCCGCGATGGCCGAAGTTCAGCCAGAGGTGACCTGAACCCCGGAGTCGGGACTGACCGAGGGTGAGCCGGTACCGGAGCCACTCGAGCGGAACCCCGCAGAGCATCGATGGAATCGATGCGATCGGTCACGCGATCCAAGTCTCCCGCTCAGCCTTACGGGCTAGCATCAGGAGCGAGAGCGCAATCACGAACACGAGCGCCTGCAGAAGGACCACCGTCGTGTCCGCCCGGACCTCAGGACGCGAGAACAACGCGACATCCTGCGCGATCAGCCCGAGCAGGGACAACACGAACAGCGGCTGCGCCCATCGCTTGCGCAGCAGCAGCCCGAGCGAACCAGCGACGCCGAACCATACGGCGCTGGCGTATGCCGCCACGAACCATACCGGGCGCGACGCGTACATGGTCTGTTCGGCGTCACCCAACTTCGCCACCGCCTCGGGCGAGATCGTGACATCCATCAGATAGGCCGAGGCGCCCAGGAGATTCCAGAGCAACGCGAGGATGGCGACCGGGGTGAACCACTTGGGCGGCACGGACATGGAGACCTCCGCAGGAGTTGGTGGAAAGGGAGG
>CALGVD010000062.1 GCA_937920275.1 uncultured Pseudomonadota bacterium
CGAAGGCGGCCGTACTGTCGGCGCCGGTGTGGTCGCGAAGATCCTGAAGTAAGGCAGGGAATCAACAGGCCAGTAGCTCAATTGGCAGAGCGGCGGTCTCCAAAACCGCAGGTTGGGGGTTCGATTCCCTCCTGGCCTGCCACTCAGGATCGAGAATGAACGAAGTCGTCAATCAACAAGGCATCACCGGTGCCGACAAAGCCAAGCTCTGGGCCGCGATCCTCATCGTGGCTGCGGGTGTGGCGGCGTTCTACGTCTTCAAGGGCACGCAGTCCGGCGCGGTGCGTTGGTCGGTGTTCGTCGGTTCTTTGGTGGTCGGTGCGGCGGTGTTCACCGCGTCCGGATACGGGCGCGACCTCTGGAAGTTCTTCCTCGAAGCGCGCGTCGAGCTCTACAAAGTCTTTTGGCCGACCCGCGAGGAGACCGGCTCGATGACGCTGGTGGTCTTCGTGTTCGTGCTGATCATGGCGCTCTTCTTCTGGGGCGTGGATTCGTTTCTGGCGTGGGCTACCCGCGCCATCCTCGGCGGCGGCGCCAGCGGCGAGGGGGGTTGAGCCATGGCGATGCGGTGGTATGTGGTGCATGCCTACTCGAATTTCGAGCATCGGGTCGCCGAGGGTCTCAAGGAGCGCGTGAAGCGCGCCGGTTGCGAGGACAAGTTCGGCGAGATCCTGGTGCCCACCGAGGAAGTCGTCGAGATGCGCGACGGCCAGAAACGCAAGAGTGAGCGCAAGTTCTATCCGGGCTATGTGCTCGTGCAGATGGAGATGGACGAGAACACCTGGCACCTCGTGCACGAAGTGCCGAAGGTGTTGGGCTTCATCGGCGGCTCCAAGGAGAAGCCGGCCGCGATCACCGATCGGGAAGCGAACCAGATCCTCCGCCGGGTCGAGGAAGGCGTCGAGAAGCCGCGGCCGAAGGTCATCTTCGAGCCGGGCGAAGTGGTTCGGGTCACCGAAGGGCCGTTCAACGATTTCAGCGGCGTCGTAGAGAGCGTGAATTACGAGAAGAACCGCCTGCAGGTGGCGGTGCAGATCCTCGGGCGCTCGACGCCCGTCGAGCTCGATTTCTCGCAGGTCGAGAAGGCCTGACGGGAGAAGTCTGCAAGGCCCGGGCGGCGACGCCGGGCGATGGTCTATTCGCTGCGCGACGGATCGCGCAGTGTGGTGGCAAGGAAGCGCATGGGGAGCCCGCACATTAAGTCGGGCGTTTGGACCCAGGAGAGAAGACGATGGCAAAGAAAGTACAGGGGTACGTCAAGCTGCAGGTCCCTGCGGGCTCGGCCAACCCATCCCCGCCTATCGGGCCGGCACTCGGTCAGCAGGGCGTCAACATCATGGAGTTCTGCAAGCAGTTCAACGCTGCCACGCAGAAGCTCGAGAAGGGGTTGCCGATCCCGGTGGTGATCACCGTGTACTCGGACCGCAGCTTCACCTTCATCATGAAGACGCCGCCCGCGGCCGTTTTGATCCTCAAGGCGATCGGCATCCCGAAAGGCAGCGGCACACCCAACACGAGCAAGGTCGGCAAGATCACCCGGGCGCAGCTCGAAGAGATCGCGAAGACCAAGACGCCGGATCTGACCGCGGCCGACCTCGAAGCGGCCGTGCGCACCATCGCTGGTAGCGCCCGCTCGATGGGCGTAGATGTGGAGGGACTCTGACATGCCTGCCGTAGCCAAAAGATCGAAGTCGTGGAAGGACGCTCTGCCGCCGGGCAAGACCCATCCGATCGATGACGCATTGCGTCTCGTCAAGCAGTTCGCCAGCGCGAAGTTCAACGAATCCGTGGATGCCGCCGTCAACCTCGGCATCGACGCCTCGAAGTCCGACCAGCAGGTGCGTGGTTCGACCGTGATGCCGCACGGTATCGGCAAGTCGGTGCGGGTCGCGGTGTTCACCTCGGGCCGCAACCAGGACGCGGCGCGCGCCGCCGGTGCCGATATCGTCGGCCTCGAAGACCTTGCCGAGAAGGTGAAGGCCGGTCAGCTCGACTTCGATGTCGTGATCGCGAGCCCCGATGCGATGCGCGTCGTAGGCCAGCTCGGCCAGATCCTCGGTCCGCGCGGATTGATGCCCAACCCGAAGGTCGGCACCGTCAGCCCGGATGTCGCGGGTGCGGTGAAGAACGCGAAGAGCGGCCAGGTGCGTTACCGCGTCGACAAGGCCGGCATCGTCCATGCAAGCATCGGCAAAGCGAGCTTCGAAGCCGCCCAGCTGAAAGACAACCTGATGGCGTTGCTCGCTGATCTGCAGAAGGCCAAGCCAGCCACCTCGAAGGGCGTGTACCTCAAGCGGGTGACGATCTCTTCGACGATGGGGCCGGGCGTGCAGGTGGAAAACTCGTCGCTCGGGTAAGTTTTTTTGAGTTGATGCGGGTCCGGCGGCTTGAGCCGTCGGGTTCCATCGAAGACCGCAGGCGGGGAGGGGAACGGCAGATGCGTTCCGCCGACCCTTAATGATCGCCTGCGCAGGTGGTGCGCCGCTCAGACGAGGATCGTCCTCGGATGAAGGTCACCGTCGAAAGGTCCGGCGGACGGCGCAAGCCGTCAGCCGGTGTGTGATCTTCAGGAGAGGAGAAAAAATCAAGTGCCTCTGAACCTAGAAGACAAGAAAGCGCTGGTGAAGGAAGTGGCGGAGATTGCGGCCGATGCGCAATCCGTGGTCGCTGCCGAATACCGTGGTATCACGGTGACGCAGATGACCGAGCTGCGTGCCAAAGCCCGTGCGCAAGGCGTGGACATGCGTGTGGTCAAGAACACGCTGGCACGCAAGGCCATGGTAGGCACGTCGTACGAGGCGTTCGGTACCCAACTCAAGGGTCCGCTCGTCCTCGCCTTCTCGAAGGACGATCCGGGCGCAGCCGCGCGCTTGGTGAAGGACTTCGCGAAGACCAACGACAAGCTCGTCGCACGTCTCGTGTCGCTCGGTGGCGAAGTGCTGCCGGGATCAGACCTCGAGAAAGTCGCCTCGCTGCCGACGCGCGAACAGGCTCTCTCGATCATGTTGGGGACCCTCAAGGCCCCGATCGAGAAGCTCGTCCGCACGCTGGTCGCGCCCCACACCAAGCTGGTCCGCACCGTCGTGGCTATCCGCGACGCCAAGCAGGCCACCAGCGGCTGAACTTGTTGAAACCCTGACATTTTGGAGTGAATACAATGGCTGTTTCAAAGGACGAGATCCTCGAATCGATTTCGAACATGAGCATCATGCAGGTGGTCGAACTGATCGCCGACATGGAGAAGAAGTTCGGCGTGACTGCCGCCGCGCCGGTGGCCGTCGCCGCTGCTGCGGGCCCGGCTGCCGCTGCTGCCGTGGTCGAGGAGCAGACGGAGTTCACCGTCATCCTCAAGGAATACCCGGCGGACAAGAAGGTCGGTGTCATCAAGGTCGTGCGTGAACTGACGGGCCTCGGCCTGAAGGAAGCGAAGGACCTGGTCGAAGCTGCGCCCAGCACGATCAAGGATGGCGTGAACAAGGCCGATTCCGAGGCCATGAAGAAGAAGCTGGAAGAAGCCAGCGCGAAAGTCGAGATCAAGTAATCCCGCCGACACATCGGTGGGCATTGCGTACATAGCATGGGCTGCGATGCAGCCGGGGTCGACAGACCCCGGTTGCTTCGCCGTCCCCGTGTCGTTCAGACGATAGAGGTGTTCGATGGCTTATTCCTTCACCGCGAAGAAGCGCATCCGCAAGAACTACGGCAAGCAGAGCAGCGTCCTCGAGACGCCGTACCTGCTCGCCATCCAGCTCGATTCCTACCGCCAGTTCCTCCAAGAGGACAAGGCCGAGGAAGCGCGCACGGATGTGGGTCTGCATGCGGCCTTCAAGAGCGTTTTCCCGATCTCCAGCTACTCGGGCAACGCGCGTCTGGAGTACGTCTCCTACCGCCTTGGCGAGCCGGGCTTCGATGTGAAGGAGTGCCAGTTGCGCGGCCTCACCTACGCGGCTCCGCTGCGCGTGAAGGTGCGCCTCGTGGTGCACGACAAGGAAGCCGCTGGCCCGAACAAACCCATCAAGGATGTCCGTGAACAGGAGGTCTACCTCGGCGAACTGCCGCTGATGACCGACAACGGCACTTTCGTGGTGAACGGCACCGAGCGCGTCATCGTCTCGCAGCTGCACCGCAGCCCCGGCGTGTTCTTCGATCACGACCGCGGCAAGTCGCACTCCTCGGGCAAGTTGTTGTTCAACGCCCGCATCATCCCCTACCGCGGTTCCTGGCTCGACTTCGAGTTCGACGCCAAGGACCACGTGTTCGCGCGCATCGACCGCCGCCGCAAGTTGCCGGTGTCGGTGATCCTGCGCGCCCTCGGCATGGCTGACACCGAGGTGCTGGATGTGTTCTTCGACAAGAACACCTTCTTCATCTCCAAGGACGAGGTCGCCCTCGAGCTCGTCCCCTCCCGCTTGCGCGGTGAGACCGCTTCCTTCGAGATCCGCATCGGCGACCAGGTGGTCGTCGAGGAAGGCCGCCGCATCACGGCGCGCCATGTCCGGCAGCTCGAGGACGCTGGCGTGCGCAAGCTCGCCGTCCCGCGCGACTACATCTACGGCAAGGTCCTCTCGCACGATGTGGTCAACACCGAGACCGGCGAGATCATCGCCAAGGCCAACGAGGTCATCACGGCGATCTCCGCCGAGAAGATGATCGAAGCCGGCATCAACGATATCTCCACGCTGTATGTGAACGACCTCGATCGGGGTCCGTACATCTCCGACACGCTCCGCATCGATCCCACCCGCAACCGTCTCGAGGCGTTGGTGGAGATCTACCGCATGATGCGACCCGGTGAGCCGCCGACCCGCGACGCCGCCGAGAACCTCTTCAACAACCTCTTCTTCAACCCTGAGCGCTACGACCTCTCCGATGTCGGCCGCATGAAGTTCAACCGGCGCGTCGGCCGCAAGGAGATCATCGGTTCGGATGTCCTCTCCAAGGACGATGTGCTCGAGGTCCTGAAGGTCCTGATCGCCATCCGCAACGGCGACGGTGTCGTCGATGACATCGATCACCTCGGCAACCGCCGTGTCCGTTCGGTCGGCGAGATGGCCGAGAACGCTTTCCGGGTCGGCCTCGTGCGCGTCGAGCGCGCGGTCAAGGAGCGCCTCAACCTCGCCGAGAGCGAGCCGTTGATGCCGCAGGAGATGATCAACGCGAAGCCGGTGGCGGCCGCCGTGAAGGAGTTCTTCGGCTCCTCGCAGCTCAGCCAGTTCATGGACCAGAACAACCCGCTCTCCGAGGTCACCCACAAGCGTCGCGTTTCGGCGCTCGGCCCGGGCGGCCTCACGCGCGAACGCGCCGGCTTCGAGGTGCGCGACGTGCACCCGACGCATTACGGCCGCGTCTGCCCGATCGAGACCCCGGAAGGCCCGAACATCGGACTCATCAACTCGCTGTCCGTCTACGCCCGCACCAACGAATACGGCTTCCTCGAGACGCCGTATCGGCGTGTCGTGGACGGGCGTGTCACCGACCAGATCGACTTCCTGTCTGCGATCGAGGAGGGCGAGTTCGCGATCGCGCAGGCGAACGCCGCGACCGACGGACGCGGCGCGCTGTCCGACGAATTGGTCTCCTGCCGCTACCAGAACGAGTTCACGCTGATGCAGCGCGAGCGCATCAACTACATGGATGTCTCGCCGAAGCAGATCGTGTCGGTCGCCGCGTCGCTCATCCCGTTCCTCGAGCACGACGATGCGAACCGCGCGCTCATGGGCTCGAACATGCAGCGCCAGGCTGTGCCGACGCTGCGCACCGAGGCCCCGCTCGTCGGGACCGGTATGGAGCGCCCGGTCGCCATCGACTCCGGTGTGACCGTGGTCGCGCGTCGTGGCGGGTTGGTCGATTCGGTCGACGCTTCGCGCATCGTGGTGCGCGTCGATGATGGCGAGACCACGGCCAGCGAGCCCGGCGTCGACATCTACAACCTCACCAAGTACACCCGTTCCAACCAGAACACCTGCATCAACCAGCGTCCGCTGGTGTCGGCGGGCGATGTCATCGCCCGCGGTGATGTGTTGGCGGACGGTCCCTCGACCGACCTCGGCGAACTCGCGCTCGGCCAGAACATGCTGGTCGCGTTCATGCCCTGGAACGGCTACAACTTCGAGGATTCGATCCTCATCTCCGAGCGGGTGGTCCAGGAAGACCGTTTCACCACCATCCACATCGAAGAGCTGAGCTGCGTCGCCCGCGACACCAAGCTGGGTTCTGAGGAGATCACCGCCGACATCCCCAATGTCGGCGATCAGGCCCTCAACAAGCTCGACGAAGCCGGCATCGCATTCATCGGCGCGGAAGTGCGGGCGGGTGACATCCTGGTCGGCAAGGTCACGCCCAAGGGCGAGACCCAGCTGACGCCGGAAGAGAAGCTGCTGCGCGCCATCTTCGGTGAGAAGGCGAGCGATGTGAAGGACACCTCGCTGCGCGTGCCACCGGGTATGGACGGCACGGTCATCGATGTCCGCGTGTTCACCCGTGATGGGGTCGCGAAGGACTCGCGCGCCCTCTCCATCGAGAAGGCCGAGATCGAGCGCGTCCGCAAGGACTTCGGCGACCAGCAGCGCATCCTCGAGGACGATATCTTCCAGCGCGTGCGTGCCACGCTGCTCGGCAAGGTGGCGGCCGGTGGGCCGCGCAAGCTCAAGTCGGGCACCAAGCTCACCGCCTCGTACCTCGACGAACTGAACCGTGACGAGTGGTTCGAGATCCGTCTCGACGACGAAGACGCCAACGCCCAGCTTGAAGCGGCTGCGGAGCGCGTGCGTTCCCAGCGCAAGGCGTTCGAGGCCAAGTTCGAGAACAAGCGCGGCAAGATCGTGCAAGGCGACGACCTCTCGCCTGGCGTGCTCAAGATGGTGAAGGTCTATCTCGCGGTGAAGCGCCGCGTGCAGCCGGGCGACAAGATGGCCGGCCGCCACGGTAACAAGGGCGTGATCTCCACGATCGTCCCGGTCGAGGACATGCCCTACCTCGAGGACGGTACGCCGGTCGATGTCGTGCTCAACCCCCTCGGCGTGCCTTCGCGCATGAACGTCGGTCAGGTGCTCGAGACGCACCTCGGCTGGGCGGCGAAGGGGCTCGGCCTCAAGATCGGTCGCATGCTCGAAGCGCAGCAAGCGGTCGCCGATCTGCGCGGCTTCATCAAGCGTATCTACAACGATACGGGCGGTCAGAAGGAAGACATCGACAGCTTCAGCGACGCGGACCTGCTCGCGCTCGCGAAGAACCTCTCGCGCGGGGTGCCGATCGCGACCCCGGTGTTCGATGGCGCCTCGGAGGCCGAGATCAAGCGGTTGCTCGAGATGGCCGATCTGCCGCTCTCCGGCCAGACGCATCTCACCGACGGTCGCACGGGCGAGCGTTTCGAGCGTCCGGTCACCGTCGGCTACATGTACATGCTGAAGCTCAACCATCTCGTCGACGACAAGATGCACGCGCGTTCGACTGGCCCGTATTCGCTGGTCACCCAGCAGCCGCTCGGCGGCAAGGCGCAGTTCGGCGGACAACGCTTCGGCGAGATGGAAGTCTGGGCGTTGGAGGCCTACGGTGCCGCCTACACCCTGCAAGAGATGCTCACGGTCAAATCCGACGACGTGAACGGCCGTACGAAGATGTACAAGAACATCGTCGACGGTAATCACCAGATGGATGCCGGTATGCCCGAGTCGTTCAATGTGCTCGTGAAGGAGATCCGTTCCCTCGCGATCAACATTGACCTGGAACAGGATTGAGGTTGCAGCCATGAAGGAATTCTTCAACGTCTTCAAGCACAACGCACCGGTCGAACACTTCGACTCGATCAAGATCGGGCTCGCTTCGCCCGAGATGATCCGTTCGTGGTCGTTCGGCGAGGTCAAGAAGCCGGAGACCATCAACTACCGCACCTTCAAGCCGGAGCGGGATGGCCTGTTCTGCGCCAAGATCTTCGGGCCCGTGAAGGACTTCGAGTGCTTGTGCGGCAAGTACAAGCGCCTGAAGCACCGCGGCGTGGTCTGCGAGAAGTGCGGCGTCGAGGTGACCCAGTCCAAGGTCCGTCGCGAGCGCATGGGTCACATCGACCTCGCTTCGCCGGTGGCCCACATCTGGTTCCTCAAGTCGCTCCCCTCGCGCATCGGCCTGATGCTCGACATGACGCTGCGCGAGATCGAGCGCGTGCTCTATTTCGAAGCCTTCGTGGTCATCGACCCTGAGCAGACCGAGATGAAGCGCGGCCAGCTGCTCAGCGACGAGATGTACCTCGAGGCGATCGAGGCCCACGGTGATGGCTTCCACGCCCTCATGGGTGCCGAGGCCGTCCACGAGATGCTCTCCTCGCTCGATCTCAAGGATGAGCTCGTCAAGGTCCGCGAAGAGATGACGAACACCGCCTCGGAGACCAAGCTCAAGCGGCTCTCCAAGCGCCTCAAGCTGATCGAATCCTTCATCGAGTCCGGCAACAAGCCTGAGTGGATGGTGATGACCATCCTGCCGGTGCTGCCGCCCGACCTGCGGCCGCTTGTGCCGCTCGATGGCGGTCGTTTCGCGACCTCGGACCTGAACGATCTCTATCGTCGCGTCATCAACCGCAACAACCGCCTGCGTCGTCTGCTCGAGCTCAGCGCGCCCGATATCATCGTGCGCAACGAGAAGCGCATGCTGCAGGAAGCCGTCGATGCCTTGCTCGACAACGGCCGTCGCGGGCGTGCCATCACCGGCACCAACAAGCGTCCGCTGAAGTCGCTCGCCGACATGATCAAGGGCAAGCAGGGCCGCTTCCGCCAGAACCTGCTCGGCAAGCGTGTCGACTACTCCGGCCGTTCGGTCATCGTGGTCGGACCGACCTTGCGCCTGCACCAGTGCGGTCTGCCCAAGAAGATGGCGCTCGAACTCTTCAAGCCGTTCATCTTCCACAAGCTGCAGATCCGCGGCGACGCCTCGACCATCAAGGCCGCCAAGCGGCTCGTCGAGCGTGAAGGCCCGGAGGTCTGGGACATCCTCTCCGAGGTGATCCGCGAACATCCGGTGCTGCTCAACCGTGCGCCGACGCTGCACCGTCTCGGTATCCAGGCTTTCGAGCCGGTGTTGATCGAGGGCAAGGCCATCCAGCTGCACCCGCTCGTCTGCACCGCCTTCAACGCCGACTTCGACGGCGACCAGATGGCCGTGCACGTGCCGCTGTCGCTCGAAGCCCAGCTCGAGGCGCGGGCGTTGATGATGTCGTCCAACAACATCCTCTCGCCCGCCAACGGCGACCCGATCATCGTCCCCTCGCAGGATGTGGTGCTCGGTCTGTACTTCATGACCCGCGAGCGCATCGGCGCCGAGGGCGAGGACATGTCGTTCTCCGACATCGGCGAGGTACATCGCGCCTATGAGACCCGGCAGGTCCACCTGCAGGCACGCATCAAGGTGCGCATCAAAGAATCGACCATCGTCGATGGCCAGAAAGTCCCGCGCCGTCGGCGGGTCGAGACCACCGTCGGTCGCGCGCTGCTGTCCGAGGTGCTGCCTGACGGGCTGTCCTTCGACATCGTCAACCAGGACATGACCAAGAAGGCGATCTCGGCGACCATCAACGCCTGTTATCGCCAACTCGGCCTCAAGGACACCGTCATCTTCGCCGACCGCCTGATGTACACCGGTTTCGCCTATGCGACCCGGGCGTCGGTGTCCTTCGGCATCGACGACATCGTGATCCCCGAGCAGAAGGTGAAGATCGTCGCCGCCGCGGACCGCGAGGTGAAGGAGATCCAGAACCAGTATTCCTCGGGTCTCGTCACCAACGGCGAGCGCTACAACAAGGTCGTCGATATCTGGTCGCGTGCCAACGATCAGGTCGCCAAGGCGATGATGGACAAGCTCGGTACCGAGGAGGCGACCGACTCGCGCGGCAAGAAGCAGCGCCAGAAGTCCTTCAACTCGATCTTCATGATGGCCGACTCGGGCGCCCGCGGCAGCGCGGCGCAGATCCGCCAGCTCGCCGGCATGCGCGGCCTGATGGCGAAGCCTGACGGCTCGATCATCGAGACGCCGATCACGGCGAATTTCCGCGAAGGCCTGAACGTCCTGCAGTACTTCATCTCCACCCACGGCGCCCGCAAGGGTCTCGCGGACACGGCGCTGAAGACCGCGAACTCCGGCTACCTCACGCGTCGCCTCTGCGATGTCGCGCAGGATCTCGTCGTCACCGAGGTCGATTGCGGCACCACCAACGGCCTCATGGTCTCCCCGCTTGTCGAGGGGGGTGACGTGGTCGAAGGCCTCGGTGAGCGTGTGCTCGGCCGCGTGGTCGTCGAGGATGTCCTCAAGCCGGGCGGTAAGGGCGCGGTCCTGCTCCCAGCCGGCACGCTGATCGACGAGGACCTCGTGCGCCTGCTCGAACAGCAGGGCGTCGATCAGGTCATGGTGCGTTCACCGATCACCTGCGACACCCGATACGGCGTCTGCTCGATGTGCTACGGGCGCGATCTCGCGCGCGGTCGCATCATCAACATCGGCGAAGCGATCGGCGTCATGGCGGCGCAGTCGATCGGCGAGCCCGGCACTCAGCTCACGATGCGTACCTTCCACATCGGTGGCGCGGCGTCGCGTGCGGCGGCGTCCTCGAGCCTCGAGGTCCGCAACAAGGGCACGCTGCGCTTCCACAACGTCAAGACCGTCTCCCACGAGAAGGGTCATCTGGTCGCGGTGTCGCGGTCGGGCGAGATCGGCGTGGTGGACGAGTTCGGTCGCGAGCGTGAGCGGTACAAGATCCCGTTCGGTGCGCACATCAGCATCGCCGAGGGCACGCATGTGCCGGCAGGGCAGGTCGTGGCGACCTGGGATCCCCACACCCACCCGGTCGTCACCGAGGTGGCGGGTTTCCTCCGCTTCCAGGACTTCGTCGACGGTCTCACCATCACGCGTCAGGTCGACGAGGTCACCGGCCTCTCGTCCGTGGTGGTCATGGATGGCACGAAGCAGCGCGGCGGCAAGGAATTGCGCCCGACCATCAAGCTGGTCAACGCCAAGGGCAAGGAAGTGCCGTTCGCCAACACCGAGATCCCGGCGGTCTACACGCTGCCCGCGGGTGCGCTCATCAGCCTCGAAGACGGGGCCCGTGTGTCGGTGGGCGATGTCATCGCTCGCATCCCGCAGGAGTCCTCGAAGACCCGTGACATCACCGGCGGTCTGCCGCGTGTTGCCGATCTCTTCGAGGCCCGCAAGCCGAAGGAACAGGCGATCCTCGCCGAGAAGAGCGGCACCGTCAGTTTCGGTAAGGAGACCAAGGGCAAGCGTCGTCTGGTCATCACCGAAGAGAAGGGTGAGAAGTACGAGGAGCTGATCCCGAAGTGGCGCCAGCTGAACGTCTTCGAGGGCGAGCAGGTCACCCGCGGCGAAGTCATCGCCGACGGCGAACCGAACCCGCACGACATCCTGCGGCTGCGGGGCGTCGAGGCCTTGGCCAACTTCCTCGTGCGCGAGATCCAGGACGTCTATCGCCTCCAGGGCGTGAAGATCAACGACAAGCACATCGAGGTCATCATCCGGCAGATGTTGCGCAAGACCGAGGTCACGAGCATCGGCGAGACGCCGCTGCTCAAGGGCGAGCAGCTCGACCGTTCGCGTGCGCTCGACATCAACGACCGCATCGGCGGCGAGGGCAAGCAGATCGCGACGCTTGCACCGGTGCTGCTCGGCATCACCAAGGCGTCGCTGGCCACCGAATCGTTCATCTCGGCGGCCTCGTTCCAGGAGACCACCCGCGTCCTCACCGAGGCGGCGGTCCGCGGCCTCAAGGACGATCTGCGCGGTCTCAAGGAGAACGTCATCGTCGGTCGTCTGATACCGGCTGGTACGGGCTTCGCCGCCCACGCCCATCGCCGTCGCAAGCTCGAGGGCGCGCGCTCGTCGGGCTTCATGGACGAGGGCAGCACGGTCGGGGCAGATGGAGACGAAGCGCCGTCCGTCGGTGAGGAAGAGGGCGCAACTCGCTAAGGGTGCGGGGCGGGTGATGGAAGACGAATCCGGTAGCCGCCGACCCGCAGGCGGTCGGGGTCCCTCGGCGCAGGCTGCCGAGGGGATCCCGCATCGCATGCCGCCGGGACATCCGGCGCCGGTGCGGGTGCTGGTCCGGGGTCTCGAGGTCATGGTGCTGCTGAACCGCCACGGGCCCCTCACAACGGCTGGCATCAGCCAAAGATTGCGCTTGGCCCGGACCACCGTGACCCGTTGTCTTGCCACGCTCGAGGCGATGGGCTTCGCCGAGCGTCTGAAGACCCGCCGCTATGCCTTGACGCTCAAGGCCAAGACCTTGAGCCATGGCTTCGACACCGCCGTCGAGCGGCTTGAGACGGTCCGTGCGGCGATGCATGCGGCTGCGCCGCAGATGCAGTGGCCCATGAGCCTGACAAGGCTTCGACACCTCGAGATGTTCGTGGAGGATTCGAGCGACCGTGACAGCGGTTTCGCGGTCGAGTTCTTCGAGCGCGGCGTTTCCCTGCCGGTGCTGACGACCGCCTCGGGTCGTGTCGTGTTGGCTTTCTCCTCTGCTCGGGCCCGCGAGACGCTCATCGAGTTGCTCTGGCCGTCCCGTGCGCCGGAACTCTACGATCTCTGGCCGGACCGCGCCGCGCTCGAGCGGGAATTGGATGCGACGCGCGAGCGCGGATTCGCCCGCGCCATCAGGCCGCTGCGCCTCACCGAGCAGGGCAGCATCGCTGTGCCGGTGATGCTGGAGGGCGAACCCGTCGGGGCGCTAGCGGTGCGCTTCGCGCTCTCGGCGTTGTCCTTCGATGAGGCACGCCGACGACTGTTGCCGATCCTGCTCGATATCGCTGTCGGCCGCCGCGCCTGAGCGCGCTCAGGGCTCCGGGAACACGCGGCTTATGCCGCGACCCCGCGGATCGGACGCCGCCTCGATGTGGCCGTCATCGTCGACCGTGACGACCTGCATGTCTCCGAACTCCCAGCTGCTCGGTTCGACGGTGTAGCCGAGTGCGCGCAGCTCCTCGACGGTCTGCGCCTCGAGTGCACAGCAGCGGCTGTAGATGATGCGATCGGGCGGCAGCAGTTGGTGATGGAAGCGCGAGGCCGAGATCGCGGTGAGCGGTGGCAGCCCGAAGTCGCGCAGATTCACGAGCGTCTGGAACACCGCGGTGATGATGGTCGAGCCGCCCGGGGTGCCGACGATGGTGCGCACCCGCCCGTCCTCCAGGACGATCGTGGGCGTCATCGATGAGAGCATCCGTTTGCCGGGCGCGATCTCGTTGGCGCGGCCGCCGACGACCCCATACAGGTTGGGCTGGCCGGGACGGACGCTGAAGTCGTCCATCTCGTTGTTGAGCAGGAAACCCGCGCCGGTGACGACCACGCCGCTGCCGAAGCCGCCGTTCAAGGTGTAGGTGAGCGCGACTGCATTGCCCTGCGCGTCGAGTATCGAGAAGTGCGTCGTCTGCGGACGCTCTGCGAGCCCGGGCTGCACGGCGGGCGTGGCGGAGGGTCGTTCCGGGGAGACCTCTGCAGCGCGCCGGTCGAGGTAATCAGGGGCCATCAGGCGCGCGACCGGAACCTCAACGAAGGCCGGATCGCCCAAGTATTCGGCGCGGTCCGCGAAGACACGCTTGGAGATCTCGGCGACGAGGTGCACATAGCGCGTGCCGTTGAGGGATTGTCCGGCGAACGCGGGCGCCAAGCGCTCTTTCATGCCGAGCAATTGCGCGAGCGCGAGACCGCCCGAGCTCGGGGGCGGTGCCGTGATGACCTGTCGCCCTCGCCAGTCGAAGCGCAAGGGCTCACGCCAGACCGGCGTGTAGGCGGCGAGGTCGGCTTGGGTGATGAGACCGCCGCCGCGGCGCATCTCCGCGACGATCAGCCGAGCGGTGCGACCGCGATAGAAACCTTTCGGACCCGCGCGTGCGATCCGCTCGAGCGTCGCGGCGAGCTCAGGCTGGCGCAGTGTGTCGCCGGCCTCGAGCCCACCGAAGTAACGGTCGAAGTTGGTGCGCCCCGCAAGCTCGGTCCGTTGCTCGGCGAGCAGCCCTGCGAGCTGGGGTTCGACCGCGAAACCCTCGCGCGCGAGCCGGATCGCGGGCGTGACGAGACGCTTCCAGGGTAGGGTGCCGTAGCGTTGGTGCGCGGCCCAGAGACCGGCGACTGTGCCGGGCACGCCCGCGGCGAGCGCACCGATGAGGCTCGCATCCGGAATCGCCTTGCCCGCGGCGTCGAGGTACATGTCGCGCGTGGCACCGGCGGGTGCGGTTTCGCGGAAATCCAAGAATTGCTGCCGGCCGTCGAGGTGCACGGTCATGAAACCGCCGCCGCCGAGATTGCCCGCTTCCGGGAAGGTGACCGCAAGCACGAAGGCGGTGGCGATGGCCGCATCGACGGCATTGCCGCCCTCCAAAAGGATGCGTTCGGCGACT
>CALGVD010000063.1 GCA_937920275.1 uncultured Pseudomonadota bacterium
CGACCCCCACCCCGACCGACGACCCTGTCCAGCAGAACACCCCTGATGACCCGCGACCCTGACGCGCCCACCGAGGAACCGCTGGCGGAAGGCACGCTGATCTCGCACCTGCTCGAGCTGCGCGACCGGCTTCTGCGTGCACTGCTCGCGGTGATCATCGTGTTCGTGCCGCTGGCGTTCTTCGCCAACGACCTGTTCACACTGGTCGCGCAACCCCTGATCGCGCAGCTGCCCGAAGGTTCGTCGCTGATCGCCACCAGCGTCATCTCGCCGTTCATGACACCCTTCAAGCTCGCGTTCTTCGTGGCGCTGTTCATCGCCATGCCCTATGTCCTCTATCAGCTGTGGGCGTTCGTCGCGCCCGGCCTCTACCGCCGCGAGAAACGCTTCGCGCTGCCACTTTTGGTGTCCTCGATCCTGCTGTTCTACGCGGGCGTGGTGTTCGCGTTTTACTTGGTGTTCCCGGTGATGTTCCAGTTCTTCGCCAACACCACGCCGCAGGGCGTGCGCATGATGACCGACATCAACAGCTACATGGATTTCGTGCTGACGATGTTCCTCTGCTTCGGTCTCGCGTTCGAAACACCGGTGGTGGTCGTGCTGCTGGTGCTGACGGGCTTGGTACGGGTCGAAAAACTCGCCGAATCGCGCGGCTATGTGCTGATCGGCATCTTCCTCGTGGCGGCCTTGCTCACACCGCCGGACGCGATCTCGCAGACCATCATGGCCATCCCCATGTACCTGCTCTATGAGGGCGGACTGGTGATGGCGCGCCTGATGAACCGCCTGCGCCGCGACGACGCAAGCGCCGTAGGAACCTGACCTCCACGCCCCAGCTGCCGCGCGCGCTCCGGCGCGATGCCTTGCCGCCGCGCCCCGGCTTCGCGCACACTCGACGGTCATCGGCCTAAGCCCGTTGCAGGGCAGGCCCATCGGGGGGACTGACATGAGCGACTCTTCCGGCACGAGCTTCTTCGGCCATCCGCGCGGCCTCGCCACGCTGTTCTTCACCGAGATGTGGGAACGCTTCAGCTACTACGGCATGCGCGCCCTGCTGGTGCTGTTCCTGGTCGACGCCGTCGCGCGCGGCGGCCTCGGTCTCGATGACAAGACGGCCACCGCCATCTACGGGCTCTACACCGCCGCGGTCTACATCGTCGCGCTGCCCGGCGGCTGGATCGCCGACCGGCTGATCGGCGCCCAGAAGGCCGTGCTGTACGGCGGCATCCTCATCTCCCTCGGCAGTTTCGGTCTGTGGCTGTCCCCCAATGCGTCGATGTTCTATCTCGGTCTCATCGTCATCATCCTGGGTGTCGGCCTGCTCAAGCCGAACATCTCTGCGCTGGTGGCGGACCTCTACCCAGAAGGCGGCGGTCGCCGGGATGCCGGTTTCACGATCTTCTACATGGGCATCAACATCGGTGCGTTCATCGGACCGCTGATCACCGCTTGGCTCGCGCAGGTCTACGGCTGGCGCGTCGGCTTCATGGCGGCTGGCATCGGCATGGCGCTCGGTGTCGTGCAGTTCCTCGTGACCCGCCAGCACCTCGGCGGCGCCGGCGCAAGACCGCATGTGGCGGCCGGCACCGACATGCGCGGCGCCTGGCGCAACCTCTGGATCGGCTCGGCGATCCTCGGCGTGCTGATCGCGCTGCCCTTCCTCGGCATCGTCAAGGTCTCGCCGATCGAACTGCAGGCCCAAGGCATCGGGGTGATCATCGCGATGGCGGCGCTCTACTTCGCCTATCTGCTGTTCTTCGCCGGCCTCGACGGCGTCGAGCAGAAGCGGGTGCTGGTGCTGATCGTGCTGTTCGTCGCCTGCGCGCTCTTCTGGTCGGGCTTCGAGCAGGCCGGCTCCTCGCTGAACCTGTTCGCCGAGCGCTACACCGACCGCGTGGTCGGCGCGTTCACCGTCCCGGCGGG
>CALGVD010000064.1 GCA_937920275.1 uncultured Pseudomonadota bacterium
ATGACCCCAATCAACCCCTCCGACACCATCGTCGCCCCCGCCACCGCGCCCGGTCGCGGCGGCATCGGCGTGGTCCGTCTGTCGGGTCCGGGGGTGCCGGCGATCGCCGCCGCGCTGCTCGGAGGTCGCCTGCCGGAACCCCGCCGCGCGACGCTCGCGACCTTCCGCGACGGGGCCGGTGAGGCGATCGATTCCGGTCTCGCGCTCTACTTCCCGGGCCCCCACTCCTACACCGGCGAGGCGGTGCTGGAGCTCCACGGCCACGGCGGTCCAGCGGTGCTCGCGGCGCTCGTCGCCCGCGCGATCGAGCTCGGCGCCCGGCGCGCCGAGCCGGGTGAGTTCACCCGCCGCGCCTACCTCAACGACAAGCTCGACCTCGCCCAAGCCGAGGCCGTCGCCGACCTCATCGACGCCGGTTCCCAAGCCGCCGCCCGGGCCGCGTTGCGTTCACTCCAGGGCGCGTTCTCAGCGGAGGTCCACGGGCTCGTCGAGGGGCTCATCGAGCTGCGTGTCTGGGTCGAGGCCGCCATCGACTTCCCGGAAGAGGACATCGACTTCCTCGCCGACCCCGCGCTCAGCGCCCGCGTCGAGGCGCTGCGCGCGCGCTTCGATGCCGTCACCCAGGCCGCCCGCCAGGGGCGGGTGCTGCGCGACGGCCTGACGGTGGTCATCGCCGGTCGCCCGAACGCCGGCAAGTCGAGCCTGCTGAACGCGCTCGCCGGCCACGAGGCCGCCATCGTCACCGACCTCCCGGGCACCACCCGCGATGTGGTCCGCGAGCAGCTCGACCTCGACGGCCTCCCGCTGCAGGTGCTCGACACCGCAGGACTCCGGGTGGCGGGCGAGGGTCCGGCCGATGTGGTCGAGGCCGAGGGCATCCGCCGCACCCGCGCCGAGATCGCCCGCGCCGACCGCGTGCTGTTCGTGGTCGATGCCGCCACCGACCCCGCGGCCACCGCCTACACCGCCGAGCGCGCCACCCTGCCCGAGGGCGTGCCGGTGACGCTGGTGTTCAATAAGGTGGACCTGATGACGGTAGACCTGCCGACCGCCAGGGGCGCGGAGGTGCCGGGCGTCGATGCCCAACTGCGCCTCTCGGCCCGCACCGGCGAAGGTTTGGCTGCGCTCCGCACCCATCTGCAAGCCGCCATCGGCTACTCGCCCACCGACACCGGGGCCGTCTCCGCACGCGCCCGCCATCTGGAGGCGCTCACCCGCGCCCGCGCAGCGCTCGAAGCCGCCTGCACCCTGCTCGCGGCGCGGCGCGGCGAACTCGTCGCCGAGGAGCTGCGCCTCGCGCAACGCTCGCTCGGCGAGATCACGGGGGAGTTCACCTCGGACGACCTGCTCGGGCGGATCTTCGGGAGTTTTTGTATCGGGAAGTAGGTGAGTGTGGCTGAGTGACGGCAAAGCCGGATTCACGTCGGTCTAGTTGTAAATGTCTGACCCAAGTACCTTGCAGCCGGAAGCCGAAAGTCCGACGTGCATTCAATCCAATGGGCTTCAGCGTTTGACAACTTATTGTTCGTATTATACTTTCGCATTTCGCGAAACACGAATATCACCATGCCCCGCGCCGCCAACCGCCAACCCGTACTGAAGCCGCAGGACTTCTATCTCCTGCTGGCCTTGGCCGCCCTGGGCGACGAGGTGATGACCTATCCCGAGCTTGCGGCTTTCAGCGGGCTATCGATGTCCGAGGTGCATGCCGCGCTGAAACGCGCCGCCGCGTCGCGCCTGCTGTTCTTCGACGGCAAGCGGCCGCGGTTGATGGTGCCTGCGTTCAAGGAGTTCCTGCTGCATGGGGCGCGATATGCCTTTCCAGCGGCGCGCGGCAGCATGGTCGTAGGCATTCCCACGGCACACGCGGCCGCGCCATTGAATGCGCGTATCGCGCCATCGGCCGATCCGCCGCCAGTGTGGCCGGCGCTCGAAGGTTCGATGAGGGGCGTAGCGCTGATGCCGCTCTACCCGTCCGCTCCCGCGGCCTCGCAACGAAGTGCGTCGCTGTACGAGAACCTGGCGCTGTTCGATGCCCTGCGTGTCGGTAACGCGCGAGAACGCCGGCTGGCGAGTGAAGCGTTCGAGGCCCGGCTGTGATTGCGGGTGACCCGAATGTCGAAAGCGTCGAGCTCGTGGCGGCAGCGCTCGGCGAATTGTGCGAGGAGGTCGTGCTGGTGGGTGGCTGCGCGGCCAGCCTGTTGATCGATGCGCCCTCGGCGCCGCCGCCCCGGGTGACGACTGATGTCGATCTGATCGCGGCGGTGACCGCGCTGCGCGACTATCACGCGCTCGAGCGTCGGTTCGCGCAGCGGGGACTGACCCGAGATCTGACGCCCGATGCCCCGATCTGCCGGTGGCGGACGGGTGCGGTGGCAGTCGATCTGATGCCAACCGACGAGGCGGTGCTTGGGTTCTCGAATCGCTGGTACGCCGAGGCGGCGAGTTCGGCGATGCGCGTGCGGCTCCCCAGTGGAAGGTCCGTCAATCTCATCTCGGCGCCGGCCTTTCTCGGAACGAAGTTCGAGGCTTTCCGCACGCGCGGCCAGTCAGACATGCGGGTGAGCCACGACTTCGAGGACATCATCAATGTCCTCGAAGGGCGGAGGCGTGTCGTAGAGGAGATCGGAGGCGCATCGCCGCCGTTGAAGGACTACCTGTCGGCAGCGTTCGAGCAGGTCATGGCGACGCCGTCTTTCATCGACACGCTGCCCGGGCTGGTAGCGATCGACGAGTTGCACGAGCAGCGCGTGTCTGCGGTCCTGCAACGCATTCGTGCGGTCGCGGCCATGCAGTGTCCGAGCGCGGGATGACCCGTGAGCCCCCAGCCCCCTGAACGCCAGTAACCACGCGCCTTCCAGCCCATGATGCAGTTCTGCATCGGCAAATGACGCCGACTGCGCCGCCGTCAGCGACCGATCGGTGACCGCTTGATCGCGAACAGGGCGATGGCCGTCGTCACGAACACGGCGGAGAGTCCCGCCGCGTTGCGCAGGACATCGGCGTAGCCGAGCTTCGTGACATCGAAGAACGGGTACGGATAGACGCCCGCGAGCTCGCCGCGCGCGAGCACATACACCGCATAGACGGCCGGGAACGCGAACGCCAGCCACAGATCACGCCACACCAGCACCCCGCGTGGCACGGCGAGCCACCAGAACACCACGAACAAGGGCGGGACGAGGTAGTGCAGCGCGATGTTGCAGGCGTACTCGAGGCCGACGGGATGGTGGATGGCACGCAGCAGCAGGTGGTAGATCACGCCCACCAACAGGATCGACACCGCCGCCGCGGTGATGAACGCCGGGCGTCGCAGCACCTGCAACGCCGGGCTCGCGCGCGCGCCGAGCGCCACGGCGGTCGCCACGGCCGCGCAGAGCGCATTGGTGAGGATCGTGAAATAGCCGGTGTACATCATCACGCCGTAGGCCGCGCCGTTGCCGAGCGCGATATGCCGCGTGACGCTGATCCAGGCCTGCAACACAAGCGCGGTCCAGCCGAGCACGGCGAGGAGGACGGCGAGCCGCTGCACCGTGCGGTGCCGGGTCAACGCGGCGCCGTCCGACGATGCGCCATCAGGCGACGATGACTCAGGCAAGCGTGAAGCCCTGCCGCGCGATCGGCAGCGAGCGCAGGCGCTTGCCCGTCGCCGCGAAGATCGCGTTGGTGAGCGCCGGCGCGATCAGCGCGGTCGCCGGTTCACCCATGCCGCCCGGTGCCTCGGTGCTCTCGAGCAGCACCACCTCGATGCGCGGCGACTCGGGCAGACGCAGCAGCCGGTAGCGGTCGAAGTTCCGCTCCTGTACCTGCCCGCCCTTCAAAGTGACCTCGCCCCAGAGCGCGGCGGTGAGCCCGAACAGGATGCTGCCCTCGACCTGTTGGTCGACGATGTTGGGGTTCACCATGCGACCGCAATCGACGACGCAGGTGATGCGGTGGATCTTGAGCGCGCCGCCCTTCACCGACACTTCGACGACCTGCGCGAGATAGCTGCCATAGCCTTCCATCAACGCGATGCCCTGAAAATGCCCGGCGGGCGCCTTGCCCCAGCCGGCCTTCTCGGCGGCGGCGTCGAGCACGCGCTGGTAGCGCGGCTGCTTGCTGAGCAATCCCGCGCGGAACGCGTAGGGGTCTTTGCCCGCGGCATGCGCGAGCTCGTCCATGAAGCTCTCGGCGACGAAGCAGTTGAGCGCATGGCTCACCGAGCGCCAATAGCCGACATCGATGCCGATCTCCTCGCGGTTGTAGTCGACCGCGATGTTCGGCACATCGTAGGGGTAGTTGGATGCCGCTTCGACGGCGAAGGGGTCGACCGCGTTCTCGACCACCGCCGGGAACATGCGCGCGGTGATCGAGGGGCTCGTGATGTGCAGCTGCCAGGCGACGAGCTTGCCGTCGGCGTCGAGGCCGCCTGCGACCTCGTCGTAGGCGGGCGGACGGTAGGCATCGTGCGTGGTGTCCTCCTCGCGGCTCCAGATGAGCTTCACGGGCTTGCCGATGGCCTTCGAGGCCTCGACCGCCGCGGGGATGTAATCGACCTCGAGACGGCGTCCGAAACCGCCGCCGAGCAGCGTCGTGTGGATGCGCACCTGTTCGGGTTTGAGGCCGGCCACCTGCGCGACCGTCGCCTGCGCGATGGTCTGGGTCTGCGTGTTGACATGGATGTCGGCGCCATCGGCGCGCACATCGGCGGTGCAGTTCTGCGGTTCGAGCGTCGCGTGCGCGAGCAGCGGCAGTTCGTACACGGCGCGCAGCGTCTTCGCGGCACCCTTGAGCCCTGCGGCGACATCGCCTTCGTTACGCACCGACTTGCCGGGCCGCGCGGCGGCGGCACGCAGCTTCGATCTCATGCTGACGGTGTCGAGTGTCGCGTTGGGACCGGGCGTCCAAGTGATCTTGACCGCATCCAAGGCCTGCTTCGCTTGCCAATAGTGATCGGCGATCACCGCCACGCCGTTCGTGACCGTCATCACTCTGCGCACACCGGGCATCGCCTCGGCGGCGGTGGCATCGAGGCCGGCGACCGACCCGCCGAGCGTCGGGGTCTGCCGCAGCGCCGCGTGCAGCATGCCGGGCAGTTTGACATCGATGCCGTACACGGCGCTGCCGTCGACTTTGGCGGGAGCATCGAGCCGTTTCTGCGGCTTGCCCACCGTACTGAAATCTTTGGGGTCCTTGAGAGCGACATCCTTCGGAACGGGCAGCTTCGCGGCGGCTTCGGCGAGCTGGCCGAAGGTCAGGCGCTCGTTACCTCGCAATACGGCGCCGTCCTGCACCTTGAGCGTCGAACCTTCGACGCCCCAGTGGGCGGCGGCGGCCTGCACGAGCATCGTGCGCGCCTGCGCACCAGCAAGACGGAGCTTGTCCCAAGCGTCGCGCACGCTGGTGCTGCCGCCGGTGATCTGCGCGCCGAGCAAGGCGTTGACATAGACTGCACCGACCGGCGCCGCCTCGACCGCGACCCGTATCGGGTCGATGCCGAGCTCCTCGGCGAGCAACTGCGTCATCGCGGTGTAGACGCCCTGCCCCATCTCGGACCGGTCGACGAGCACGGTGATGCGGTCATCGCCGCCGATGCGCAGCCAGGCGACGGGCTGGCCTCCGGCGCCGCCGAGCGCGGCAGGTTTGGCGCAGCCGGTGAGGGTGATGCCGAGCATGAGGCCGCCGCTGGCGAGCGCCGAGGCCTTCAAAAAATCCCGGCGGGAGGCGAGCGCGGCTGCGGTGGGATCGGTGGTGGCGTCCGTCATGGTGTCGTTCATGGCGTCAGCCCTCCGCCTTGGTCGCCGCAGCCACCGCGGGCACCTGCGCACGCAGCAGCTCCGCGGCGCGGTGTACGGCCTTGCGGACGCGAGAGTAAGTCCCGCAGCGGCAGATATTGCCGGCGAGCGCGGTGTCGATGTCGGCATCGCTCGGCTCGGGGTTCGCGGCGAGCAATGCGCTCGCGGACATGATCTGCCCGGACTGACAGTAGCCGCATTGGGCGACATCGAGTTCGAGCCAGGCCTGCTGCACGACATGCGAGCGGTCGGGCGAGAGACCTTCGATGGTGGTGATGGCGGCGCTGCCGACCGACGAGAGCGGCACCACACAGGAACGCACCGGTTGACCATCGACATGCACGGTGCAGGCGCCGCAGAGCGCCTGTCCGCAACCGAACTTGGTGCCGGTCAGGCCAAGATGGTCGCGCAACACCCAGAGCAGCGGGGTGTCAGGCGCGGCATCGGTCGCGAGCGGTTTTCCATTGACGTTGATCGTGGCCATGGGTCAGCGCTCCAGCAGTCATCGGGGATGATGCTGATACTTAGCGCCGAATCCGCCGATTTATCAAGGGCTGCGGGTACGCACCTGCACATCGACGCGACGGTTCGGCAGCAGGCACTCCTGCAACGCCGCGCCCGACAGGCCGCGTCCGCTGCAATCCACGACCGGGGTGCCGTCCCCCCGGGCGCTGGTGCTGATGCGCGCCGGCTCGACGCCGAGGCGCACGAGTTCGTCACGGACCGTGGCGACGCGCTTCTCAGAGAGCGCCAAGTTATAGGCGGTGTTGCCGGTGCGGTTCAGGCGATCCGCATGGCCGACGAGATCGATCGACTCGACCACGAGACCGTCGCGCTTCAGGCGCTCGGCCAAACTTTCCAACTGCGCGCGGCTCGCGGGGCGGATGTCGGCGACGCCCGAGCGGTCGAAGGCGAACACCACCTCGACGCCGAACCAGTTCTGGCGGGCGGCGACGGCGACGGGAACGACGGCCGGAACCGCAGCAGCGGCCCGACAGGACGCCGCCTCGCTCGAGGCCTGAGCGAGCAGGTCCTCGGCCTTCTGCACATAGGGCTTGGCGTGACGCCATTGCTGCTGCGCGTGTTCGTTGCCGGCATGCACCAGCTCGACCTCAGCGCAGGCGGTCTTCTGCGCCGCACACTCGAAGCCGCCTTCGCCGCGCAGCGCACGGGCACGCTCCCAAAGATCAGGCCGCAGCATCACCGCTTCGCCCACCAGCGGCGTGTCGGTCGGCAGCGGCGAGGCGCCCTGCTCCATCGCCGCGACGAGCTTCTCGCTCTCGGAGAGGGCCGCTTGCGGGAACGGCCCGCGGTCGTTGCGGGTGTACTCGTGGAAACTGACATCCAGCCAGCACTGCGCCTTGGCGAGGTGGTAGTCGGCGACGCGGCGGCCGCCGTCGTTCAGCTTCTTGATGCGCTCCTGCAGCGCGAGATAGCCGTCGTAGTCCGCCTGGATAACCGGATCGGAGATACGGGCCTTTTCAGGCGCGAGCCGGGTGTCCTGCGCTGGCGCGCTGAGCGATGCGGCAGCGAGCGCCATCGCGGCGAAGACGGTCGTCAAGGGAGGGGCAGAGAAGGTCTTCATCGGTCGAGACTCCGGTTGATCTCGCGGTCCGAGCCCTTGAAGAGGTGCTCGTCGAACTTGAAGCGCAGGCGGAGATAGACGCCTTCGCGGGTGTACTCGTAGCCGGCGAGGTCGCGGTCGCCGTCGAAGCCGGTGAAGTTGGCGCCCACCGACAGCCAAAGATTCTGGCGCAGCAAGCGACCCACTTCGACGCCGAACGCCTTCTGCACCGCGCCACGCTGGCCGAACTGCGCGGCGGCGAGCACGCCGACATCCCAGTCCTCCGTGAGATCGTAGACGGCGCGGCCCGAGACGAGCTGTGCACGGAATTCGTCGCGCACGCCGTTCTCGAAGCGATCCTTCTGCCACTTGCCGGCGACCCGGCCGGTGATCCACCAGGGCCGCGACGGGTGCCAGTCGGCATGCGCCGAGGCGATCCAGGCGCGGCTCGAGAGATCGCCCAGCAGCGCGTTGCTCGAGTCTTCCTCGATCTTGTACTCGACCTTCGCGAGCGCGTTGACCCGGTTGGTGTCGGTGTCGCGGTAGGCGAGTCCGAGCTGCGCACGGTCCTGGAACACCTCGCCGCCGCGGTCGTAGGTGGTCTGCAGCAGGTAGTTGCGCGCGAGCAGCGTCCAGTCGCGGTCGAGCTTACGGGCTACCATCGCCTGCCACAGCACCGTGTCGAAGCGGTCGTCATCCGGCGTGCTGCCGATGTCGCCGCTCTGGCGGAACTCGACCCGGGTGCTCGCGCGCCACAACGCCGCGGAGGTCCAGTCGACGCCGAAGGCCGCTGCGTTGCTCTTGGCGGTCTCGCCCGAGAGGACATCGATCTGCTCGTAGCCTGCGGTCAGCCGCAGACCCTCACGCACATCCCAGGCGTGCTGCAGACCCGACGCCAACTGCAGATCGCGGCCCGAGACCGCATCACGCAGCCGGTATTCACTGAAGAGCTGCGTGTCGCGGATCCAGGTGGACTCGACGCCGAAGGCGAACGCCGAGGCATCGCGCCCGGTGTCGGTGACGCCGGCCATCTGCACCCAACCGTCCTGCTGTTCGTAGCGGCCGTAGAGCCGCGTGCGCGGCAGGAACTGCCAATCGGCACCGATCGCGGCGCGACGACGGTCATCGCCGTTGATGTCGGTCTCGTACTCGGCGCCGATGCGGAACGGCTCCGTGATGCGCCAGGACGCGCCCACGCGCACCGTGTCGCTCTCGAGCTGCGTGCCCGCCGGCAGCGACGAGACCGCCGGCGGCAGTCCGCCCTGCACGATCACCGGGCGACCGGTCGCGGGGTCCAGCACCTGCGCGCCGAAGCCGAGCGCACCGCCCGACGAGCCGCTTGCGAGGCTGCCGCTGAGGCCACCCGTCAGGCCGAAGGGCATCGTCAAGAAGCCGTTGCCTTGTGCACCCACGACCTCTTCATGGCGACGCACGCCGACATCGATGCGCAGCGCCTGCGTGAGATCCCACAGCAGACCCACACCCGCCGACTGGCGTTCGCCGCCGCCGGTGTTGCGGTCTTCGCTGCGCCAGCCATCGGCATAGACCTGAACCACCTCGCCGAGCCGTAGCGCGCCTTGGGCAAAGAATTCCTCACGACCCCCCGAAAGCGGCGCCGCGGTGTTGTCGAACTCAGGGTCGGAGCGGCCGTAGGCGACCCGCGCCTCGGTGCGCTCGCCCTGGTGCGCGAACTCGGCGCGTAGCGCCTCGCCCGACACTGCGCCGACCGCGCCCGCGAGGCCGGGTGATACGGTCTGGTTGGCGGAGTTGGTGTTGACCGTGCTCGTGCTGTCGGCGTACTCGACCACGAGTGCGGTGCGCTCGCCCATGCGCCAAGTGGCGTTGACCGAACGCAGTTCATAGGGCGCGAGCGGGTTGCGGTCATCGACATACGACCCGCCGAGTTCGATCGCCTCGCTGAGACGCCACTGCGCATCCACGCCGCCCGCCCAGAAGTCCGGGCCGCCTTGATCGACTTCGTACCCGACGCGCAAGGAGACGGGGTTGAGGTCCCTGTCGAAGGCCGGCAACGGCTGCGCGAGCAGGATGCGACCCGAGAACGGCTCGAAGCTGTAGTCGATGAGCCGCGACAACGGCCGCACGCTCAAGATGCGCGAGGTCTGGTTGCGGTCACGCACGATCACCTCGACCTTCTCGCTGCCCTCGAGCACTTCGTTGTTGCGCAGTGCATAGGGGCCGGAGCCTTGGCTCGCGAACTCCTCGACCACCGAGCGCAGCGAATCCTCGAAGACATAAAGGTTCGCCGTGAGGTTGCCCTGCTCGTGGTGCAGACGCGCGCCGGTCGCGGTACGGTTCCACGCACCGAGGCTGCGCTGCTTGAGCGAGGCGACGCTGCCCTGGCCGAGCGGCTGCGAGAAGCCGTCGCCCGTGACGAAGTCGCCGAACATCGCGTAGCTGCGGTCCCGGTCGACGCGCACATAGAGCTTGCTACCGGAGACGGCATCGAAGCTGCGCAGCGACGAGTCGCCGTAGATCGGGTACATCTCGTCCGGCGAGTAGTCGCGCAGCAGGCGCTCGCGCGTGTCCTTGTCGGAGTCATAGCCGGCGGTGAGCAACAGGTCGTCGCCGATCTTGCCCTTGAGGTAGAACGCGGCGCGCGCGGCGGCGTTGGCCTTGCCGTCGTTCCAGCTGCGCGACCAGGCATCGAGTTGACGCTCGAAGCCGTCGCCGTTGCGCGACGCGCCGACCAAGGCCTTGTCGCGGAAGTCGACGATGCCCTCGACGAGGCCCGCGGCGATCATGTCGCGCATCTCGGGCACGAAGCTCACGACACCGGAGGCCTGGCGGCCACCGGCGGTGACACGCACCATGACATCTTGTGCCTCGGCAGGCGCGAGCAGCTTGAACCGCGCGATGCCGTCGGTGATGGGCAGCTGCACACCCGGGGTGGCGCGGTCGGCGTCGCGGCCACGCGGGCCGGACTCATCCGTGCGGCCGTCGGGCAGCAGGATGCGGCCCGCGGAATGCTCGAGCGTGGCGTAGCCGCCGGTGACGGGCTTGCCGTCGGCGTCGAACAGACGCACCACGAACTCGACGGCGCTTTGGCCGTCGGCGGGGACGCCGTTACGATCGGCCTCGACGACGATGCGGCTCACCGCGTCGACACCGAAGACGCCCGGCGCGAACGCATCGCTCGGCTGACGCGGCAACAACAGTGCATCGCTCGGCAGCACCGGCGTATAGGCAGGCGCCACAGACGCGTCGGTCTCGTTGGCGACGGCGGTCGTGAGCGCGAGGATTGCGGCGACGGTCGCCGCGACGGTCATCGTGTGTCGCAGGAGGTCACGGCGTGCCATGGTCGCCTCCCTTCTGCTGAGCATCGACAGGGGTCACGCGTTCGCCTTCCCTCGGGCGTACGGGCCCGATGTAAGGACCTTCACTTTCGAAGCGCAGCGCTGGGCCGTCCTTGCGCTCCGTCTCGGGTGCGCGGATCTCGCCCTGGGCGCGGCGGCCCTTCACTTGGTCGATGACCGGCGCCGAGCAGCTGCCCTCGATGAAATCGGCGCGATGCAGTTCACCGTTCTTGAGGTCGAGCCACAAGCTGCCCGCATCGCCCAGGTTACGGTTGCTGGAGGTCGTCATGCGCGAGCCGCGCGGCAGCGTGCGCGGATCGACGCGCATCACCGTGCTCTTCGGTTCGAGTCCGCAGACGCTGTACTTGCCTTCGCTGTCGGAGATCAGCGTGGTGCCGTCCGACATCACCATGCGCACGCCAGGGATGCCGATCTCTTCCGGATCCTGCACATGGTTGTTGTTGCAGTCCACGAACACCTTGCCGAGCACGCAGGCCTCGGTACCGAACACGCCGCCGGTGACACGCACGCGGTAGCGGTCCTCGTTGGTGGCGACGCTGCCCGGCAGCGGGTTGAAGCCGCCGTCGACGCAGCCCGTCGGCACGCCGCAGGACTGCGCCTGCGCACGGTTCACGCCGTCGCCTTCCTGCGCGCCGACCCCGACGCGAACGCGGTAGCGCAGCACCAACTGGCGCGTGTCGCCCATGCGACCGAGGTTGAACGCGAGCGTCGGCCCGACGCCGCCTTGCGGATCAGCGATCGACCGATCTCCGACGGTGGCGGTACCCGGGATGTAGGTGAAGCCAGCGGGCAAGCGATCGACCACCGTCGTCTGCCGCGGCAGCGCACCCGACGGCACCGACACCGTGATGCTGTAGCGGACGCTGTCACCGACCTCCACGACCGAGCGATCACCGGTCTTGTCGAGCAGCACAGTGCCCGGCAGCGCGGGATCGAGCGGGATGTGGTTGCGCAGGATGTTCGGCGCCGCGGAACCCGCGGACAGCGCCAAATAATAGGTGGTCGCGGGACCCACCGGACCGGTCGGCGCCTCGGCCTGCGGCTGCACATTGAAGAACGAACCCGGCCCGCCCGGCGGCGAGATCGGTCCCGGCGTCGGTTCGATCAGCTTCGAGATGAAGCTATAGCCCGAAGGCGGCGTGACCGTGAGCGCGAACGTGCAGCGCGCCGGCGCACTGGGCGAGAGCAGGAACTGGTAGAGACCGTCCGCGCCCGTGACCATCGAGATCGCGCTACCCGACAGGCTGTAGCCGCCGAGGGTCGCGCCGACGATGTCGTCCGACGGATCCCAGGCCGCGCAGGCGCCGACCGGCGCGAAGGTGACGGTCGCGCCCGGCACCGGGGTACGCAGACCCGAGTCGTACACCAAACCGGTCGGATCGATCGGCAGACTCTGCTGCACGAGGTTACGGCCCGGCGCGAGGCGCACGGTCAACTGCGGCACCGCGCCCGTGTCGACGCAGGAGCTCTCGAGGTTGATCGGCTTGTTACGGTCAAGGCACTGCGCGCCCGAGGAGCCCGGACCACGATCACCGTTGACCGGGTAGCCGAACACCACATTCGAGTTCGGGTCGCGGAAACGGATCGAGTAGTCGATGTTCGGGATCAGGTTCTCGATGAGGTAGCTGCCATCCGCCTTCGTGAAGGCGCGCGCCACGACGGCACCCGGCGTGCCACCACCCGAAGCTGCGACCTCACGATCGCCGGCGGCGTTCGGCCGCGACGGATCGACACCGTTGACATCGATCACCTCGACGATCCAGCCCTGCTTGGGCTGGTCGCCCGCGTCGAGCTGGCGTTGCACCGTGCCGATGTCGTACCAGACAGTACCCGACAGGTTCGCCGACTGCTGCACATCCTCCGGGTCGCGGCAGGCGTTGCGCGGTGGCGCAGCGCTGCACTCCGGCAGTGCGCCCGGGTTGTTGTTGAATGCATCGCGCTCGGCCGGTGTCGGACGACGCGCCGGGATCTCGCCGCCGCCCTCGACCAACACTGCGTTGTTCGCGATCGGCGCATTGAGCGCCGCCGCGCCGACGACCGCGATCGCGGTGATCGCGTTGGGGTTGGTGGCACCGGCCGCGATGACGGTCGACGAAGTGCAGCTGAACGACGATGCGCCGGTCGCGCCGGTGCAGCTCCAACCCGTGCCGGTGGGCGTCGAGGCGAGCGTCAAACCAGCGGGCAGACGGTCCTCGACGGTGTACGCGCCGCTCGTGGCGATCTCGCCGAGATTGAGCACGCGGATCGAGTAGGTCGCGGGCTTGGTGACCGTGAAGATCGGCTCGGCGTGCGTCTTCGTGACCCGCAGATCCGGCGAGTTCGCGAGTTCACCGAAATTATTGGCCGTCGCGGCGGCGCCGACCGGCAGCACGATGCCGCTGATCGCCGAGGGCAGCGTCGCGACCGGCGTCGCCGTACCGCCGAGCGTGCCTGCCGTGGTGAGGCCGTTGACCGTGCCCGCAGGCTGTGTCGGTTCTGTCACGGTGTAGGTACCCGGGCGCAGGGCCTCGAAGGCGTAGCCGCCGTCGGCGCCGCTCGAGAGCGTCACGCTGACCGCTGCGCCGAGATCATCAACGCCGGTGAGCACCAGCGACACGCCAGCCAAACCGACTTCGCTGCTGTCGATCACACCATTGTCGTTGTTGTCGGCGTAGACGCGACCCGCGATACGCGCCGGCGGGATCTCACCGAAATCGTTGGCCGACACCATCTGACCGATGCCGAGCGTGATACCGCTGATCGCCGAGGGCAGCGTCGCGACCGGTGTCGCCGTACCGCCACCGTTACCGGCGTTGGTGCGCCCGTTGAGCGTACCCGCGGGCTGCGTGGGTTCGGTGACGGTGTAACTGCCGGGCGCGAGGTTCTCGAACAGGTAGCCGCCCTGCGCATCCGTGGTCAGCGTGCGCTCGACCGGACGGCCGATGGTGTCGGTGCCGGTGAGCGTCACGGTGATGCCCGCGATGCCGCTTTCGCCGGCGTCGATCACGCCGTCGTTGTCCGCATCCAGCCAGACTCGGCCGCCGATGCCGCTGTTGTTCGGGATCTCGGCGAAATTATTGCCGGTGGAGAACGCGCCCGAGGTGACGAGCGGGATGGCGCTGATCACCGAGGGCAGCGTCGCGACCGGTGTCGCCGTGCCGCCCGTCGAACCCGCGGTGGTGATGCCGTTGACGGTGCCGGCGGGCTGCGTCGGTTCAGTCACCGTGTAGGTGCCCGGGCGCAGACCGGTGAAGGAATAGTTGCCGTCCGCCGCGGTGGTGGTGGTCGCGCTGACCGCAGCGCCGAGGTCGTCGGTGCCGGTGAGATCGAGCGTGACGCCCGCAAGGCCGAGATCATTCGGCAGCTGCTGCGCGCCGTCGTTGGCGAGATCAGCGAACACCGTGCCCGAAAGGCCGACCGACAGCAATTCGCCGAAGTTGTTCGCCGTCGCGTCGATGCCCGCGGCGAGCGGGATGGCGGTGATCGCCGAGGGCAGCGTGGTGACGGTGGTCGCCGTGCCGCCGGTGCTGCCCGCCGTGGTGCGTCCATTGATCGTGACCTTGCCCTCGAAGGTCGGCTGCGTCGTCTGCTCGGTGACGGTGTAGCCACCGGCGCCGGCGGCGAGCAGGTCGTCGAAGCGGTAGGCGCCCGCGGCGTCGGTGGTCGCGCTGCGGTTGACGGCATTGCCCGCGGCATCGGTGCCGGTGAGCGTCACGCTGACGCTCGCGAGGCCGGGTTCGCCCGCATCCTGCTGACCGTCGTTGTCGGTGTCCATGTACACCGCACCGCTAAGCGAGCCGATGCGCTCGCCGAAGTGGTTGTCCGTCGAGCCCGCGGTGGGCAGGTTGGTGATCGTGATGCTGTTCGCCGCGCTGCTCGTACCGTTGGTACCCGGGTTGACGGT
>CALGVD010000065.1 GCA_937920275.1 uncultured Pseudomonadota bacterium
TGGCCTGCATGAGATCGGCGCGCAATTGTTGGACACGCGCCTCGGCCCGCGAGCGCACCACCCACAGCAGGCCGAGACCCAGGCACAGTAAGGCGCCTGTGAGCCCCCCGGTCGTCCAGCCCAATGCGCGAGCGCTGAGCCGAGCGCGCCCGATGTTCCGCGTGGCGACCAAGGTCCACCCCGGTTGTGCGGAATCGGCCGTGATCCGGAGCCGTCCGTCGGCTGCGGCGTCCGCGGCTGTCCGGTCGCGCATGAAGCGCAACGCAGGATCGGAGGTGACGAGCACGGTGCCCCCGGCGTCGGTCGCGAAGGTCTGGTCCCCATCCGCACGCCAGCTGGTCTCGAGCGCGCCGAACTCGACCTTGACCACGACCACCCCGGAGCCGTCCCAGAGCCGCTGCGCGAGATAGAGGCCCGGGACGCCGCTCACCGTACCTTGGGCAAAGAATTCACCGCTGCCCTGACGCAGGGCGTCGCGGAAGTAGGGCCGGAAGGAGTAGTCCTGACCGATGAAACTCGCCGGCGAGTCATGGTTGCTCGCCGCCACCGTCATGCCATCAGCCCCGATCAAATAGAGCGTCGCGGCGCCGTCGCGTAGCGCGAGCGCAGCGAAACGGGGGTTGAGCCGGGCCACGGCCTCGCGGCGGACTGTCGGACTGGCCTTTGCGGAGAGGGCCTCTGACAGGGTGCGATCTTCGGCGAGCACCGCGGGCAGCAATCGGTGCCGCTCGAGTTCGCTGCGCAGCAGCTCTTGGCGCAGCAGCAGGTCGGTACGAAGCTGGCTGGTCTGACGGTCGACCTCTCGGCGCTCGGCGATGGCTCCGCCGATCCAGGCCAGTCCCGCAACGGACACGAGCGCTGCGAGCGCGGTCCAGAGCATCGGCCTCGTCAGGCGCAGTCGGGAGGTGAGGGAAATCACCCGACCGAGGATACCGGTTGAGCGGGTTTCCGCACAACCGTCGGGTAATTGTGCGTAAATCCGCGCGCTTCTAATAAAAAAATCATTGTAATCAGAGATCTATCGGTCTTTCAGAGGTGTTGTCAGCCGCCTGTCAGCCCGTTGTAATGAAAGGATGAGCGTAACGGTACCGGCCATCGTCGCCCCACGCCCGGCGTGGTGGAAAGCGCTATACGCCCAAGTGCTGATCGCGATCGTGGTCGGCGGAGCGTTGGGGCATTTCGCGCCCGATTTCGCCGTGGCGCTGAAGCCGCTCGGCGACGCGTTCATCAAGCTCGTCAAACTCATCATCGCGCCGGTGATCTTCCTGACCGTCGCGGCGGGCATCGCCAGCATGAGCTCGTTGGCGCGCCTCGGCAGCACCACCGCCAAGGCGCTGGGTTACTTCTTGGTGGTGTCGACGCTCGCCTTGGTGGTCGGCCTCGTGGTGGCCAACGTCGTCCGGCCGGGGGAGGGCATGGGCGTCGATCCGCGGACGCTGGATTCCACCGCTGTCAGCGGTTATGTCGGCAAGGCCGAGGAGCAGGACTTGGTATCGTTCCTGCTCGCGATCATCCCCGACACCTTCGTCGGCGCTTTCACCGGTGGGCAGATCCTACCGGTGCTGTTCGTGGCGGTCCTCTTCGGGGTCAGCGTCGCCGGTCTCGGCGAATCGCGCAACCGCGTGGTCGAGGGGCTGCATTCCGTCAGTGAAGTGTTCTTTCGCATGGTGAACCTGCTGATGCGCCTCGCACCCATCGGTGCATTCGGCGCCTTCGCGTTCACGATCGGCAAGTACGGCGTCGGCGCGATCGCCAACCTCGCAGCTCTCATCGCCACCTTCTATCTCACCTCGGCGCTCTTCATCGCGGTGGTGCTCGGCATGATCGCGCGCACGGCGGGTTTCAGGCTGTGGGACCTGTTGGCCTATCTCAAAGATGAACTCTGGCTGGTGCTCGGTACGAGTTCCTCGGAGTCGGCGCTGCCGTCGCTGATGCACAAGCTCGAGCAGGCCGGATGCAGCCGCTCGGTGGTGGGACTCGTGGTGCCGACCGGATATTCTTTCAACCTCGACGGCACCAACATCTACATGACGCTGGCGGCGCTGTTCATCGCGCAAGCGACCGGGGTCGAACTCAGCCTCGGCGAACAGTTGCTGCTGTTGCTGGTCGCGATGATCAGCTCGAAGGGTGCCGCGGGCGTGACCGGTGCCGGCTTCATCACGCTCGCCGCGACGCTCGCCGTCGTGCCCTCGGTGCCGGTGGCCGGCATGGCGCTGATCCTCGGCATCGACCGGTTCATGTCCGAGTGCCGTGCGATCACGAATTTCATCGGCAACGCGGTCGCCACCGTGGTGGTGGCGCGCTGGGAAGGTGCCCTCGATGAGGCCGCGCTCGCCAAGGCCCTACGACCCAAAGATTTTCCGATGCCGGGCGCCCGTCCGGATTGACCGTTCCTGACTAGAGATACAAAGGGAGATACCCATGCAACGCTCGAAGCCCCATATCCCGACCGCCGTCGCCACGCTTGTGGCCATGCTCGTGGCCGCCTCGGCGGCCTCCGCTCAACAGCCTGCACCGGCAGCCGAGGTCCTCGAAGAAGTCGTCATCACGGGCTCGCAGATACGCGGCGCTGTGATCTCCGACGCCTTGCCGATCTCCATCATCGGTAGTGAGACCATCGAATTCTTCGGTATCGAATCGGGTGATCAGCTCCTCGATCTCATCCCAGAGAACGGCAGTAACTTCCTCAACGAAGCGGCCAACATCAGCGGAGGCGTGAACTCAGCACGCGGTGACGTCGGCGCGTTCAATCTGCGCAGTCTCGGTACGGGCAACACGCTGGTGCTGCTCAACGGCCGTCGCATGGTGAACTCGCCGCAATACCAGACCGAACAGGTCGGCGGAAGCTTTGTCCCGGTGAACAGCGTCAACTCCAACATGGTCCCGACCTACGGCATCGACCGTATCGAAGTGCTTCGCGATGGCGCCTCAGCCATCTACGGCGCCGATGCGGTAGCCGGTGTCTTCAACACGGTGCTCAAGCGCGATTTCGAAGGCCTAAATATCGGCGCTCGCTACACGGACTACGAAAATTTCTCGCGCAACAACCAGACGGTATATGCCGAATTCGGCCAAGCCTTCAACGAAGGTCGTACCAAGCTCAATGTATTCGCTAGCTGGTTCGATCGTGATCGCGTCAGTTCGCAGGACGACCCGCGCTGGGCTGACTCCGACTACCGTCGTTTCATCGCCGCCGACTCCCCCTGGGCAGGCGACTCGCGGTTCCGCAACGACTCGATAAACTCAAATTGGGGTCAGTTCGATGTGGTCCCGGCAGTCGCGGCTTTCGGTCTCACCAACAGGATCTGGGACTCGGCCGGTGAGTTCGAGACCTATCCTGTCGGTGATCCGCGCTGCCAGTACGCCATCAGTACGACCGTATGCGGCGCAGTCGATGGCCAAGGCACGGTTCGCTACAACCTCAACGAAGACCGTGACCTGCGCTCGGCGCTCGAGCGCCTGAGCGTTTACGCGACCATCGATCACGAGTTCAACGGGTCGCTCGAGAGCTTCACGGAGTTGATGTACTACGCCTCCGAGACGGCCACCCGTCGTGGTCCGAGCAGTTTCGTGAACTCCGCCTCGAACCTCGTCGTCGGCGCGCAGAACTACTACAACCCATTCGGCCCCTGTGGCTCGTCGAACCGCTTGCCGGCGTCGGTGATCCCGCGCGTGCCATGCACGGGTATCGCATTGCTGATGGACAACTACCGCTGGGCCGAGAAGGGCCGCGTCGTCGATAACGACGGCGAGATGTTCCGCGTCGTGCAGGGCTTCCGCGGCGAGGTCAGGGGTTGGGATTGGGAAGCTGCGGCGACCTGGAATAAGGCCACCAACGATGACATCACGAGCAACCGCATCAGCAACACCCTGATGCAGGCCGCGCTCAACGACCCGACGTCCGCCGCCTACAATCCGTTCAGCGGCGGTGTGAACTCCAACATCGAACGCGCACTCATCGATGTGTCTCGTCTCACCGAGACCGAGCTGACGATGTTCGATGCCAAGTTCTCCCGCAACGATATCTTCGATCTGCCGGGCGGCAAGGCCGGCATGGTGATCGGTCTCGAGACCCGTGAGGAGTCCTTCGCGGATGATCGTGACCCGCGTCTCGACGGCACGATCCGGTTCACGACGGCAGGTGGCGCAACCTATCCGTTCATCAGCGATGTCATGAATTCGTCGCCCACGCCAGACAGCTCGGGCGATCGTCGCACCAACTCGGTGTTCACCGAGTTCTCGCTTCCAGTGCTACAGACCCTCGATGTCCAGTTGGCCGGACGTTATGAGGACTTCTCGGATCTGGGCGACGCGACCGTGGGAAAGATCGCGCTCGGCTGGCGACCGCTTAACAACCTGCTGCTGCGCGCGTCGTGGTCGCAGGGCTTCCGTGTGCCGAACCTCGTGACCGTGAACGAGTCGATCGTCTCGCGTACGAATACGAGGACGGACTACGTCTGCCAGTACGCCGCCGAGAAGTCGGGCGTCAGCGCCGCACCCTGCCGCGAAGGCACGCTGCGTCTGGCGCAAGGCAGCGACGCACTCAAGCCCGAAAAGTCGGAGAACTTCTCCGTCGGCTTCGTGATCGAGCCGATCGATGACCTCGCCTTCAGTGTGGATTACTGGGAGATCGAGAAGAAAAATACCATCGGTCTGCTCGGTGAAGAGAACCACACGCTCGTCGATCTGCTCGCGCGTATCGCCAATGGCACCAATAATTGCGGTGCGTTCACGGGCAATCCGTCCGTCGTTCGCTCGAGCACGAGCTTCAATATCGATCCGGCCAATTACCTGAGTGCCGGGATCTGTCCGGCTGGCGATGTGAACTTCATCGACGATCGCTACACCAACCTCGACACGCGCACCGCTGCGGGTGTCGACGTGGCGCTCGATTACACCCTGCGCACCGATCTCGGTCGCTTCTCGGTCCGATACGCCGCCTCGTTCATGACGGAGTTGGAGCAGTCAGCGGGTGGCGCGGCCGGTGACCTTGTGGCGGCGCAGGCCGACGGAACGCTACCCGGCAACTATCCGGTCGCCGGTTTCGCCGACCTGATCGGCATGGATGGCAGCCCCCGCAACCGTCACAACCTGACGCTCAGCTGGCGTAAGGGTGATTGGGGCGCATCGGTATCGGGCTTCCGCATCGGTAGCGTCTACGATAGTGGCGTCACCTTGGCCGACGGAACGCGCTGGGTGCTGCCCGCGATGGTCACGGGCAACGCGACCGTCGACTACCGCTTCGATGTCTCCGGTGTGAAGAGCCGCGTCCGCTTCGGCGTGAACAACTTCACGAACGAGCGCGCGCCGTTCGCCGATGATTACTTCGGCTACATGTCCGACGTGCACTCGGACTACGGGCGCCACTACTACCTCGACCTCCGATTGAGCTTCGGCAAGTAGGTCAGCGCAGATGACGCCGATGCGTACGCGTCTGCTCGCCGTGTTGTGCGTCGTCGCGCTCGCAGTCCTGCCGTCCTTCGGGACGGCCGGGCTCGTGGGCGTCGAGGTGCCCGGGTCCTCGCGCTTGGTGGTCGCGGGCTGGGGCGGCCCCGACATCCGGCTGTGGTACATCCGGCCACCGGGTTCCCCGTCCGATGCGCCGGTGCTCTTTGTGATGCACGGCGTGGGCCGCGATGCGGACCGCTATCTGCTCGAGTGGCGTGAGGTCGCGCTGCGGTCGGGCATCATCGTGGTGGTGCCGGAGTTCAGCGCCGAGAACTTCCCCGGCGCCGAGAACTACAACTTCGGCGGGGTGTTCGATGACGCCGGCCGGCTGCGGCCGCGTGCGGCGTGGTCGTACTCGTCCCTCGAGCCGATGTTCGACGCGCTGCGACGCGAGGAGAAGCTCGACACCGCCCGGTACTGGCTGTTCGGCCATTCAGCCGGCGCGCAGTTCGTTCATCGTCTCGTGATGCTGGGTGGCGGGCCGAGGATGATCGCGGCGATGTCGGCGAACTCAGGGTCGTACATGATGCCGAGCAAGGCGGAGCGTTGGCCTTTCGGGCTCGACGGGGCGCCGGTGGACGATGCCCGCGCGGGGTTCGCGACCCCCATGGTGGTCATGCTGGGTGATGCCGACAACGATCCGGAGCATCGCAGCCTGCCGCGACAGGAGGCGGCGATGCGACAGGGGCCGCATCGGTTCGCGCGTGGACGCCATTTCTACGACACGGCGCGCCGCACGGCGACCGAGGCCGCGATGCCGTTCGACTGGTCCTGTGTCGTCGTGCCCGGCGTCGCGCACGACAACGCCGGTATGGCGCGCAGCGCCATCCGACTGGTGCTTTCAGGACTGCCGCCGGTAGGGCGCGACTGCGCCGAGTCAGTCCGCGTCGGTGTAAAGACCGACTGAGTTGCCGCCGCCCTGGCCGCTGCGGCCTTGGCTCGTGGTCACGATGGTCCGGCCATCCGGGCTCACGGCGAGACCGACGGTGAAGGGATCCACTGCCGCGCGGTCGACGACCCGCCAGTCTGCGAGGTCCACCTTCACCAGCCGCGATTCGTTGTTGATCGCTGCATAGAGCGTGCGGCCATCGGGCGACAAGGCGATGGTGCGCGCGCCGCGGCCCACGGCCAGAGTCTCACCGCCCGGGCCATCGATGCGCTTGCCGCCTGCGCCCGCGAGTGCGCGGAGCATCGCGGCGAGGTCATAGCGGCCGACCGCGCCGCTCTGGTTGCCGCTCGCATAGAGGGTGCGGCCGTCGGGCGAGATCAGGATGTGCCGTGGGTTCGCCACGAAATCGAGCAGTGTGCCGAGGTAGCGGCCGCTTCTCGCCTCGAAACCGGCGAGGCCGCCGCCGCCCATCCGCGCCACCAGCACGGTCTTGCCATCCGGCGTGAACACGGTGCCGCGCAGGCAGAATCCGCAGTTGCTGTCGCGGTTCCCCTTGAGGCCCTCGACCGGCATGCGGTACTCGACGGTCCAGTGGCCGACATAGCGGAACTGGGCGGGGTCGTCGCCGCGGATGTCGATCGCGCCGAGCGTGTTGTCGCCCCAATGCGTGACCACGGCGAGCGTGGAATCGGGCGAGACCGCGATGTATTTCGGCAGCGGCCCGGTCGGCATCACGCGCACGATCCGATCGCTCTCCGTGTCGATGATGGCCATCGCCGAGGGCGAGGAGGCGTTCGGATCGTAGCTGCGTCGGTAGTACGGCACCCAAAGATATCGACCACTGTGCGAGAAGGCCATCTCGACGGGCTTCCCCGCGAACACATTGCGGCTGCCCGCGCGGCCGTTGAAGAAGGGGTAGTCGAACACGGTGGTCTCGCCCTGGAAGAGCGCGGCATCGTCCGCGTCGAAGGCATGGGTGATCGCCGCGAGGCGCTTGAGGGACGGGATGGCGTAGACCAGCGTCTGGCCGCCCTCGAGCGCGTTGATGTAGAGCTTGCGACCGTCGGGCGAGAACGCCGCTGACTTGGGCGAACGCACGCCGCCGTCGTGGAGGTCGTTCGGGCGGCCCGTCGGTCCGAGTGCCTGGATGCGGGCGGTACGCTTCAACCCCGCGCCGCTCGCGGCTTCGACCGCTGCGGCGATCGGCACGGTCAGCGAGGGGGTGATCAGGGCGGCGAGCAGGGCGGCGAGCGAGAGAACGGCGCTGCGGGTCATCGGCGGATGGTACCGGAACGACCTGCCGGACGCTGCAGTCGGGCCGTGAGCCACGGCTGCAGGAACACCGTGGCGATGATGACTGCCACACCGGCATAGAACGACGGGGTCAGTTGTCGATATTCGTGGAACAGCAGGGCGGCGAGCACGATGGCGTACACCGGTTCGAGGTTGAGCGTGAGTTGGGTGGTGAACGCGCTGACATGGCGCAAGGCCTGCAGCCAGAGCATGAAGGGCAGCAGGGTACAGGCGACGGCGAGCACCAACAGCCAGCCGAGATCGGGCGCATCCGGCAGCCGCAGCGTCTGATCGACGCCGAACACGATGCTCGCACCGAGGGCGATCGCGACTGCGCCGGCCGTCATCTGGATGAGCGTCACCGCCTCGGGCGGATCGTCGGTCGCGTAGCGCTTGTTGAGGGCTGCGAACAACGCCGCGAGCAGCGCCGAGAGCACCCCCACCGCGACGCCGAGATACATCGACAGCGGCACGCCGCCGACCAACAACGCCATCCCCGGGATGACGAGCAGGCCGAGCAGCAGTTCCGCGCGCTCGTGCGGCCGCCCGGTGATGAGGGGTTCGATGATCGCGGCGAACACCGAACCGAGCGCGACGCAGCCGACGGCGACCGACGCGTTGGCGAGGCGGATCGAGCCGTAGAAGGCGAGCCAGTGCAGGGCGATCACGACGCCGATCGCCGCGTACCGCAGGATCTGGACCCGGCTGATCGCGTCGATCCCGCGCCAAACCCGCGGCCACAGCGCGAGCAGGGCGGCGACCAGACCCATGCGCCAGACGACCAGCGCGCCCGTCGGCAAGGTGATGAGCTTGCCAAGGATCGCCGTGAAGCCCCACAGCAGCACGCACAGGTGCAGACTCCAACGGGCGCGACGCTCGGCTGATGGGTCGTAGGTCATTGATCTAAATAGTTTTTTAGTGCAGCCGAGGGCTGGCGGGGCGGCGCGCAGGCAGGGGTGTACGGAGCCTGTCGGTCAGGCTAGAATCCTGCCCCCGATGATACAACTTGGACACGGTCTCGGCGTCATGACTCGGAACCCTCAGCACAAGATCGGCATCGTGGCGCTTTCGGCGCTGCTGTGCGTGGCTGCGCGCCCGGTGTCCGCCGCGCCGCAGGAGTCGCCGGTGCTGCAGAGCCTGCGCTCGCTGGGGTTGCCCGCGCCGGAGATCTACGCGCCGCGGGTCGTCACGCTCGATCTGGGCTCGATCAACGCCAAGACGTTCGGTTTGACCGGTTTCGAAGTGCCTTCCTTCGAGGTCCAGGAGATGCTCGACACCGCGCTCTCCTACCTCGGTGTGCCCTATCGCTTCGGTGGTGCCTCGCCCCGTACCGGATTCGACTGCAGCGGCCTCGTCAACCATGTCTTCCGGCAAGCGTTCGGGCTGTCATTGCCGCGCACTGCCCGCGAGATCGCTCGCAACGGCGCGGCCGTCGCGCGCGGCGAATTGCTCCCGGGCGACCTCGTGTTCTTCAACACGCGCGGGTTCTTGAACTCGCATGTCGGCATCTATCTCGGTGACTCGAAGTTCGTGCACGCGCCGAACTCGCGCGGCCGTGTCCGCATCGATGACCTGGACAACACCTACTACCGCACCCGCTTCAACGGCGCACGCCGCATCTCTGCGACCGACGCGGACGCCGCTCCGATCACCGACGCCGCGGACTGAGCGGCCGATCAGCGCCCTGAGGCGCCGACGGTGAGCGCCTCGGCGTGACGACGCGACACCACAGACCAATCGACCACCGTCCACCATGCGTCGAGGTAGTCACCGCGACGGTTCTGGTATTGGAGGTAGTAGGCATGCTCCCACACATCGTTGCCGAGCAAGGGTGTGCCGCGATCGGTCGCGAGGTCCATCAGCGGGTTGTCCTGGTTCGCAGTCGAAGTCACCTTGAGCTTGCCGTCGGCGCTGACGATCAGCCACGACCAGCCTGAGCCGAAGCGGGTGAGCCCCGCCGCGCGGAACGCGGCTTTGAACTTGTCGAGCGAACCGAAGTCGCGTTCGATCGCGGCGAGCAGCGACGCCGAGGGGGCGCCGCCCTGACCAGGACGGGTCATGGACTGCCAAAAGAAGTCGTGGTTCCAATGACCGCCGCCGTTGTTGCGCACGGCATCGGGGAGCTTCGACATGCGGCTCAACAAGGCTTCCAAGGGCTGACCGCGCAGCGTGGCGTCGGTCGCGATCGCTCGGTTGAGGTTGTCGACATACGCCTGATGGTGCTTGCCGTGATGGATCTGCATCGTGCGCGCGTCGATCGCGGGCTCGAGGGCGTCGTAGGGATAGGGCAGGGGCGCCAGCGTGAAGTCGGAGGTCGCCGCACGCAGCGGTACGCAGACGAGCATCAGCATCGCGAGAGCAAAGGTCCTTAGCGCAAAGGTCCTGAGCGCAAAGGACTGGCGGGCGTGCATGGACATGGCTGGGCTCC
>CALGVD010000066.1 GCA_937920275.1 uncultured Pseudomonadota bacterium
TCCGCGACCTTCTTGACGAGCGCGGCGTAGCGCTGATCGTCGATCGTGGGCGTGCGGGCCATGATCCAGACATAGTCGCGTGCGCTGCGCGCGATGATGGTCTCGGTGTAGTCGACATCGACATGCGAGATCACATACTCGGCCTTGATGGGCCACATGAACTGCATGCCCCAGATGGCGTTGTTGGTGCCGGGGATCACGAACCCCTTCGGGTTCATGACCTTCGCCTCGCCGTCGAAGGCGCCTTGGTTGAAGGTGAAGGTGGTCTTGATGGTGCCGTCCGGCGCGAGTTCGTAGGTCTCGATCGCGTTGTAGATGTCCTTCTCGATGAAGGTCGGGATAACGCCGATGACATACCACGGCCCCATGAAGCGCTGCAGATCGACCTTGTCGACCACGGGGACGGTGACCTTCTTGGGCGAGACGCCGCAGGCACTGAGCGTGGCGGTGAGGGCGATCATCAGCAGCGTAGCGATCGACCGGCGCGGACCACCGCGGACCGGGAGGCGGATTTCCTTGGCCATATCGGACTCCTGTCGTGGATGGGGGTGTTCAGTCGGACCGGCCACAGGGCCCATCGTTCCCGGTGGCGACCGTCTTCCGGCCGGCGCTGCGGTCACTCGGCGATGTACCACCGCCGCTCGATCCGCTCGAGCACATAACGATCATACGGCAAGCCTTGACCGGTGAGGTCATAGACCGCTCGCTCTCCACCCGCCTCATAGACCGGCGGTGTGCGCTGCACGAGGCGCAACGCGGCGATCAGCAGCTCGCGGTTCGCGACGCTGCGGCCACAGGAGGCGATGAGGGTGTCGAGCGCGCGCGGGCCGAGACCGCGACGCAAGGACGGACTGAGGTGCTCGCGGTGGTAGACATCGCAGCGGCCATCGACCAAGGCCTGCTCGGCGGCCGACAACATCGCAAGGATGTCCGGCGTACTGCGAGCGGTATCGCCCGCAGGGGCCTCAACGCCTGCGACCACAGAAGCCGCCGCCACACCGGCTGCGGCGCCACCCGGACGCCGCGGTCCACGCCCAGCCAAAAGGTCTTCGATGCGGGCATCGATCTCGGAGGGGAGCGCGGCCTTCCACTCGCGGCCATAGGGCAGCAAGGGGACGACCTCGACGACCTCGGTGGCGCCGCGCTCACGCGGCGGCTTGCCCTTCACCACAGCGAGCACCCGATCGCCGTCGCGTACCGCGGCGAGACCTTGCAGCTCGGCATAGGAGCGGGCGCGCAGATCCAGCTTGGGCCCCAATGCACGGAACAGATCGACGCTCGTCATGCGTTCGATGTCGGCCAGCGGCATCGCCGCGCCGAACAAGCGGCTGCGCAGCGTGCTCTCCCCTCGCTCCGCCTCAGCGCGCAGCTTCTGCTGCAGCGTGATGCGCAACCGGTCCACCTCGGACGGGTGCAGCGCATAGGCGACCGCCTGGGCCTCGCCGGACGCCATCGCCTGCAGGAACTCGAGCGCTGCACGGCGCTGCGCCCCGCTCAGATCATCCGCGTGCGCCACGGACGACGCGACGCAGACCATCGATGCGGACAACAGGGCCGCGAGCCAGACCCGCAAGCGATGCCCAAAGGACGCAGCAGGCGATCTCACGATGAGGGCTCCTGTCGTCGGTACTGGCGTCCCAGCCACGCGCCATTGAGCACCCACAGCACTGCGAGCCCAGCGCCGACCAGCGCCACCGACGCCGGTGAGGCGCCTGACGCATCGAGCGCGGTCTTCGCTTGCCCACCGATATAGTCGGCCGCGCGGTAGACCGGCAGGTCGATGAAGCTCTTCGCCTTGTACTTGGATTCGGTGTCGAGCGTGCTCCAGAGCATCTCGCGACCCGGGCGGATGAAGGCGTACTCGCCCCAGCGGCGCATCACCAGGAGCACGGCGAACATGCCGAATACGTTGAACGCCAAGAGCATGAGGAAACCGACCGCGAGCACCGCCGGGACGATGGTCAGCAGCGCGCCGACACCGAGCCGGGTCGCGATGCGCCCCGTGAAGAACAGTTGGGCGAAGATGGTCAAGGACTGCACGATGACTTCGAGCAGTGCGAACACTTGGGTGCGCTGCTCGCGATCGACGAAGGTCTCCGAGACGATGCGCAGCTGCTCGAAGTAGAGCACGGTGTTGACCAGCGACAGCAGCACCACGAACGAGGCGATACCGAGCAGATAACGGGATTTCCGCACGATGAAGATGCCGGCGAACGGATTGCCGCCGAGCCCCTCGTCGTTGCGGCGCGGCACGCTGTCTTCCGAAGATGAGGTCGGGGCCTTGGCAGGCTTGGCGTACCACAGCTTGACGAGGACGCGTTGGCAGACGATCGCGGCGAGGAAGCCGCAGGCTGCGAGGTACAGGATGCCCGGATTGCCGATGCGGGTGACGAGCAACCCGGCAAGCGCCGGGCCGACGAGCGCACCGAGTGTGCCGCCTGCGGCGATCACACCGAACAAGCGGCGCGCTTGACCGCCGTCGAAGAACTCGAGCAGGAAGCTCCAGAAGATCGACACCAAGAGCAGGTTCAGCACGCTGATCCAGACATAGAAGAACATGCCGACCCGCAGGTCCTCCGGATCAGCCTGGAAGGCGGCGCCGATCGCTGCCAGCGTCAGCGCCATCACCCCGTAGATGCCGGGCAACAGCAGGCTGCGGCGGATCTTGCCGACCAGCCATCCATAGAGCGGCACGGCGAGGATCGCGAAGAACGCGGTGTACGCCCAAAGATCGGCGACCCGATCTGCGCCGAGCACTGTGGCGACCGTCTCGCGCACCGGACGCACCGCGAAATAACTGCCGAGCACGAAGAAGAACAGCAGGAACGCCGCGACCACCACGGCGTTCTCGCCCGGTTCGACCTTCGCGAAGCGTGATAACAGTCGCTGGACCGGGGTAGCGGTCATGTCGCGGCGTCCTGCCGTGCGATGAGATCGATCCGTTGGCCAGGTCGTGCGACACCCGCTTCGGCACCATCCGAGCGCAGTGCATCACGCAACGCACCGGCAGCCTCCGGTTCACCGTGTACCAACCAGACCGGCGGTCGATGCTCGAAAGATCCGTACCAACGCCGTAGGGCAGCCCGATCACCATGCGCCGAGAGGCCACCGAGCGTATGTACCTGTGCAGCGACCGCCACCGATGTACCGTAGATACGGACCTCCGGTTCACGATCGACCAAGGCGCGCCCGAGCGTGCCGGGCGCCTGGAACCCGGTGATCACCACATGACACTCCGGGCGGCTGAGGTTCTGCCGCAGGTGGTGCAGGATCCGTCCGCCGTTGCACATGCCGCTACCGGCGATCACCAAGGCGTGCGAACGGTAGGCGTTGATGGCGCGGGACTCGTCGGCGCTACGGCAGAAGTGAAGGTTGTCGAGCGGCGGCATACCGCCGAAGCTGCGGCGCAACCGCAGCGCAGCAGCATCGTGACGATCGGAATGTTTCCAATAGACCTCGCTCGCCTTGATCGCCATCGGGCTGTCCAAGAACACCTGCCAACGATGCAACCCCCACTGCCGATGGTGGGTGGCGAGCAGATAAAGGATCTCCTGGCTGCGTCCGACCGCAAAAGCCGGGATCAGGATGTTGCCGCCGTCACGATCGGCCGCGGCGATGATCTCGCCGAACTCTAGGATCGTGCTGCTGCGGTCACGGTGTTCGCGCCCGCCGTAAGTGCTCTCCATGACGACCATGTCGGCGTGGCTGAAGCGGTGGGGATCGAGCAGGATCGGCGAGTCGTACTGGCCGAGATCACCGCTGAACACCAGCGTCCGCTCCTCGTCCGCCTCGCGCAGCCGCAGTTCGACGCTGGCCGAGCCCAAGATATGCCCCGCATCATGCAACTGGAACGCCACACCTGCACAGGCGTCGTGCCAAGCTCCGTAGGGCACCGCCCGTACCCGTTGCAATGTGCGCTCGACATCGTCGAGGTCGAAGAGGGGCGTCATGAGCGGCTCGTCCGGCGCACGCCGACGGTTGTTGCGATCGGTCTCACGGGCGGCGAGGTCAGCCGTGTCGCGCAGCATGATCGGCAACAGGTCGCGGCAGGCGGCGTTGGTGTAGATCGGTCCGCGGAACCCACGCTTCACGAGCAGCGGTAGCCGGCCGCAGTGGTCGATGTGCGCATGGCTCAGGATCACTGCATCGATGGCGCCCGCCTCGAAGGGGAACGGCCCACGGTTGCGGGCGCTCGCATCGCGGCCGCCCTGCAGCATGCCGCAGTCGAGCAGGACCTGCCGACCGGCCACCCGCAGGATGTGACAGGAGCCGGTCACCTCACCCGCCGCGCCGTAGAACTCGATCTCCATGGGTTCCTCCCGCTTCAGGGACCCTCGTCATGGGTCATCATGCACCGGGTCAGGTATATTCTCCCCCAATCGCGACAGGAGAACGACTTTGACCACACTCGATGTGAACGGCCAACGGCGCGAGATCGATGCCGAACCCACGATGCCCCTCCTTTGGGCGCTGCGGGACGTGCTTGGCATGACCGGCACCAAATACGGTTGTGGCATCGCCCAGTGCGGGGCCTGCACGGTCCATGTCGATGGCCAACCGGTGCGCTCCTGCGTCACGCCGATCGCGGCGGTCGAGGGCATGCGCATCACCACCATCGAAGGGATCGGTGCGACCGACCTGCACGCCGTGCAGCAGGCGTGGCTCGAACTCGACGTGGCACAGTGCGGTTACTGCCAATCCGGTCAGATCATGTCCGCTGCGGCCTTGGTCGCGAAGAACCCCGCGCCCACCGATGCGGATATCGATGCGGCGATGGACGGGAACCTCTGCCGCTGCGGCACCTACCCGCGCATCCGCGCAGCGGTGAAGCGCGCTGCGGAGATCGCCCGCGCCGCCACGGCGCCCGCCGCCGTCGCGGTACCGAAAGGCTGAGCCGTTACGGGCCGGGTGGCGCAGCGTTCGCGCCGCTCAGATAATCGAGCGCGACACGCGCGAACGCACGCTGCCCCATCGGCAGCGCCGACTCGTCCACGAAGAAGAGCGGCGAGTGGTTGGAGGCCGCCGACAGCAGGTTCTGCTCGCGCGGCGTGATGCCGACGAAGAAGAAGAAGCTCGGCACTTTCTCCGCGAAGAACGCGAAATCCTCCGCGCCGGTCACCAGCGGCACCGGTCGTACATTGGCCGCTCCGGCGACGCTGCGCAGCGAAGGCAGCACACGCTCTGTGAGCGCCGGATCGTTGCGCACCACCGGGTTGGAGCCCGGATCGAGCGCAAAGGTCGCGGTCGCTCCGCTCGCCTCGGCGGTGTGCGTCACCAAGCGTTCGATGTTCTTCAGGATGGTCGCCCGCTGCTGCGGATCGAAGGTGCGGATGGTGCCGACCATCTCGACTTCATCGGGCACGATGTTGTGGCGGATGCCGCCCTTGATCGCACCGACCGTCACGACCGCCGGGTTCGCCGTGATATCGGTCTGGCGGCTGACCACGGTCTGCAGCGCGTTGACGATCTGTGATGAGACGACGATGGGGTCGATGCCGCCCCAGGGGCGCGCGCCGTGGGTCTGTCGACCCTTGACGACGATGCGGTAGGAGTCCGAGCCCGCCATCAGCGGGCCGCCGCGGTAGCCGATCATGCCGGTGGGCATGTTGGCGAAGACATGCAGCCCGAACACCGCCTCGGGCTTGTGCCGCTCGAGCACGCCTTCCTTGATCATCAGCGAGGCACCCCCCTCCTCGCCCGCCGGGGCACCCTCTTCGGCCGGCTGGAACAGGAACACCACCGTCCCCGGCAGCTCGGCACGCACCGCTGCGAACGACTCGGCGATGCCCATGAGCATGGCCGTGTGCGTGTCATGGCCGCAGGCGTGCATCACGCCGACGGTCTCGTTGCGGTAGGTGGCGGTGGCGCGCGAACGGAACGGCAGATCGACCTGTTCGGTGACGGGCAGCGCGTCCATGTCGGCGCGCAGCGCGATGGTCGGACCGGGCTTACCGCCCTTGAGCACACCCACCACACCGGTCTTGGCGACGCCGGTCTGCACCTCGAGGCCGAGGCGCTGCAGGTGGTCGGCCACGATCTTCGAGGTGCGGAACTCGCGGTTGGAGAGTTCGGGGTTCTGGTGGAGATCGCGCCGCCAACCGATCATCCGCGGCTGGCCCGCTGCGAGCACCGCGTCCACCTTGGCATTCAGTGCCTCATCCGCCAGCAGTGCCTGCGGGGACGAGACGGCGACGAAGAGCGTGAGCGAAGCCGCCACGGCGAGTGCGGGACGACGCGAGCAGCGGATGGACATGGGCACCTCGGACGCAGCTTTGATGGATGCTGGTCCACGATACACCGGATCAGGCGAGCCGCAAGACCTCGTAGATCGAGACGCGGCCGCGGCGCTCGCCCACCGCGAGGAACCGGCCGTCCGGCGACCAACGCAGACACGAGGGTTCGGCCTCGGTGAGATGCGCATCGAGCGCCCCCGGCGTCTTGCCCGGCAGCCATAGGGACAGACGCCAGTCGCGACCGATGCTGGCGAGCAGATTGCCGTTCGGTTGGAACGCGAGCGCGTCGATGCGATCGGTATGACCGGCAAGCTGGAGCGGCCGCGAGCCCTCGGGGCCTCGACCGCCGAAATCCCACAACACCAGTTGATCGCCCGCCGCAGTGGCGAGCCAGCGTGAGTCGCCGCTGAAGGCGATGCAGTCGACCTTGCCGGGATAGCCGCGCATCTGTGAGTCGCGGCCGGTGTTGAGGTACCAGAAATGTACCGATCCGTCCTGGGTGCCACAGGCGAGCACCTTGCCGTTGTCGCTGTAGGCCAATGCCACACACGGCGCCTCCCAAGCGTACTTGCGAAGCTCGAAACGCGGCGGTTCGATGCGGTGCACGATGACACCGCCGTTGACGGCGGCAGCGAGATCACGCCCTGGCCGGTCCCAGCCGATCGCCGCGATACCCGCCTCCAACGGCGGCAACGCGTGCGCGAGCTCCAGCGTCGATGTCCAAAGATTGAGCTGGCGTCCCGACGCCGTGGCGAGGCAGCGCCCGTCGGGCGCCCATGCGATCGATGTGAGACCGAGCGCACGCGGTCGTTGCAGGGCGAGCTGCTGACCTGCCACACCATCGTGCAGCATGAGCGCGCCGTCCTGACCGCAGGAGACGAAGGTCTCGCCACGCGGCTGCCACGCGACCGACAGCGCGCCGAGCGGGTGTCCGCCGACCTCGCGGACCTGTAGTGCGCGGCTGGCTGTGCCGGTCGACGATCCGCCGGGGCGTGTGACCAGGAACACCTTGCCCTCGCCACCCGCTACCGCCAACCGTCCGCCATCGGGAGCCCAAGAGAGATCGGCCACGAAATCATCGAGCACCACCGCGCCGCGGGTCTCGAGCATCGCTGAGGGTCGCTTCATCGGCGGAACGCCCCGCGCAGGCTCACGCGACAGAGGACTCGAAGCCGGCCTCGATCTCATGCCGGTCGAGGTTGCGGCCGATGAAGACCAAAGTATTGATGCGGGGTGCACCGGGCGGCCATGGCCGCTCGAGCTGACCGTCGAACATCATGTGGACGCCGTGGAAGACATACCGACGGTCCTCGCCGGAGAGCGCGATGACGCCTTTCATGCGGAAGATGTCTTCGCCGCGGCTCTTGAGGAGATAGGAGATCCAGTCGTTGAACTTGCCGGGGTCGACGGCACGCGGGTCGCTGAGACCGATCGAGTGGATCTCGTCGTCGTGATGATGGGACGCGAAGGCACGCTGTACCGACGGCGCATGGCCGGCGAAGGCGAGACCCGCCTCGGCGGGGCCATGCTCGCAGAACACGGCCACCATCCCGGGCTGCGCCAACTCGAGCACCGCACCGCCACCCGCATGCGAGATGTCGATGCGGTACGGCGCCGCGGCGGGACGCAACGCGCCGCCGCACGCGACCTCGACAGGCGCCTCGGCGAAGGCACGCACCGCCGGTTCGATGCAAGCCGCCAACGCCGCATCATCGATACCCGCGGCAGGCAACACCACGAGCGCCAGACCCTCGCCGTGGTTGTGGCCATGGTGGTCATGGTCGTGGTGGTCGTGATCGTGATCGTGATGATCATGATGGTGGTCGTGGCCATGATGGTCGTGGTGACCGTGAGCATGCGGCGCTTCGCCACCGACCCGCAGTTCATGGCGACCGGCCGGCAAGGCATAAAGCCCCGCCCACTCGAACGGATACTCGGGCTCAAGGAACGCCGCGTCGACGGCAAGCGCACGCTCGAGATCGAAGGCGCCGATGCCGAGCACGGCCTCGATCGGTACATCGGCATTGCGGGTCCGGTACAGGCGCGCCGTGCCGTTCATGCCCCGCACGCGCCGCTCGATGCGCTCGAGCGCCGCTTCACTGACGAGATCGGTCTTGTTGAGCAACACCACATCGGCGAACGCGAGCTGCTCGGCCGGTTCGTCCATCTGCTCGAGATGCTGCTCGATGTGGCGTGCATCGACCACTGTGACGATGGCGTCGAGCACGAACTGGCGCTTGAAATCGTCATCGAGGAAGAAGGTCTGCGCGACCGGCCCGGGATCGGCCATACCGGTGGTCTCGACGATGATGTGGTCGAAACGGTCGCGGCGCTTGAGCAGTTGGCCGAGGATGCGCAGCAGGTCGCCGCGCACCGTGCAGCAGATGCAACCGTTGTTGGTCTCGAAGATCTCCTCTTCGGCGCCGATCACGAGTTGGTGATCGACACCGACCTCGCCGAACTCGTTCTCGATGACGGCGATGCGTTTGCCGTGCTGCTCCGTGAGGATGCGGTTGAGGAGGGTCGTCTTTCCGGACCCGAGGAATCCTGTCAGCACCGTGACAGGTATGCGTTCCGTGGCAGGCATGATGGACGCATGATACCGTAAGGGATGACCCGTACTGGCATAGAAAACCCTGCCGTGCACGATCATGCCGCCTGCGTCGAACATGCGGTCGCCTCGGCGGTCGCCCTTTGCGGACGACAAGGCCTCAACCTGACACCCGTACGACGCCGGGTGCTCGAGATCGTCTGGCGCTCGCATGGCCCGATCGGCGCTTACCAGATCCTCGCCGAGCTCTCCAAGGAACGCGAGAAGGCCGCACCGCCCACGGTCTATCGAGCGCTCGAGTTCCTGGTCGGTGCCGGACTCGTGCACCGCATCGATTCACTCAACGCGTTCATGGGTTGCGATGAGCCGGGACACGCCCATGTCGCGCAATTCTTGGTCTGCCGGGCCTGCCACCGCGTCGCGGAGATCGACGATCCGGCCTTGCATCGCGCACTCGCCGAGAAGTCGCGCGCGATGGGGTTCCGGATCGAGCCCACCTCGCTCGAGATCAAGGGCCTGTGCGGAGAGTGCGCGGAGGTCGCGGGCTGATCCAGCCGCTGCGCGAGACGGTCAGCGCGCGATCAAGAAGATCCCGAGCACCAGGAACGCCACGCCAAGCAGTCGCAGCGCCGTCACCGGCTGTTGAGCGAAGCCGAGCCAGCCGTTGTGATCGACCACCAGCGACGCGACCATCTGCCCCGCGACGGTCAGTGCCAAGAGCAACATCGCGCCAAGCCGCGGCCCCGTGAGCGTCGCCACAGTCACATAAGCGGCGCCTAAAAACCCACCGAGCCAGGCCCAGAGCGGCACACCTGCCACCTGCTCACGACCGGGTAGGTCATGCCGCATGAAAAAGAACGCGCCCAAGGCGAGCGTGCCGACGGCAAAATTCACCAACGAGGCAGCGACCGGACTACCGAACGCCCGACTCAACGCCATGTTCATCCCGACCTGGATGACGAGGCCGACGCCGACGGCGAACGCGAGCAGTGTGGGCAGCAAACGCATGGGGAACTCCGGGGAACAGGATCAGGACGGATAGCGGGTGGCAAGCCACGCCCGGCCGCGCGGACTACGCAACACCCGCAGCACCACGGCCCAGAACAACCGCTTGCGCCAGGGTACAGGCCGCGGCGGGATCACGGCCTCGATGACAGCACGGACATCCTCGTGGACCAGCGGCGGGATCGCGACGGGCTTCAGCATCGGGGCAGGATAGCGGCTGGACGCTCGGCAGCGCCAGAAAACCGCCCGAAAACTGATGGACCAGCGCCCTCCCGGAACGGGTCCGACCTGAACCTAAGGATCTGAAACTAAAGGTTAACAAGCGGTGAACGGCAGCAAATTATTCGCCGTTCGGATAGCGCACGCCTCGACAGCCCTATACGGTGCCGGTGTCCAAAATCCGGACGAGGAGAGCACCATCATGTCCATCAATATCCTAGAACTCTTGAACAGCGGCATCGGCAAGCAGTTGGTCGGCGAAGCCGGCAAGATGCTCGGCGAAAGCGACTCCGGCATCCAGTCGGCGGTCGGCTCGATGATGCCTGCACTGCTCGGCGGCATGATGACCAAGGCCGCGACGCCGCAAGGCGCAGGCGACCTCTTCAAGATGGTGCAGGGTCTGAACCTCGACACCCGCTCGCTCGGCAACATCGCCGGCCTGATCGGCGGTGCGGGCGGCGCAGGCGCGATGCAATCGGTCGGCTCCGGCCTCCTCTCCAGCCTCCTCGGCGGCGACAAGACGAACGGTCTGGCGAGTGCGCTCGCCGCCGTGTCGGGCATCAAGCCGGCCTCGGCCGCCTCGCTGCTGAGCCTCGGCACCCCGCTCATGATGGGCACCGTCAAGAAGTTGGTCAGCGATGGCGGCCTCGACGCCGCAGGTCTCGCCAAGACGCTGCTCGGCCAGAAGTCCTTCCTGCAGGGCGCGAACATCGATCCGCGCATCACCGGCGCGCTCGGCTTCAACAACATGTCGAGCATGCTCGGCGCACTGCCGAACGCGACGGCCGATGTCGCGCGTACGGCGGCGGTCGCCACCAGCACGGCCGCCGTGGCCAGCACTTCGGGGCTGCGCCGTTGGCTGCCCTGGATCCTGGGCGCGCTCGCGTTGTTCCTGCTCTGGAACTGGTTCTCGAACCGCAGCAAGCCTGAGGTGGTCCCGGTCCCCGCGCCGGTCGTCGAGGCACCGGTGGTCGTCGCTCCTGCGGTCGTGACGCTGCCGGCCTCCGTGTTCTTCGAGACGGGCTCCGCGATGATCGGCGATGAAGGTAACGCCACCCTCGCCGGCGCTGCTGCCATCGTCGCTGCCGAGGGCGGCAACATCGCGTTGACGGGCCACACCGACAAGACCGGTGATGCGGCCGCCAACGAGGAGCTCGCCAAGCAGCGTGCGCTCGCGGTGCGGGATGCGCTCATGGCGCAAGGCGTCGCCGAGAGCAGCATCGTGATGCAGCCGCCGATGTTCGTCACGGGCGCAGTCAACGACCGTGCGGCGCGTCGGGTCGACATCACCCGTCCGTAACCATCCGATCACTTAGGAGAACCGGAACCATGGATACCTCCAGACGAAACTTCATCCTCTCCGCTGCCGTTTTGGCACCGGTCGTGTTCGGCGGTTGCGCCGCCACGAAGATGCTCAATCCGATCAGCGGCGGCACCGATGCGCTGCTCAAAGGATTGACCGGGAGCCTCGGCGGCTCGCCGACCCAGGCGCTCGGCGGAACTGCGGCACTCATGAACATCGCCAAGAGCTCGCTCGGCGCCGAAAAGTTCGGTTCGGTCGCCCAGTTGCTCCCCGGTATGGACGGCCTGCTCGGACAGGCCGCCAACATCCCGGGCCTAGGCGCGTTGCCCACCAGCATGGCGGGTGCCGCATCGAGCTTCCAGGCGCTGGGCCTCAGCCCTTCAGATGTCGGTAAGTACGGCTCCTACATCACCGACTACCTCGGCAAGAACGGTGGCGGCTCGGCCGCCAAGATGCTGGGCGGGGTCTTCAAGCCCTGACCCGGCGGGTCACCCCAGGGCACCGGGCGCCGCCAAGGACGGTGGCGCCTGTTGTTCTCTCTATATGAACGCTTCGATGGGTACGCGACCGGAATACCCGGCGCGGTGACCGCCCTGCGGGAGTCAAGGCGGTACATTTGGTCTTATCCTCAAGGTTGTCGGACCAAGGTCCCTCGATAACCCCAGCTTGAGGTAGCGCCATCATGACCAAGCGAACCCGCCAGATCGACCGTCGTTCCTTGCTCACCGGTGCGCTCACCGGTGCCGCTGCGGCCAGCATGGCCACCCTCGCCGGCCAGGCCGAGGCGCAGCCCACGACCACCGGCGCTCGGGCGCCCCGCGACGGCGAGGTGAAAGCGGCGCAGCGCGGTAAGTACGAGACCGTGCCGCTCAAGCAGGACTTCATCAATGTGGCGGCGATCCAGTCGCGGCTGCTGTCCATCGACACGCGGGACAAGGCGCGCACGCTCAAGCGCAACATGGACCGCGCGCTGCGCCTCATCGACCTCGCCCAGAACTCGCCCGAAGAGTGGGGCGGCGAGCGCCGCTGGGGCTCCAAGGTCGATCTCATCTGCATGCACGAGTTCCCGATCCAAGGGTTCCAGCCTTGGACACGCAAGGAGCTCACCCAGATCGCCTTCGAACTGCCGGGACCCGAGGCTGCGACCATCGGCGAGCGCGCCAAACGCTACGGCTGCTACATCGCTTTCGGCTGCTATGCCAAGCTCAAAGATTGGCCGGATCATGTCATCAACATGTCCGTGCTCGTCGGTCCGGACGGCGGCATCGTCGACATGCAATGGAAGGCCCGCAACATCCTCGGTCTGTTCGGCGATCAGGCGCTGATCGGCACGACCGTCTACGACGTGCTCGACCGCTATGTCGAGATGTACGGCTGGGACCGTACGCTGCCCGTCGCGCGTACCGACATCGGCAACCTCTGCATGACCGCGGTCGGCGCCGAGCCGACGCTCTACACCTGCCTCGGACTCAAGGGCGCCGAGATCCTCGTGCTATCGGTCACCGGTGGCAGCAACGCCGAATCCGCGATCATCACCGCGCGCGCCAACCGTCTCTATACGGTCGGCGTCGGCAACGCGGTCTCGCCCGACAACATCGGTTTCCCGGAGGCCTCCGGCAGCGAGGACGGCGGCACGGTGATCGTCGATCCGCGCGGCACGACGCTCGCCAAGACCGACAACCACCATGAAGACATCATCACCGCGCGCATCCCGATCGCGGACTTCCGCAAGACCCGCCGCGTGCAGGAACTACCGAAGGCGCTGCTGTTGTCGGTGCTGCAGGCCTATGACCCGGTGTTCCAGCCGAACGCGTTCGCGGGCGCGTTGCCCGCGACCTACAAAGAAGCCGGTGAGCTCGTACGCAAGCGCATGGGGATGAAGTGACGGTCGAGCGACCGCTACCCCCGCTGCTCACGGTCTGGCGCCTCCGGCATCTCGCTTGGATCGCAGGCGGGATAGGCCTTGTGTTCCCGGTATCGATGGTACTGGGACACGAGTTGCTCGACCTGCGATGGGGCGCAGCGGCCGTGCGGACGGCACTTGTCGCGCTCACCGGTGCGGTCATCGCCGCCGCCGCGATCGAATGGCATGCACGGGCTGCGTTCGCCCGGTACTCGTGGACCCACCTGCCCGAGGAGGGTGTGGTGGTGCATCAGGGCGCTTGGTGGCACAAAGAGATCTGGCTGCCCGTGTCACGCCTGCAGCACCTCGATGTGGTGCGTGGCCCGATCGAGCGAGCGTATGGACTCGCGACACTGGCGTTGTTCACGGCGGGCTACCATCAGTATTCCGTCAGGCTTGAGGGGCTGGATCCGGAACGCGCGCTCACACTGCGCGATACGCTGCTCGCGGAGATCCGCGCGCAACGCCTGCGCGCCGAACCATGACCGACACGCTGCCCGCTGATCGTCTGCATCCGTGGTCCTGGGTGTTCCATGCGATACGGGCGTTGCGCGAGGTCGCGCTGCCTGCATTGGTCTTCATGGTGGTCGGGCGCAAAGATGCCTTCGGACCCCTCGTCGTCGGCGCTGTGGCGGCGATCCTGTTGGTCGCTTGGGGCATCCTCCGCTCGCGCACTTTCCGCTACGAACTGTTGGAGCGCGAGCTCTTGGTGCGCGAGGGTTTGTTCGTCCGCGAGACACGGCATGTGCCGTTCGCCCGGGTGCAAGCCGTGAACGAGCGCCAAGGACCGCTGCACCGTCTGCTCGGCGTCACCGAGCTGGTCCTTGAGTCGGGCGCGGCGGGCAAGCCCGAGGCGGTGATGCGTGTCCTCGGCGTCGCGGAAGCAGCGCGTATCGCGGGCATGCTGCGATCTGTTTCGACAACGGACAGCGCGACACCAGAGCACGCAACACCAGAACATGCGACCCCGGGCCACGCCACAACGGGCGTCGTCGCATCACCCGGTGCAGCGACCCAGGAGCTGCTGCGCATACCGACCGACGAGCTGATCCTGCACGGCATCATCTCCAATCGCGGCTTTGTGGTGCTCGCCCTGGCGTTCGGCATCATCAGCCAGAACAGAGAGCTGCTCGATCTGCTGCCGATCGACTTCAAGCAGCTCATGAAAGACAGCACCGACACTGCAGCGGGCGTCGATGCCGGCGCGATCTTGGGCGTGCTGCTGGTGCTGCTGTTCGGGTTCGTGGTCCTCGTCCGCCTGCTGTCCATCGCGTTCGCGCTCTTCACGCTGCATGACTTCACGCTTCGCCGCGCCGGCGACCGCCTGCGCATGAACCGCGGTCTGCTCTCGCGCGTGGATGTCAGCGGCCGGGTGTCGGGGTTCCAGCGCATCGTGCTCGAGCAATCGTTGCTGCACCGGGCGTTCCGACGCTGCATCGTGAAAGTGGATCTGGCAGGCGCCTCCCTGCTCGGGACCCCGGAGACCGCAGACAGTCGGCTCGACACGCTCGCGCCGATCGCGACACCGGCCAGGGCTCGATCGCTGCTGCAGGAACTCGTCCCCGGCCTCGACCTCGAGGCGTTGCCCTGGCAGCCGCTGCATCGCAGCGCGGCCGTACGGCGATGGCAAAGGACGACGTGGTGGCTGCTGCCGACGCTCGCGCTCGTCGTCGCGGCGGCGGGGCTCATCCCGGGGCTGCCCGCGGCCGCCCTGCCTGCCGCATTGGTCGCGGCCACGCTCGCCCTCGGTCTCAGCGTGATGTACGCCTGGCAGTGGGCGCGATGGTCGGCCTTCGCCGCGAGCGGCGGTGTCATCGCCTTCCGCAGCGGCGCTTGGGCGAGACAGTGGACGCTGGTGTTCGACGACCGCGCCCAATCGACGGCGCTGCGCCGATCGCCACGCGACCGGCGCGAAGGGACGACCAGCTTGGCCGTCGATGTACAGAGCATGACCGTCAGTCAGGCACTGCATATCCCCTACCTCGATGCCGCGCTCGGAGAGCGGCTGAACGCGCAGTTCTGGCGAGCGGGCACCTCCGCCCCGCTGCCCGCCGGCGCGCACGCGGGCAGCGGTCTGCGGTAACCTTCACCGCATGAGCCATCCCGCCGCCGCGGCAGCACTCGCCGCCCTGCAGACCCGTATCGACCAAGAAGTCCAGGTCAGCGACTGGCTGCCGATCATGCAAGAGCGTGTCGACGCCTTCGCCGAGGCCACCGGCGATCATCAATGGATCCACGTGGACGCGGAGCGCGCGCGCCGCGAATCGCCGTTCGGCGGCCCGATCGCGCACGGCTATCTGACGCTTTCTTTGCTGGTGATGCTGCGCGACTTGGTCGATCCCGCCAAACAGGTCCCCGGTGTCCGCCAGGTCATCAACTACGGCCTCGACAAAGTGCGATTCCCCGCGCCGGTGCCGGTCGGCGCCCGGATCCGCGCGCGGTTCGTGCTGCTCACGGTGTCGGAGCTGAAGCCCGGCGTATTGCAGGCGACCGAACGCTGCACGATCGAGATCGAGGGCGGCGCAAAACCTGCCTGCATCGCTGACAGCGTGTTCCTGCTGCAGTTCTGACTCATGTCCGCGGTGTTCCTCGATTTCGGTACGGTCGGCGACGACCTCGATCCCGCCTCTCTGCGCTCGGTGGCGCCCGGGCTCGTGTTGCATGCGCATACCCAGCCCGAAGAGATCGCGACACGCATCGCAGGTTGCGAGGTGGTGCTGACCAATAAGGTCCGCCTGACCCGCGAGCTCATCGAGGGCGCAGGGTCGTTGCGGATCATCGGCCTCACCGCCACCGGCACCAACAATATCGACCTCGCGGCGGCGCGCGAGCGTGGTGTGGCGGTCTGCAACATCCGCGATTACTGCACGCCCTCGGTGGTGCAACATGTGCTCGGCGTGCTGCTGCACCTCACGCACCACCTCGCCGAGTACTCACGCGAGGCTGTGGATGGCACCTGGACGCGCGCCACGGGCTTCGGGCTGCTGCACCACCCCATCCGCGAACTGCGCGGCCGTATCTTGGGCATCGTCGGCTGGGGCGCGCTCGGCAGCGCCGTCGCACACGCCTGCGAGTCGGCGCTCGGCATGCAGGTGATCGTCGCGAACCGACCGGGCGGCGCGGCGCAACCGGGCCGCGTCGACCTCGATGAGTTGCTGGCGCGCGCCGATGTGGTCTCGCTGCATTGCCCGCTCACGCCGGAGACCACCGGGCTCATCTCGGCGGCGCGGCTCGCACGCATGAAGCCCGATGCGATCCTCATCAACACCGCGCGCGGCGCGCTCGTCGATGTCGCGGCGCTCGCCGCCGCCCTGCGCTCCCGACGCCTGGGCGGTGCCGCCATCGATGTATTGCCCGAGGAGCCTCCAACGGGCGGCAGCCCGCTCTTTGCGCCGGACCTCGCGAACCTGATCGTGACCCCCCACATGGCGTGGGCCGCCCGCGAGTCGCGTCAACGCTGCCTCGACGAACTGGCTGCCAACATCGAGGACTGGCGTCGCGGCGGGATGCGCGGCCGGGTGGTCTGAAGCCCCTCTTTTTGGGGTGCCTTTTGGGATACAATATGAAGCCCCGCATCGGGGTCACCCCGTGGATACCCTGCCGATCATGACTCGCGCCGCCCGCGTCTCGAGCCCCCTCGTCCTGCTCGCCCTCATCGCCGTCACCGGCTGCTCAAAGGGCGGTCCGGCAGCGGGCGGTCCTGGCGATCGCCCGATGGGCCGCAGCGGCCCGCCGCCCGCCGAGGTGCTGGTTGAGACCGGTCAGCTGCGCCCGTTCGGTATCGTCATCGAAGCGGTCGGCACCGCACTCGCCCGCGAATCGGTGGACATCACGGCCAAGGTCGGCAACACCGTCACCGCGATCCGCTTCCAGGAAGGTCAGCGGGTCGGCGCCGGTTCGGTACTGGTCGAACTCGACCGGGCACAGACCGCTGCGGCGTTGGTGGAGGCCGAAGCCAGCCTCATGGAAAGCCGCAACCAGTTCAACCGCGGGCGCGACCTGTCGGTCACCCAAGCGTTGTCGCGCGCCCAGCTCGACCAGTTGGAGACGGCGGTCAAGACCGGCGAAGCCCGCGTCACCGCCGCACGATCGCGCCTCGCCGACACCGTGATCCGCGCGCCGTTCGCGGGGCGTACCGGTCTGCGCCGCGTGAGCCTCGGCAGCCTCGTGAGTCCGGGCACGGTGATCACCACCCTCGATGATTCCTCGGTGATCAAACTCGAGTTCACCGTGCCGCAGTCCCTCCTCGGCAGCCTCGAGCGAGGACTTCCCATCGAAGCGCGTGCCGACGGCTTCGGGGAGCGCAGCTTCAAAGGCACGCTCACCACACTCGACTCGCGCATCGACCCCGTCACGCGCTCGATCGCCGTGCGCGCCGAACTACCGAACGCTGACGGCGCGATCAAGCCTGGCCTCTTCATGACCGTGCAGCTGCGCGCCAAGGCCGTGCCGACGCTGATGATCCCCGAAGAGGCGCTGGTGCCGGAGCAAGGCCGCACCTTCGTCTTCGTGGTACGCGACGGTAAGGCGCAACGGCTCGAGGTCCGCACCGGCGGTCGCGAACCGGGCAGCGTCGCGGTGCTCGAGGGCCTCACGGCACAGGATTCGGTCATCGTCGAAGGCACGCAGCGCGTACGCGACGGCGGCGAAGTCGTCGCCAAACCTCGCACCTGACCCCGCAGGATCCGCCATGCACATCTCCGAGTTCTGCATACGGCGCCCCGTCTTCGCGACGGTGCTGAGCCTGATGCTCGTGATCTTCGGCCTGGTGTCGCTCGAGCGTCTCGCCGTGCGCGAGTATCCGGACATCACGCGCCCGGTGGTCTCCATCAATACGGTCTACCGTGGCGCCTCGGCCAATGTGGTCGAGAACAAGATCACCCAGGTCATCGAGGACCGCGTCGCCGGTCTCGAAGGCGTCATCAAGCTTGAATCGGACAGCGCAGACGAGCGCTCCAGCATCCGCATCGAATTCGATGTCTCACGCGATATCGACGCGGCCGCCAACGATGTCCGCGACCGCATCGGGCGCGTGGTCGCCCAACTGCCCCCCGAGGCTGATGCACCGCAGATCGCCAAGTCCGATGCCTACGGCGAGTCGGTGATGTTCCTCAGCTTCAATTCCGACAAGATGACGCAGCTTGAGGTCACCGACTACGTAGAGCGCTACCTCGTCGATCGCCTCTCCACCGTCCCCGGCGTATCGCGTGCCACCATTTCCGGCGCGCGGCGTGCAGCGATGCGTGTCTGGATCGACCGCCAGGCGCTCGCGGCCCGCTCCCTCACCGTCGCGGACATCGAAGCTGCGTTGCGGCGCGAGAACGTCGAATTGCCTGCTGGCCGCTTGGAGTCCCGCACCCGTGAGTTCGCACTGCGCACCGAGGTCGGCCTCGACAACGCTGAGGATTTCCGCAAGCTCGTGATCGGTCGTGGCCCGGACGGGCACCTGGTGCGCCTCGGCGAGGTCGCCGATGTCCGGATCGCGCCCGAGAACGACCGCACCCTGATGCGCGCCAACGGCCTGCCCGGCGTCGGCATGGGCATCGAGCCGCAGTCCAAGGCCAATGTGCTCGATGTGGTGCGCGGCGTCCGAGAGGAGGTCGAACGGATCGCCCCGACCTTGCCGGAGGGCGCGACGCTGCGTGTCTCCATCGACAACGGCGATGCCATCGAAGCAGCGCTGCGCGAGGTGCTCATCGCCGTCGCGTTCGCATTCGTCTCGGTGCTGCTGGTCATCTACGGCTTCCTCGGGACGTTCCGCGCCACGCTCATCCCCGCATTGACCATCCCGGTCTCCGTGATCGCCGCGTTCATGGCGCTCTACGGCCTCGGTTATTCCATCAACGTGCTCACCCTGCTCGGTGTGGTGCTCGCCATCGGGCTCGTGGTCGACGACTCGATCGTGGTGCTCGAAAACATCCATCGGCGCGCAGAGCTCCACGAATCGCCGATCGTCGCAGCGGTGCGCGGCAGCCGCGAGATCGGCTTCGCGGTGATCGCGACCACGCTGACGCTGGTGGCGGTGTTCGTGCCGATCTCCTTCCTGCCGGGCGAGAACGGTCGCCTGTTCCGCGAGTTCGGGCTCACGCTCGCTGCGGCGGTGCTGTTTTCGGCGCTGGTGGCGCTGACGCTGACACCGATGCTCGCCTCACGCCTACCGGCGGAAGATGATGTCCGCCATGGCCGCATCGCCGGTGCCATCGAACGCTTCTTCGCGGCGCTCTCTGCATGGTACGGACGGACCCTGGGGCAGTTGATGCGTCGCCCCGGCGTCATCGTCGGCTTCGTACTGGCGCTGCTGCTGATCGGCGCCGTCAGCTTCCGCAGCCTGCCCTCGGAATTCGCACCCGCCTCGGACAGCGGTCGTGTCATGGTGGTGCTGACCGCCCCCGAAGGCGCAAGCTTCGAATACACCCAGCGATACGGCCAGATGCTCGAGAGGATCGCCGATAAAGAATTCGAGAGCGGCGATATCCGTCGCGTCATCCTGCGCATCCCCGGGGGTTGGGACGGCGGTACCGGCTCCGTCAATTCGGCGCGCCTCATCTTCACGCTTGAGGACTGGAGTGTCCGTAAGCGCTCGGCGCAGGAGATCGCCGCCTCGATGCAGCGCGAGGTCGCCAAGCTGCCCGGCGTGCGCGCCAATGTCCTCGCCCCGGGGGGACTTCGGGGTGGCTGGAACCTGCCCGTGCAGGCCGTGATCGGCGGCCCGGACTACGAGCAGCTCGCGGAATGGTCGACCAAGATGACGCGGCTCGCGGAGGACAATCCGGGGCTCGTCGGCGTCGACACCAGCTTCAAGCCGCGCAAGCCGCAGATCCGCGTCGCCATCGACCGCGACCGTGCGGCCGATCTCGGCGTGTCGCTGCAGACGGTCGGTCGGACGCTCGAGACCATGCTCGGCTCGCGCATCGTCACCACCTTCATCGACCGTGGCCGTGAATACAATGTGGTGCTGCAGGGGCGTCCCGACGAGCGCGCCACCGTCACCGACCTCACCAACCTGCAGGTCCGCTCCGATCGCACCGGGGCGCTCGTGCCGCTGTCGTCGATCGTACGACTGACCGAGGCGGCCGGCGCCACCCAACTCAGCCGCTTCAACCGCCAACGGTCCATCGAGATCCGCGCGAGCCTGGCCGAAGGCTACTCGATGGGGGAGGCCGTGCAATGGTTCGAAGAGACCGTGGCAAAAGAGCTGCCGTCCTCTGCCACGCTGATGTGGGACGGTGACACGGCGGACTTCGTGCGCAGCGGCGGCCAGATGTGGACCACGCTCCTGTTCGCCGTGATCATCGTGTTCCTGGTGCTGGCCGCGCAGTTCGAGAGCTTCGTGCACCCGGCCATCATCATGGTCACGGTGCCGACCGCGCTGCTCGGCGCGGTGTTCGGGCTGCAGCTGCACGGCATGACCGTCAACATCTTCAGCCAGATCGCGGTGATCATGCTGATCGGTATCGCCGCCAAGAACGGTGTGCTGATCGTCGAATTCGCGAATCAACTGCGCGACCGCGGCATCGAGTTCTCGCAGGCCGTGGTCGAGGCGGCCGTGGTGCGGTTGCGTCCGGTGCTGATGACCAGTCTCTGTACGGCGTTCGGCGCGATCCCCTTCCTGCTCGCGAGCGGTGCGGGTGCCGAGCAGCGCGAGCCGATCGGCGTGGTGGTGTTCTACGGCACGATCATCTCGATGATGCTCACGCTGTTGGTGGTGCCGGCGGTGTATTCGTTGGTGGCCCGCCGAACGCCCGCCACGCAACACACCACACGGCTCGTCGATCGCATGCTGGGTGGCGCGCAAGCCCCGATCGACGGCTGACCCCGCCCTCTCCGTCAGCCGATCAGAGCGTCGGGTTGGGCAAGGCGTGGAAGGCGTGCCGCAAGCTCTCGCCCCAACCACCGCGGATCATGCGGAAGTAGTCGTCATCCCCGGAGATGCTTCGGTGTACGAGCACGCGCAACGCATCGCGCTTCAGGCAGAGCAGATCGAGCGGTGGACCGACGCTGAGGTTCGAGCGGATGGTGGAGTCCATCGAGATCAGCGCGCACTTGGTGGCCTCCGCGAGGCTCGATGACCGCGTGATCACCCGATCGAGGATCGGCTTGCCGTACTTCGACTCACCGATCTGGAAATAGGGCGTGTCGGCGGTGGCCTCGATGAAGTTGCCGGCCGCGTAGATCTGGAACAATCGCGGCGCCTCGCCCCGTATCTGCCCGCCGAGGATGAACGATGGGTTGAACTCGATGCCGTGCTCCTGGAGCGCCTCGGCGTCCCGATGATGGACGATGCGCAGCGCGTCACCGACCAGCACCGCCGCCTCGAAGAGGTTGGGGGTGTTGTGAAGGCTATCGGCGTGCGGATCGATCGCGGCTTCGTGCAGCACATGCACCACCGCCTGCGAGACCGCCAGATTGCCCGCGGTCATCAGCACCAGCACGCGATCGCCCGGACGCTCGAAGACATGCATCTTGCGGAAGGTGTTGACATGATCGACACCGGCGTTCGTGCGGGAGTCGGACAGGAACACCATTCCGGTATCGAGCGCGGTGGCGACGCAGTAAGTCATGGCAGGATTCTAAAGGCAGGACGGCGAGGATGCGCGCCCTACTGTTGCGCTTGATGCTGCTGGACCGACCGTGGCGGACCCGCGCTCGACCGCCGATCCACGCCGACGCCGGACACCGCGACATGTGCGCTCATCGTCTCGTTGCCGCCACCACGGCGCACCCCCCGCACCGGACAGGCATCGAGGTAGTCACGACCGACCGCGAGGCGGCAATGGCCTTCGCCGCCTGCCCGCCCGTTGGTGACATCGACCGCGAACCAGCACGAGAGATCCGCCAGCCAGACATCGACCCAAGCGTGGCTCGCGATGTGTTCGTCCCGATCCGTGAGCAGATAGCCGCTGACATAGCGCGCCGGCACGCCGACCGCACGGCAACTGGCGATCATCACCTGCGCATGGTCCTGACAGACGCCCCGCCCGAGCGAAAACGCCTGCGCGGCCGTGTCCGACACCGCCGTGACGCCCGGCACATAATCCATCGCCTCACGCACCGCCCCGGCGAGCTGCAGAACCGAATCGCGATCAGGGGTCGCCGACGCGTGACGGCGCGCGAACTCGCGCAACGCAGCATCCGCGATCGTGAGGGGCGTCGGCGGCAGATAGACCAAGGGTGACAGGCGGCCGCGATCGGACGCGCTGGCCCCTTCCACCTCCTCGGTCTCCACCGTTCCGGTGACGGTGATCACGATCTCATCGTGCGGCTCATCGAGGGTGAGCAGGTGCATGACGTTGCCATGCGCATCGAGCTGTTGCGAACGACGCCCCGGCGCCTGCAGCGCCCAGGACAGCACCCGCTGCCCCGCCTCGGTGCGCGGCGTGAGCCTCAGGCTCTGGACGCTCTGCTTGACCAGACGCTCGTAGCGATAGGTCGTCTCGTGCTGGATGTGCAGCAACATCAGCCGGTCGCCTCCGAGACGAGGAAATCATCGGCGATGCGGGCGCCGAGGTCCGCGGTCCGCACAAGGAACTGTGCGAGGTAGTGGCGCAGCCCGAACTCGAGCGCCTGTTCGATGCGCCCGTACTGCAGCGCGGCATGGATCTCGCCGGAGCGTCGCAGCGTCTCGTCGGAGCGGTCGTTGGCGACCCGTGACAGCGTGCCGTGCACCCGCTCCATGCAATGCCGCAAGGAGCGCGGCATCGCCTCGCGCAGCACCAGCAGCTCGGCGACCCGACGCGGCGTGATGAGATCCCGGTAGACCTTGCGGTAGATCTCGAACGCGGACACCGAGCGCAGCAGCGCGCTCCATTCATAGTAATCGCCCGCCTCGTCGGCGCGTTCGACATCGGTCGACAGCAGCGCGAAGCGCGAATCGAGGATGCGCGCCGTGTTGTCGGCGCGCTCGAGGTAGGTGCCGAGCCAGGTGAACTCGAGCGCCTCGTCGTTCAGCATCGTCCCTTGGATGACACCACGCGCGAGATGCGACCGGAACTTCACCCACTCAAAGAAATCGCCTGTCGCCTGTGCGGTCACGGACTCCTGTCGGAAGCGCCCGAACTCGAGCCAAGTGGCGTTCAGCGTCTCCCACGCTTCCGAGGTCAGCGTGCCACGCACCGCATGGGCGTTCTCGCGAGCAGAGCCCAGGCAGGCGGCGATGCAGCTCGGGTTGCTGCGCTCGAAAGACAACCAATCGATGGCGGCAGCCTGGGTGACGACGCCGCGCGCGGCGACGAACGGCTCCAGTTGGCCGACGATCGCAAGCGTCGAACCCCATCGTCGTTGCACCGCGTCCTCGTCTTGTCGCAGCAGGGTCATCCTGCAGTTCACATCGAGCATGCGCGCGAGGTTCTCGGCACGCTCGGTGTAGCGGGCCATCCAATAGAGGTGATCGGCGGTGCGGCTCAGCATGGGGTCATCTTGGGGTCATCGCGCGAGCACCCAAGTGTCCTTGGTACCGCCGCCCTGAGAGGAGTTCACCACCAACGAGCCTTCGCGCAGCGCGACGCGCGTCAGACCGCCCGGCACCATCACCACCTCGCGCCCCGACAGCACGAACGGGCGTAGATCGACATGCCGCGGCGCGAGCCCGGATTCGACGAAGGTCGGACACGCCGACAGCGACAGCGTCGGTTGGGCGATGTAGCGCGCCGGGTCGGCCTCGATGCGCGCGCGGAAGGCGGCGAGTTCGGCACGCGAGGCCTGCGGACCGATCAGCATGCCGTAGCCACCGGCGCCGTGGACCTCCTTGACGACGAGTTCGTCGAGGTGCGCGAGCGCATACGCGAGGTCATCCGGTCGGCGCAGTATCCAGGTGGGCACATTGGCGAGGAGCGGCTCCTCGCCGAGATAGAAACGGATCATGTCCGGGACATGCGGATAGGTGGATTTGTCGTCGGCGATCCCGGTGCCGACGGCGTTGCAGATGCCGACCCGGCCCGCGCGATAGGCGGTGAGCAGCCCCGGCACCCCCAACATCGAATCAGGGCGGAACGCGAGCGGATCGAGGAAATCGTCGTCGATGCGCCGGTAGATGACATCGACACGACGGGGGCCTTGCGTGGTGCGCATGAAGACCATCTCGTCGTCGATCAGGAGATCCTGTCCTTCGACGAGCTCGATGCCCATCTGCTGGGCGAGGAAGGCATGCTCGAAATAGGCGCTGTTGTGTGCGCCCGGCGTGAGCAGCACCACCGTCGGGTCGCGCACGCCCGCAGGCGCCACGCTGCGCAGCGTCTCGAGGAGCAGATCGGGGTAATGCTCGATCGGCGACACCGGACATCGCGCGAACAGATCCGGGAACAACCGCATCATGGCCTTGCGGTCCTCGAGCATGTACGACACGCCGGAGGGCACGCGCAGGTTGTCCTCGAGCACATAGAACTCACCCGCCCCGGCGCGCACCAGATCGACACCGGCGATGTGCGCATAGACATCCATCGGCAGGTCGATCCCCTGCATCTCGGGGCGGTATTGCGTGTTGCAGAGCACCTGCTCGGCGGGCAGCATCCCTGCGCGCAGGATCTCCTGGTCGTGGTAGACATCGTGCAGGAACGCGTTGAGGGCGGTGACGCGTTGCCGTAGGCCGCGCTGCAGCAGGTCCCATTCCGAGGCGGGGATGATGCGCGGCACGATATCGAACGGGATCAAGCGTTCGGTACCGCCCTCATCGCCGTATACCGCAAAGGTGATGCCGGCGCGACGGAAGAGCAGGTCGGCCTCGGCGCGCTTCTCGGCGATGCGATCGCCCGGCATGGCCGCCAACCAATCGGCATAGGGGCGGTAATGCGGTCGCACGGACGCATCGTCCGCGTGCATCTCATCAAGGATTTTGGTCGCCGCCATGGCCCCTCCCGCGGTCGATGATAACCGACCGGGAGGGGCTGGCGGTCACTCAGCGAGGGCGACCTCTTCCGGCAGGCCTTCGTGGGCGATCACCGCCGCGACCGCA
>CALGVD010000067.1 GCA_937920275.1 uncultured Pseudomonadota bacterium
TCGACCCGGCGACGGGCGAGATCATCGACCAATGGAAGAACCCCTGGACCGGCGAGATGGTCGAGGTCATCCATGTCGCCAACGACCCCGTGAACATGCGCGCGCCCTCGTTCGCGCGCGACGCCACGGGCAAACCCGCGCGTGTCACGCTGCGCCAGTACGGCGACCTGCTCGTGGCCTCGCGTGAAGTGCCGCTCTTCTACGACAATCCGCTCGCCGGTGCCTATCAGGACTACATCGGCGGCAAATACCACGCGATGGAGATCTTCAACACCTTCTACTCCGCCGCGGATTTCCTCGCCCCGAAGGGTCCGCGCATCAGCCCCTCGCGCCTCGCGTGGCAGCGTGTCTCGGGCCTCTTGCCCTGGATGCGCATGGGGGATCGTCCGGGCGTGATGATCTTCAACGCCACCGGCTTCTCGACCTTCGATCGCACGCAGATCTCCCCGAAACTGATGCAGATCCTGCAGACGCGCTACCCCGAGTACCTGACGCCGCCGCCGCTCGGCGATGCCCGTCCGAACGCCACCACCTGGACCATCACCAAAGATTGGATCGACGCCAAGCGCCTCAAGGAGTCCGCGAAATGACCACTGCCAACGACCTGACCGTCCATGCCATGACCGTCGGCGCATTCGTGCCGCTGCTGCGCCAGCTCGACAAGATGCTGGAGAAAGCCGAAGCCTTCGCCGTCGCCAAGAAGCTCGATGCGGGCGTCATCGAAGGTCTGCGCATCGCGCCCGACATGTTCGCGCTCACGCGGCAGGTGCAGCTCACCTGCGATTTCGCCAAGAACAGCACATACCGGCTCGCGGCGATCGACCCGCCGAAGATGCCGGACGAGGAGCAGAGCCTCGCCGACCTGCGCGGACGCGTCACGCGCACGATCGCGCTGCTCGAGGCCTTGACGCCCGACACGCTGGCCGGCGCCGAGCACCGCCACATCACCGTCCCGCTGCGCACCCGCACGCTGGAGCTCGACGGCCTGCATTTCATCCAACGCTGGACGCTGCCCAATTTCTATTTCCACCTGACCACCGTCTACGCATTGCTGCGGCAGGCGGGCGTCGAGCTCGGTAAGCAGGATTTCTTGGGCGGCATCTGAGCATGCAACGACGGAAGCTCGGCAGTCAGGGTCTCGAAGTCTCGACGATCGGCCTCGGCACCATGGGCATGACCGGCATCGCCGGGATGCCCGATGTCTACGGCGCCACCGACGAAGCCGAGGGCATCGCGACCATCCGCCGCGCGCTCGACCTCGGCATCGATTTTTTGGACACCGCCGAGGTCTATGGCCCGGGCGCCAACGAGATCCTCTTGGCGAAGGCGCTCCAGGGCCGCCGTGAGCGCGCGATCATCGCCACCAAGTTCGGCTTCCGCCTCTCGATGGACGGCAAGATCACCGGCGTCGACGGCAGTCCGGACAATGTGCGGCGCGCGCTCGAAGGCTGTCTGCAACGCCTCGGCACCGATCACATCGATCTTTGGTACCAGCACCGGCGCGACCGCGATGTCCCCATCGAAGAGACGGTAGGCGTGATGGCCGAGCAGGTGAAGGCCGGCAAGGTGCGCTACCTCGGCCTCTCCGAGATGTCCGCCGAGACGATCCGCCGTGCGCATGCCGTGCACCCGATCAGCGCGGTGCAGAGCGAGTATTCGGTGTGGGAGCGCAACCTCGAGGAACGCTCGCTCGAGGGTGGCCCGAGCGTCCTCGAGACCTGCCGGGAACTCGGCATCGGACTCGTGCCCTACAGCCCGCTCGGGCGGGGTTTCTTCGGCGGCGCGCTGCCCGAGGATCCCACCACGCTGCCCGCCCACGACTACCGCCGCAACGATCCGCGTTTCCAGGGCGAGAACTACACGCGCAACCGCGCGTTGCTCACCGCGATCGAGAAGGTCGCGTTACAGCACGAAGCCAAGCCCGCGCAGGTGGCGCTCGCATGGCTGCTCGCACGCGGCCCGGACATCGTGCCGATCCCCGGCACCAAGCGCCGCAGCTACCTCGAAGTCAACGCCGAAGCCGTGCACCTCATGCTGACCCCTGCGGAGATCAGCGAGCTCGATGCGCTCGGCGCCGCCAGCGGGCCCCGCTATTCCGAACGCGCGATGGCGATGATCGAGCGCTGAGGCACCAGCTCCGTCAACACGCGAGCGCGCGCAGGATCTCCTCGGTGACGAGCGCCGGCTGCTCGTGCACGATCCAGTGGCTCGCCTCGGGCGCGCGCACCACGCGCAGGTCCGGCACCCAGCGCTCGAGACCGTCGAGCAGACCGGTCAGCAGCGCGTGGTCCCGCTCGCCCCACAGCACCGTGGTCGGTACGCGCACCGTGGCGATCGCATCCGGGATCTGTAGCGCATCGAGCGACGAAGCCTCGCCTGCCGGAGCCTCGCCTGCCAGAACCTTGCCTGCCGAAGCCGCCGGTCGCAACGGCGACGCGCGGTAATAGTTGAGCCCGCCCTCGAGGCCGAGCGCCC
>CALGVD010000068.1 GCA_937920275.1 uncultured Pseudomonadota bacterium
CCATTGTTCGGGCACATTCATCCATTGATTGTTGACGCGCAGTTTCATGACCAGTTTCCGGTGAGTGAAGGAGTCTGTCACTTTAATCAAGACGCATGAAGGGGTATTGAATATGCGCGCCAAGATCCTTTGTCCAGAGCTAGGGCGACGTCCCCCCTCATCTGAGTAGCGGATGGGTGCAGAGTCTGACCCCGGCTGGCCGCTTGAGCCGGGGCGACTCAGCGGTCAGGCCAGGCTATGTCTGAACGGCCTCGTCCTGGGGTAGGCACCCGCGAGGCGGGATGTCCTGTGTTCCGTAATCGCGTCCGCACCCTACCTGTAGCGGAAGCCGGGATAGGCGAACCCGCCGGCGATGCGCTCGCAGTCGCGCTCGCTGACGCCCTCCCGGCGCGCGATCTCGTACCAGCGGGCGCGCACGGTCGCCTCGATCTCGTCGAGGATCTGGGTTGCCGCGTCAGGACTGAGGAGGAAACGCCCGCACTGCGATAGCAGGTTGGCGGCGTTCGCACGCCTGCCTTGGTCGCCGCAGGCGAGCGCGAGGTCGCGACGCTCGAGCGAGGACGGTGACGTCGGCGTCAAGTCGTAGGCGGGTGACAGTCTCCAGCGGTCGTCGACCGCGATGCACGCGTGGTTGCGCGGGTGATCGTCGCTGTTCGAGATCAGTGCGTTGAACGCCATGCGACGGAAAAGCTCCGCGCCGTCCTCGGCGGGACGCGCCGACAGCCGCCGCAGCGCTTCCGCGAGCAGCGGATACGACCAGCGTTCGCGATCGCGGATCGAGTCTCCGGCGCGAAGCAGCGTGAGCGCCGAGAGCATGCGCGCGCGACGGTAGCCGTTTGCGGTGCGCTCCCGATCGAAGCGCTTCACGAGCAGCACGTCGCGATCGCCGATCGTGTCGACGCGCGAGGTCGCGACCTCGAGTCCGCAGGCGGCGGCGAGTTGGAGCATGGCGTGCTCGACGCGGGCGTTGTTCCAGCGATCGGAGGTCGTGTTGAATTTTGCGACCCAGAGCGCCTCGTCGGCCTCGACCACCGCCTTCGGTCGCGCACCACCCATCGAGGTCCCGATCAGGAGGAGTTCCTCGGCCTGCGCCGTGAGCGCATCGTCCGGCGGGCGATCTTCGTCGGCGAGGATCGCGTCAGCCGCAGCCTGCAGCGTCTCGAGATCCACGGTCTGGTTGAAGTCGCGCTTCGGCGCCGGCGGCTCGACAGCGAGCCCGAAACCGAGTGCGCCTGCGCGGTCGTCGGGTGACTGCAGAAGGTAGTCGATCTCGAGGAGCTCGCCTGTATTCACATGCCGCTGGATCACGCGGCGACCCCAGAGGTCGGGCGCCGCATCGCGAAGCGCGCCGAACACGCCGCCGAGCACGCGGGTCTCGTAGGTGCGCGCGGTCAGCGGCAGCTCGAGTGGATCGAGCGGCACAGCCTCGGGCCGTTCGAGGTACTTGCGACCATAGACGAGGCGGCCGAGCGGGAGCCCGCCCTCGTCCGGCAGCCACGTGAAGCGGGCGGCCGGAACGAACGTGGTCTGGCCAGGCAGGACGAGGTAGACGTAGCAGCTGCGCATGGCTCAGAAGTCGTTGTCGGTGTCGCGCGGCATGCGTGTCCGTGCGCGTTCGCGGCGCGCGCCGGAAGCGAGTCCGACCGGATCGAGCGCCGGATCCGCGAGGCTCTTCACGGGCTCGAGCAGGTCGTACGCCCAGAGCAGGGCGAGGTACACCGCCGCCGCGGTGCCGGGCTTGCCTTTCTCCGCATCGAACACGGCGCGCCGGCCGGTGCCGATCTTCGCCGCTGCCTCCTCGATCGTGAGGTTCCGGGTGAGGCGCGCGGTCCTGAGGTTCGCCCCCAGCCGGGTTAGCGCCTGCTCGACCAAGTACGGTGGGGCGTTGAGCAGTGGGGTCTTGATGCGCGGCATGGCTTTATAAAGGACTTTAAGTCTATTAAACGGCTATTTATAGCGTAGCCTGGTATCGTGAAGCTTGTCAAACAGGAAAGTCCGGCCGATCGTGGGTGCCGCCCGCCGCGGTCGGTGAGATCGACGCTGGATTTGGTGAGGGTGCTCGGCACCGTCTGCAGGGTCCTTGACGGTACCCTCTGCGAGGCGACCCCCGGTGCAGCAAACCGCTGCACCGGAGGCCCCATTCGCTGGCTGAGCCGTGCCTGCAAAGGCTACGGCGTCATCAAGAGTCGATCACTTCGGCATGATCACCGAGTCGATGACATGGATCACGCCGTTGGAGGCGGCGATGTCGGTGGCCGTGACAGTGGCGCCATCGACGCTGACCTTGCCGTCCTTGACCGTGATCTTCACGGACTGACCCTGAACGGTCTTGGCCTCTGTGAGCTTGACGACATCGGCCGCCTTCACCGAACCCGCTACCACGTGATAGGTCAGGATGTTCGTGAGCTGGGCCTTGTTCTCAGGCTTGAGCAGGTTCTCGACCGTGCCGGCAGGAAGCTTGGCGAAGGCGGCATCCGTCGGCGCGAACACGGTGAACGGTCCCTTGCCCTTCAGCGTTTCGACGAGACCGGCGGCCTTGAGCGCTGCGGCCAAGGTGCCGAAGCTGCCCGCAGCCACGGCGGTGTCTACGATGTCCTTGGTCGCCTTGGCATGGTCACCGTGATTGGTGGCGAACGCGGCCGGACCGGCAACCAAGGCAGCCGTCGCGAGCGCGAAGACGGCCACAACGGAGCGCGAAGTCGGGCGCCCGGAAGTACGAGATTGAAACATTGGGGAATCCTCATGAGATGACTGAGTTCCGCGGTCACAGAATAGTGGGCGGAACGACATATGACCTTCGGCGTGCTTGATTGGTTCCGACGGATCGGCCGATCTCCGGAGAAAGATCCCGTGCCCACCCCCAAGGGCGGAGTCGGACTCGGAACCGAAGGGACATCACCACCGACCTGCGGGAATCCACCGCTGCGGCCGGGACTTTGAATCCGGCAGAAGGCCCCGGGGGAAGAATCCCGGAGCATTTTCTTTTGGCGACGGTTTTTTCGATCGCTGGGGGCGCCGAGTCGGATCAGACAGGAGTTCGCCTCCGCTCCGTAGTGGCGCCGCGTTCCGTCGTGGCATATAGTCATCGACGACGCGCACCATTCGGGGAGTACTCCCATCATGACGACTGTCGAGATCATCCTGTTCGCGGTCGGCGCATTCCTGCTTGTGGTCGGCTATCGCCGCAGTGATCGCAACAAGATGCTTGCCGCCGCGCTGCTGCTGTTTGCCTCCGCCGCGATAGGCCCTTTCTCCGAGGGCTTCGAGCAGGGCTACGCGGACGGAGAATCCCGTGACCAGTCGGACCTCCCGCGGTAGGGATGGGACGGGAGGCCGGATTGTCGTCGCTCATCGCGGGTGCGATGCGATGACTTTCCTGCCCGACCACCCGAGGGTCATGTTGCGTAAGCTGGGTGCTCTGAACTCCGGCATGGTGCTGCGGCTCGCACGGCTCTACGGCAGTGCCCTGCGGCGACCTGTCCGATGACAGGGATGAGGTGCTTGCTGCTAGCGTCGCTGCTCGTCGGCTGCCTCGCCGCTGCATCCGCCGGCGTCGATGAACGGCCACGGATGCCTACGGCGCCGCTCGAAGTGCTCTTCGTCGGCAACAGCCTCACCTATGTGGGCAACACGCCGGCTGTGTTCGATGCACTGACGAGGGCGAGCGGCCGTCCGTCGTCGAGCGACATGATCGTGCAGGGCGGCGCGACGCTTGCCGATCGCGTCGCTGATGGTTCGGTGGAGCGCGCGTTCGCGCGCAAGCGGTACGCCGTGCTCGTGTTGCAGGAGCGGGGCGGAGATCTCGACTGTTCGGTCGCCGTGGCGGCGTGCCATCGCTCCCGCGAGGCCATCACGGTCCTCGTCGGTCTCGCCCGACAGGCTGGTGCCGCGGTCTATCTGCTCGGCACCTACCAAGCACACCCGTACTTCTCGAAAGAGATCGTGGCCGCGGAGTCGGCAGCTGCGTCCGATGTCGGGATCGGCTATGTCGAGGTGTCCGAGTCGCTACAAAGATATCGGGCGGAGTCGCCCGACATCGGGTGGATCGCACCTGACGGCATGCACCCGGGTCCGGCCTTGACGTTGCTCAACGCCGTGCTGCTGCATCGCGCGGTTTTGGGCGCGTGGCCTCAGCCGGTCGCGTTCACGGTGGGTGCGCCGATCTACGGCACATCCAGCGGTCTCACGCCGGAGGTGCGCGGCGCTGCGGATCCGCCGCCGATCGACACGACGCCCCGCGCGATCGATTGCCCCGCTGAAACGCTCCGCCGCCTGTTGAAATTAGTAGTCAAATCGAACGACATTGCGCCGTGAGCGGGCCGGCAGACAACTCCGGAACCCCTACCGGACTCGGGGCTGCACGAGCACTCAAGAGCGGACTGGCTGCATGGCCGCCCAAATGGCGGGTTTCTACCTACAGGCGACAGGCCGACGGCATTTGGTCCCGCCATAAGGTGCGTTCAAGGAGATGACCCATGATTCATCTCCACATGCCGGTTGCCGTACTGTTGTTGTCCATCTGCGCGCTGCTGACCGGCGCACCGGCGCACCGACGTACGCCGCGTCGGCGACCGGCGCGGCGCCTGCGGATAATCCTGAGATCAAGGCGCTGGTGGACGCCGACCAGGAGGAACGCGCGACCATGCCGCTGCTCGACAAGATGGATGATGCCGCGCGAAGGGAGCATTTCGCGGGCATGACCCAGCGTGACCGCGAGCGTCGTGATGCGGTGCTGCGTATACTGCGCGCCGGCGATGTGAAGACGGTCGCGGATCATGGTCGAACAGCGCTTGTCCTGCAGCACGGCGCCGTAGTGGAGGATCAGATGCTCGCCTTCGCGCTGGCAACGATGGCTGCGCAGCTCGACCCCAAGAAAGAGATCTACCGCTGGCTGTCTGCGGCCGAGCTGGACCGCGTCCTCGTCTGCAAGCAGCGTACGCAGTGGTACGGCACGCAGTTCGTGCCCGACCCGGCGACCGGTCGGCACATGCTCGCGCCGGTGGTCGAAGGTGCCGTCACCGACGACGAGCGTGCTGCGCGTGGCGTGCCGCCCGTCGCCGAGAGCCGCGAGATGGAGCGCAAGATGAACGCGTCGAAACTCCACTAGCATGAAAATTCAGATCGACCAGGTAACACGCTAGGGCGGTCCGTCGTCGGCGACCTTTCCATCCGAAAGAGTGATAACGCGCCTCGCGCTGCAGAACGCGGCCTCGGTCGCGGGGCTGCTGCTCACGACGGAAGTGATGATCGCCGAGGCCCCGAAGGACGACCATGACCACGGACACTCGGCTCCGGGCGGCATGGGCGGCATGGGCGACATGGGCATGTAAGAGGCGCGAGCCTCTGCACGTCCGCCCGACGCGAGTCGGGCCAGAAGGCCCCGGGGGGAGACTCCCGGGGCTTTTTTCTTTGGGGTACGCGGTAAGGCCTTCAGGGCTGCGCAGCGTCGGAGTCTGTTTTACCGACCAGGTTCGTCCGTCGGAGCGAGAGCAAATCGATAGGCATGTTCGTTCAACGCAGTCGCCAGCCCCACGCGGTAGGTGTCGACGTAGACATCGCCGCTGCCGGTCACAGTGAACACACGGAACATCGGGATGTGCCGTGTCTCGTCTGGGATCTTGGTGCGCTCGAGTCCAGGGATGTGCAGATAGTGGACGCCGCCGATCCGCTTGGAGTGCTCAACCCGGTCCATGTCCATATGCAGGTCTCCGGAGATCACCGCAGTAAGATTCGGCTGGGCGGCAACCTCCGCAAATCTGGGGTGGGCAATGCCTTTCTCCGCGTTTTCCGGGTAAACACCGGTTTGTGCGCCGTGCACGATCAGGAAGACCGGCTTCGGACTCGCTGCCCGGATCTGCGCCAGCATCCAATCGATCCCCTCATCATTGAAGTCGCGACTGAAATCAGGAGACGCGTAGATCATCACGACCGGTCCGCGGTCCTGAACATAGCGGCGGCTCGTCAACGTCGCCTTCCCCTCGTTCCACCGATTGGCGAATTCGAGGAAACGCTCTTCGGTCTCGTTGAATTCCTCATTGCCCATGATCGGAAAAAAAGGCAGCGTCAGAGCCTGAAGCACGGGTGTCGCCGCTTCGTACTGAAGGAGTGTTCCCTTGTGAGCGATGTCGCCCACTCCGACCACGAAGTCGAGGCGCTTGCGGGTGGCCAGCGCATTCACATCAGCCACAGCGTTGGACATGTTCGGAAACTCCGCCAGTGGCTTGGGTTCGGCGTCGCCAAGCACAGCGAAACGCAAGGCGACGTCGCTGTGCGTCTCCGATGCCGGAGTGGCGCAGGCAGCAAACATCGAGACGACCGCCAGTGCCGCGAGGATTCGAGCACGGCCGGTGAGGAGTGATGGAAACGGTTGCATAATCTTCTTCCGGATGGGAGGGGGTGTGTCCGTAGGGCGCTCAGCAGCTTAAAATTTTACGCTAGTCGTTGCTGTGACGGCGCGCCTCCGGGGGGCGACAGTGAAGGTCGAGAGCACATTTCGACCAGACGCCCCTCGGTGAGGCCATGGATCCGCCTCACATCGTCACGGGTGAGCGTACGCTGGTCATGAATGCGCAACCCGCGCCGGCAGGGCAGAAAGCGGCGCAACATCGGGTCAGGCTCTTCAGCGCAGAGTCTTCTCGGGATTCACCATCACTTCACGCCCTTTCAACATGAAGTGGAAGTACAGCGTGGGCATGAAGACCGCCTTGAGCAGCCAACCCAACCAAGTAGGCTTGGTGCCCGGCATCAGCCACTGTGGCAGCGAGGGGGCCAGCTTACCGCCATAGCTGAATTCGGCCATGACCACGCGGCCTTTTTCCACCGTCAGCGGGCAGGCACCGTAACCGTCATAGTGGTAGGGCGCTTGCTGGCGGCTGATGTCAGCGAGCAGGTTGCAGGCCACAATCGGCGCCTGCTTGCGCACGGCCGCAGCGGTCTTGGCGTTGGGTGCGCTGCAGACATCGCCGAGGCTCCAGATGTTGGCGTATCTGGCATGCTGCAGCGTGCCTTGGTGCACCGCTACCCAGCCGGCACGATCGGCCACGCTGCTGTTGCGGATGAAGTCCGGCGCGCACTGCGGGGGTACTACGTGCAGCAGATCGAAGCGCTCTTCCACCTGCGTGGGCTGGCCATCTGCGCCGATTGTCGCGAAGGTGGCCAGCTTGTTGGGGCCGTCCACTTTCACCAGCGTGTGGCCGAACTGCAATTTGGCGCCGTAGCGCTCGACATATTGCATCAGTGCCGGCACATAGTCTTTGACGCCGAACAGGACGCCGCCGGCGTTGCAGAAGCGCACATCGATGTTCTTGATGAGGCCTTGCTTGAGCCAGTGATCACAGGACAGATACATGGCTTTTTGCGGCGCGCCGGCGCACTTGATCGGCATGGCGGGCTGGGTGAACACGGCCTTGCCCTGCTTGAGGCCCTGCACCAGCTCCCAGGTATAGGGCGCCAGATCCGACCGGTAGTTGGAGGTGACGCCGTTCTGTCCCAGGGTGTCTTCGAGACCGGGAATCCCACCCCAGTTCAACTTGAGACCCGGACAGACCACGAGACGCTCGTAGCTCAGCTTGGTGTCATCGCCCAGCACCACCTGATTCTGTTCGGGCAGGATGTGGGTGACGGCATTCCGGATCCAGGTGACCTGCTTTGGCATCAGAGAGGCTTCGCTGCGGCGTGTCTTGGCAAGCTTGAAGACGCCGCCGCCGACCAGGGTGAAGCCGGGCTGGTACCAGTGTTCCCCGGATGGTTCGACGATGCTGATCTGGAGCCCGGGTGCACGCTTCAGCAGACTGCTGGCCACCGAGATGCCGGCGGCGCCGCCACCGATGATCAGCAGCGGACAATGCTGGATGACGGGCAGCTCATCAAGGGCGCCAGTCAACTCTCTGATGACTGAGGCGTAACGCGTACTCATGTTGCTGAGGTCGTAGCCGGCATCCTTCGCGGCGGTTATCACATCGGCTTGTGTCTGGCCGGCCGCGATCCGGGCCAAGGCCCACAAGTGCGTGGTGCGGGCACCGCTGCGGCAGAAGGCGTGGATGTGCAGGCCCTCCTGCAGCGTATCGGCAAACGCGCGCACGTCGGCCGCGTTGATGGTGTCCTGCGCCACGGGCACGCTATGCACCTGCATGCCGACGGCCTGCGCCGCCTGCGCCAGCTCGGACCAGGCCGGTTGATCGGGCGTTTCGGCATCCGGACGGTTACAGACCAATACCTGCACTCCCTCGGCCTGCAGTGCGGGCAGGTCAGCAACAGTGACCTGGTCGGAAACGGTGAACAGCGGCGTTAGGGTTCTGGTCTGCATGGCCCGATCCTCATTTCTTGAAAGCGTTCATTGGGATCCTAAGATACGCCACATCGTGGTCCTCGGACGGCAGCAGATGGCCAAGCCCCGCGCCGCCAGCAGGCCGATCAACACAACGCCCCCCAGCGGGCTCGAGGTTGCGATAGCCCTCAAGCGTGGGGGCAAGTAGCCTGACCTGTCGTTGAAATTCGCGCTTCGCGGAGTTGAATCCCCGATCGGACTGTGTTTCCAATGGCGGCATGTTAAAGCTCGCCACGATCCTTGTCCTTTTGTCGTCGGTCATCTTTCCCCAGCAAGCCTTTGCCGATGACGCAATGGCGCGCAACGATGTCGATCCCATCCGATCGGCGACGGAGCAAGCCATAGCGCGCATCAAGCCGGCGCTCGCCCGGATCCACGTCGTCTCCGTCCAGTATTCCCAAGGGCGCGAAGTGAAGCGGGAGTCCAGCGGCAGCGGATTCGTGATCCACAAAGATGGCTATCTCGTCACCAACCACCATGTCGCCGCCCGTGGGACACGGATCGTCTGCGTCTTTTCCGATAACGAGGAGATCGAGGCGACTCTCGTCGGCGCCGACCCTCTGTCCGACATCGCAGTCCTCAAACTCTCCACCGCCAAACGCAAGGAGTTTCCCGTCGTGGACTGGGGCGACTCCGACGACGTCGCCGTCGGTGACACCGTGTTGGCGATGGGTAGCCCTCTGGCGCTCTCGCAGTCGGTCACCCGCGGCATCGTCAGCAACTCCAAGATGACGCTACCGAGCATGCTCCGCCGGCGGGGTGGCGTCTCCATCGACGGCGAAGATGTAGGCTCCCTCGTGCGCTGGATCGCCCACGATGCGCCCATCTATCCCGGTAACTCCGGCGGCCCACTCGTGGATCTCAGCGGCCGCGTCATCGGCGTCAACGAAATCAGTCTCGGCTTGAGCGGGGCGATCCCCAGCAACGTCGCCCGCGATGTGACCGCCCAGATCATCGCCTCTGGGCGTGTGATCCGGAGTTGGTTCGGTTTCGAATTCCAACCGTTGCTGAAGGGGTCCGGCCTCAGCCGCGGCGCGCTGATCAGCGGCGTCGTAGAAGGCTCACCAGCGGAGATCGCCGGATTCCGGTCCAGCGACGTGCTTGTCGAGCTCGCCGGCAGGGACACCACCGTCCGGTTCCACGAGGAACTGCCGCTGCTCAATCTCTCCCTCGCCGGACTACCCGTAGGTGAAGAGTTCCCGGCGGTCGTGTTGCGGGACGGTAAAGAGATCCGTCTGAGAGTGCGATCCGCTGAGCGGGAACCGTCCGAGTCGAGGCAGCGCGAGATCAAAGAACTGGGGTTGACCGCTCGGAACATCTCGTCGGTCGCGGCAAGGGAGCGGAGGTTGGAGAGCCGCGATGGCGTCCTCGTCACGACCACTCAGCCCGGCGGCCCCGCCGGCGCCGCAAAACCGAACCTCCAGACCGGCGACATCCTCACGACCATCGCCGGTCAGTCCGTCGCGTCGCTGGATGATCTCGTTACCATCATCGCGAAGTTGACGGGCGCAAGCAGGATGCCCGTTCCTGTCGTCATCGGATTTCGGCGGCGCGATGAGCATCTTCTCGCCGTCGTCCAAGTCGGTATCCGCAGCATGGAAGATCCGAGCATCGAAGCTCGTAAAGCTTGGTTGCCGGTCGTCGTCCAAGTGATCACCCGTGAGCTCGCGAGCCAGATGGGCACGCCGGGTCTCACGGGGGTACGGATCACCAAGACTTATCCGGGTGCGCCGCCGGCGCTCCAAGTCGGCGATCTGATCTCGGAGATGGATGGCGAGAAGATCCTTGCATCGCAACCGGGCGATGAGGAGGTGTTCTCGAGCCTCATCCGTCAACGCCGGATCGGCGATCGTGCGGAGCTCACCGTCCATCGTGCGGGTCGGACGCTCAAGGTCGCCGCGGAGCTCGTCGCAGCCCCGAAGGCTGATCGGGAGATGCCTCGGTTCCAGGATGTCAATTTCGAGTTCAGCGCGCGGGACTTGAGTTTCTTCGATCGCGCACGCGAACAGCTTCCTGACGACATCCGGGGCGCGCTGGTGTCCGAGGTCAAGGATGGCAGCTGGGCGGCACTTGGAGAGCTCCAGGTCAACGACATCATCCAATCTGTAGCGGGCAGGCCGATCGCCGACGCTGACGCGTTGGCGGCGGCCATGAGCGCGCTCGTCAAACAGCGGGCCGACCGCGTTCTGGTCGTCGTCCGCCGCGGCATCCGGACCCTGTATCTCGAACTTGAGCCGTCATGGCGTGATGGCGGTTGAGCGGGGTGCGCAGCACGGATCTCCCGTGCGCGCCGGGCACCGTACGGGTTCACTTGGGCCATGACGCAGACCATCGGGGAACGCTAATGAAGATCATGCTATCCGCACTTGTCGCCCTGACACTGGTGGGCGACCTTTGGGCTGCCGACGCCGACGCCGCCGCCGTCGGTCGGGAGGTCCACGCGAAGAACCAAGAGGCCATCGTCACCATCAGGTTGGTCGTCAAAAGCACCATGACGCTGGGTGGCAGTGCCAGAGAGAGCGAATCGAAGATCGCGACGGTCGGTACCGTCATCGATCCCTCAGGTCTCACTGTCGTGTCGCTCGCGACCATGGATCCAAGCGTGTTCGCGAGGATGGTCCTTCGCTCGATGCGGCAGGGGATCTCGGCCGACAGCGAGTTCAAAGACGTCAGGATCGTCTTGGCCGACAACACGGAGTTGCCGGCGACGATCGTATTGCGGGATCGGGATCTCGACGTCGCCTTTGTACGGCCTGTGGAGAAGCCTGCCAGAGCTCTCGCCGCCATCGATCTCACCAAGGCGCGTGAGCCGCGCTTGCTTGATGAAATCATTTCGCTCAACAGGCTCGGTACGGTCGCCAACCGCGCGGTCACCGTTTCGCTGCACCGCATCGATGCGCTCATCGAGCGCCCGCGTCCGTTCTACCTCCCGAGTCCGGGCGGCTATTCCAGCGGCGGTTCACCCGTCTTCGGTATGGACGGCGCTCCGATAGGGATCATCCTCATCCGTAGTGCCCCGCCCGATGGCGAAACCGGTATGGGCAGCACGCCGTGGAGTCTCGGCAGTCTGCCCGTCGTGCCGGTCATCGTCCCGGCCGCCGATCTCATCGAAGTGGCCAAGCAAGCGCTCGAGGCTGGCCGTTGACGCGTGAAGCGAACAGCATGGTCGGGAACGCAGAGAGTCACGGCAGGGTCGTCCACGAGGCCCGTTACGTCCTCGGCACCGAGCAGGCCGAACTGCACCGTCTCGGTCTGCAGCATCAGGTCTGGTCCGCGGAAGCGCGGCGCGGTTGGGAGTTGGGCGGTTTTCGCGCCGGCCACACGCTGCTCGATCTCGGTTGCGGGCCCGGGTTCTGTACGCTCGAGATGGCCTATCTCGTCGGCGCGCAAGGCAAGGTCATCGGCGTCGATTTCGCCGCCTCGTACATCGATTTTCTGCGCAAGCAGTCCGATCTGCATGGTCTGAACATCGACGCGCAGCACAGCTCGTTCGAGGACATGCAGCTCGGACCGCAGAGCCTCGACGGTGTGTTCTGCCGTTGGGCGCTCGCCTGGGTGCCGGACCCCGAGGCCGTGCTCGCGAAGGTGAAGACCGCGCTCAAGCCCGGTGGCCGCATGGTCATCCAGGAGTATTTTCATTGGCCGCTGTTCCAGACGGAACCGCGGTTCCCGGCGCTCACCAAGGGGATCGCTGCGGCTTATCGCTCCATGAAAGAGCAGCCGGGTGACATCGATGTCGGCAGGCACATCCCGGCGATGGCTGCCCGCGTCGGCCTAAAGGTGCTGCACACGCGCCCCATCGGCAAGCTCGCCGCGCCCTCGGAGCTCACCTGGGAGTGGCCCCGCTCGTTCCTGCGGATCTATCTCGCGAAGGTCGCCGAGCGCGGTCTGCTCACCACCGACGAGGCGACCGCTGCGCTTGCCGACCTCGATCGGCTGAGCGCGATCCCCGAGGCGCGCATCCTGTGCCCGGTGGTGATGGAGACCGTGCTCGAGGTCTGAGCGGGCACGGAACTTGTCGCGGTCCGCGCGGTCTTGGAATAAAGGCTGAGTTCAGCGCCGTCTAAGGGGGGATGCCATGCTCTTTCTGATCTACGGCGCCATCGGTGCCATTCTCGCGGGTGCCAGCTCTTTCGCGGTGAACCGCTCGTTTGTCGCCTCGGCGCAGATCGCGGGGTTCGCGTTCGTCGTCCTCGGACTTGCGGGCTGGCTGCTGATGCCGACGCTCGCTTGGAACTTCGGCGGTGTCTGGTGGTTCGTGATCGCGAGCGCGGCGATCGGTGCCGGTCTCGGCTGGTTCACCCCGGGCGGCAAAAGCGTTTGGGCCACTTCCCTCCCGTTCTTCATCGCCATCATCGGCGTGGTGCTGGCGTTCGTGACGACCACGCCCATGTTCCACGCCGCGGACTACCGCAAGTTGCTCGGCCCGGTCGCCGAGTCCCGATTCACGGACGATGTCTCGCCGGTGGATCTTCGCCAGGTCCGCATCGTCGATAGCGCGCTCGCCCACAACATCGGTCAGAAGCGATTGGGCGAGATCCCGGGTCTTGGCTCGCGCGTCGAGCTCGGGGCCATGAACATCCAGCTGCTCGACGGTTGCTTCACCATCCGCGAGTACGACGGGTCCGTCAGGGAGCTCTGCTTCGATGACGAGTTCATGTGGGCGGGTCCGCTGATCCACGACGGATTCTTGCGGTGGTTCAGCCACGATGTCACGCCGGGCTATGTAGTGGTGTCCGCGACCGACGCTTCGAAGGTCTACATGGTGACTTCCGTCGCGCCCACAGGGGTTTCTGCGCTTCCCGATGGCGGGCTGCGACTGCGCTACCTGCGGGCCGGGGCCTATTTCGGCGACGACCTGCAGCGGCACCTGCGCTCCAACGGGTTCGTGTCCGCCGGGTTGACCGAGGGCGCGTTCGAGATCCGTGACGATGGCCGGCCGTTCTGGGTGGTCACGCGATACGCGAAGCGCATCGGTTTCTCGGGCGAGGATCCGACGGGCATCGTGCTGGTCGATGCCCAGACGGGCGCCATCGAGGAGCACGACATCGCCGGTGCGCCGGCATGGGTCGACCGTGTACAGCCCAAAGATTTTGTGGTCGAGCAGCTCGACGACTGGGGCAAGTATGTGCGCGGCTGGTGGAACAGCTTGTTCTCCCGGCTGGATGTCATCCAGACCACCCCGGGCATGAGCCTCGTCTACGGCTCCGACGGCCGCACCAGTTGGTACACGGGTATGCAGTCCGCCGGTGCCGATGACGGGACGGTGGGCTTCGTGCTGGTCGACACCCGCACCAAGAAGGTGCGTTGGTATCGCATGCCCGGTGCCATGGAGACCTCGGCGCAGAGCGCGGCCGAGAACGCCCGCGGCGTGCGTGAGGCGGGCTTTGAGGCGACCTTCCCGGTGCTTTACAACATCGGCGGCGTCCCGACCTACCTCACCACCCTGAAGGGCGACGACGGACTCGTGAAGATGTTCGGTTTTGTGAGCGCCCAAAACCTCATGGTGGTGGGCGTGGACAGCACCATCCAGGACGCGCTGCGCAACTACCAGAACAGCCTGCAACAGCAGGGGCGCACGCTGGTCGCCGACGATCTCGTCAAGCAGCAGAGACTCGAGGCCGAGGTGCTCGCGATCGCGCGCGAGCGTCGCGGTGACATCGAGTACTACTACCTCATCCTGAAAGGGCGCGAGGACACCGAGTTCTACGCCGCGCCGGAGCTCAGCCCCGAGCTCAAGTGGACGCGCGTGGGCGACACGGTCGCGATCGACTTCGACGAGGGAAAGCTGCGCTCCGTGCTGATCAACACCTTCGACAACCCGCGTCTGGCGCTGGTGATGGCACCTTGATGGAGTATTTTTGACATCTGGTGCGTGCGTGAATAACATCACGCATCATGCGCACCACGATCGACATCGACGATCCCATCCTGAAGAAGATCAAGGCCATCCAAGCCCGTGACGGTCGTTCCTTGGGCCGGCTGGTGTCAGATCTCCTCGCGCAGGCGCTCGCCAGCGAGGTCAAAGAGGCCGCGCCGCAGTACTTCGCTTGGACCGCGAGCGCCGGGGCGCTGCGCGTGGACCTCGCCGATAAGGATGCGGTGTACGAGGCGCTCGACGACGCGGGTGACCACCCGCCCGAGGAAGCCCCACTGAAACCCTCGCGCCGATGAGCTTCGCGATCGACGTCAACCTGCTCGTCTACGCCTCCGCCAAGGGCGCACCGCAGCACGCGGCCGCGAGCGCATTCCTGCGCGACTGCGTGCGCGGCCCCGAGGTGTTCTATGTCGCGTGGCTGAGCCTCATGAGCTACGCGCGTCTCGTGACCCATCCGAAGATCCTGCAGACCCCGCTCACCGCCGCGCAGGCGCAGCGCAACATCGAAGCGCTGCTCCGCGTGCCGCATTGCCGCACGCTGTCCGAGCAGGAAGGCTTCTGGTCGGTGTACCTCGAGTGCACGCAGGGTCTGCCGATGCGCGGCAACGCCGTACCGGACACCCACCTCGCAGCGATCCTGAAACAGAACGGCGTAACGCGGCTCTACACCGCCGACCGTGACTTCCGCCGCTTCGATTTCCTCAAGGTCATCGACCCGCTTCACGCATAACGCGTCGAACCCCAGCGCTCCTTGACCTCCGTCAACCGTCGGCGGCTCACGGCGATCTGCTGGCCGTCCTTCAGCAGCACCACCCACTGTCCACGGACGGACTTCACCTGCTTCACATGGCGGTCGGCGATCCATTCACCGCGTCGGACCTCCAGTCCTTGATCGCCCAGCAGCGCGATGACGCGGTGCGGCCGGCCGGGCTCTGCCCCGCTGCTCAGCCCGGCGTTCTTGATGTCGCGCTCGATCAGGTCACGCCGCTCCAGAGCCTCGCTCACCCGTGCGGCGATCTGCTCGACCAGCAACTGGAGGTCGACCCGGTCGGAGCGGATACCGGGCGGAACACTGCACGTTGAGGTTCAGCGCAGAACCGAGGCGCTGTATCAGCGTCACCGCTCCCGTCGCGCCGGTCGCGCGTGGGTCCGGCCTGCCCGATCGGGTGGCGGGAGATAGCCCGGTACACCACACCGAGCACGAGCGTCAGCGCTGCCTCATCGCTGGCCAGCTGGAACCGCAGCGCATGCGGCAGCGAGAGCACCCATCGCCTCAGCGGACGCTCGGGCAGGACCTCATCGGCCAGCGTTGCCGCGGTCTCGGTCATGCGCCGCGCACCGCATGAGGGGAAGAAGCTGTGCTTCTTGCAGCTGAAAGCGACCCGCTTCTCCGCGTGGCGCTGCTCGCAGCGCATGCGCATCGTCCTCGAAGCGAAGGCGGCCGAGGTGACCGCCCCGCCCAAGTAAGCCGGGCCCAAGCGAACTCAGGCTGCCGCGCCGAAGCGCGCGCGGTGACGACGGTCCAGCAGGATCGTCGCCACCGTTGAGACCGTCAGCGGCCCGAACCAGGCGATCAGTTGCGAGACTTCCGCGAGCTCTGGCGGCAGCACGCGCCCCAGGCCGATGGCCAGGAAGGCGATGTGCGTGCCGACGCCGTTGCCAAGCATCGCGCCATAGTGTTCCTTGAGCCACCAGCCCGCCGCCGGTGCAGCCGTGCGGCGCAGGGTGACCCACATCTGCCAGCCCACCACGAGGCCGACGATGCTGAACCCGCCGAGCAGCAGGTTGCTGACAACCACGCCGTAGACGAACGTGGCGGCGGCAACCGCCGGCAGCGAGATCGCCAGCGCGCGGAAGGCGCCGCCGCGGAAGCGCTCGAAGTCCTGCTTGCACTGCACGGCCTTCGGCGCGGTGTAGACGGTGGTGGCCACCAACACCACGAGGTAGCTGAGGAAGATGCCGACTGCCGTCTGGCCCTTCAGGAAAGCGAAACCGGCCATCGGCACGGCGGTCACCAGGATGGCCCGCATCGCCCAGAGGTAGAGGTTGCCGGCGCGCACGTGCAGGCTGTACCGGGTTTTGCGCGACAGCGCCGCCGTCCAATAGGTGACGAGCGCAAGCGTACCCGCGGCGATGTGGGTGAGGGCGATGGCGTGGTAGGCGTTGCTGGCTAGCGTTGACATGGCGGGCTCCGGTGAACAGCTGGATCCATCCTCGCGGCTGGCGGTTCACGGCGGCAGGTGAGAAAACGCACCTTCAGCGCCATTCATGGGGGTGAGAGAAGTCACCTCGGCACCGCCGGGGCCCCTCCCTATACTGGCGTCATGTCGCTTTCGTCCCCGCCAGGAGCGCCGTCGCCGTGGAGCCCGCTGAACCTTGCGGGGTATGTCACCTGGGTCGCCGTGGCGCTGGAGCCGCTGCTCCGGTCCTGGCAGGGCAGTGCGCCGCCCGACTTGCGGACGGTGATCGGGCTGGCTGCCCTGGTCGGCGTCCTCGCGTTGTTCGTGGCGCGGGCGCTCCTCGAAAGTCGCCAGCCCGCGAGTTCCGGCAGCACGCCGGCGGCAAGGCGGCTGGTGCTCGCGCAACTACCGTGCGCACTCGCCGCCATCGCGCTGCTGCCGCCGGGCGGCTCGACCCCCATCCTGCTGATCGTCGTCGCGGCGCAGTTGACGGGCCACCTGCCGGCCCGTACGGCGGCCGGCTTGCTGCTGGCGGCAAACGCGGTGCTGGCGTGGATACTGCTCGCCCGGTGGAGCGTGCCGACCGCGCTGGTCACGCTGCTGGCCTACGGTGGCTTCCAGGCCTTCGCCGCGCTCACCACGCACTACGTGCGTCGCGCCGAGGAAGCGCGCGACGCGCTCAGCCGGATCAACGCGGAGCTGCTTGCGACGCGCGAGCTGCTGCAGGAGTCCACGCGCGGCGAGGAACGCCTGCGCCTCTCGCGCGAGCTGCATGACGTGGCCGGCCACAAGCTGACCGCGCTGAAGCTGCAGCTGCGGCTGCTCGAGCGCACCGTTGACGCCGGTAACCGTGCGGCGGTCGCCGACTGCACTGCATTGTCCGACGAGCTGCTGGCGGATGTGCGCGGCGTGGTGCAGGCGCTGCGCGTGCACGATGGCGTGGACCTGCAGTCTGCGCTGGCGGCGTTGGTGCCCAATGTGCCGCAACCGCGCGTGGTGCTGGCGCTGGACCCGCATGCGCGGCCGGCCACGGTCGAGCACGCGCAGGCGCTGGTGCGCATTGCGCAGGAAGCACTGACCAACGCGCTGCGCCATGCGGGTGCGCAGGAAGTGACGCTGCGTTTGGAGCGCGCTGACGGTGCGGTGGTGCTGACCGTCAGCGACGACGGCCGCGCGGCTGCGCCGCCGCTGGAAGGCAATGGCCTGCGCGGCATGCGCGAGCGGCTGTCCGGCTGCGGCGGCTCGCTGTCGATCGCGCCGCGGTCGGGCGGCGGCCTGCAACTGGTGGCCACGGTGCCGGCGTGAGTGCCGGCATGACGGCGAAGCTCCGGCTTGCGCTGGCTGACGACCAGGTGATGGTGCGCAAGGGCTTGCGTGCCCTGCTGGAGTCCGGCGGGGCTTTCGAGGTGGCCATCGAGGCCGGGGATGGCGAGGCGCTGCTCGCCGCGCTGGCGGTCACTCGCGTTGACGTGGTGCTGTCCGACATCCGGATGCCCGTGCGATCCGGCATCGCGGTGGTGCGCGCATTGCGCGAACGGCAGGACCGGACGCCCGTCGTGCTGCTGACCACCTTCGATGAACCTGGGATGCTGCAGGCCGCGATGGATGCCGGTGCCCAGGGGTACCTGATGAAGGACGCCGCCCCGGAAGACCTGGAGCGCGCGCTGCGCGTGGTGATGGCCGGCGGCACGCTGGTGGCGCCGCAGTTGTTGCAGGTACCGCTATCAGCCGTGGCCTCCGCGACCGAGGCCGGCGCGCCCGTACACCTGACCGAGCGTGAACGCGCCGTGTTGAGGCTGGTGGCGGGTGGCTACTCCAACAAGGAGATCGGCCGTGCCCTCTCCATCTCCGACGGCACCGTCAAGAACCACCTGACCGAGATCCTCGCTCGGCTCGATGCGCGCGACCGCACGCATGCGGTGCTGAAGGCGATTGCCGCGCGTCTGCTCTAGCGTCGCTCCCTACGCGGCAGCCGTGGCCAGATAGACCTCGTTGCCGGAGATATAGATGAGGGAGAAGATGCTGCGCGAGCAGGGTATCCCGCTCCAAGCCGGGGGCGACGGCGTGAAGGTCAAGCAACGGATCTGCATCGCACCGGGCAGCCGCGGCGTCAGCGCCATCTCAGGTAAGCGCTGTCGCCCTCGTTGCGGTTCTAGGCGACCTCGTGCGTGTTATGCGAGCCGCCGCGCAACTTGGCGCGCTCCAGCGACCCCACCAACGCCCGCCTGAAGAGCGAGCGCCTCTTCCATCTCGGCACCGAGGTGGACTGCCGCATCCGCGACGGCCTCAACCTGCTGGTGGAGGCGTACGCGCAGCGGTTGGATGATCGGCTCGTCGAGGGCGGCCGTACCGACGGACGCATCACCAACGCCGGAAAGGGCAGCAATGCCTGCGTAGATCTGGTGCTGACGAGGGCGTTCGCCGGCGATCGGTTCATCTCGCACCGCGATGTGCTCGCGCCGAGTCGGCCCGTGCGCTTCTCGAAGGAGGAGAGCTTGCCGCTCTTCGGGCTGTCGTTCGAGTACTCGTGGTAGCGCGTCGACCTGCTTCACGCATAACGCGTCGAACCCCAGCGCTCCTTGACCTCCGTCAACCGTCGGCGGCTCACGGCGATCTGCTGGCCGTCCTTCAGCAGCACCACCCACTGTCCACGGACGGACTTCACCTGCTTCACATGGCGGTCGGCGATCCATTCGCCGCGTCGGACCTCCAGTCCTTGATCGCCCAGCAGCGCGATGACGCGGTGCATGGGGCCGGGGACGGTGGTCATGCCCTCCGGGCTGTGGAGATGCACATACTGCAGGTCCGCCGTGGCGCGCAGCACGCCGCCGCGCACCGCGCTCGGCAGCAGCGGGTTCTCAGGCGGTGTCGCGGTCACCGCGGCGACGGCGGGGATCGGCGTAGCAGCAGGAGTATCCGCCGGTCCAGCTGCCGGTGTCGGTTCATCGACAGGGTCGGTGATCTGTTCGGGCGCGGGCGCGGGCGTGGGCGTACGGGCGAGCGGCGCCGGTTCGCTCATCGACAGCCAGGCCGGCAGGCTCGCGATCATGCAGGCGGCGAAGATGGGCAGGGCGCTGACCGCCCACTCTTCGATGAGCGATGACCACCAGGCGCCGCCCTCGTCGGACAGTCCGAACAGCCCATCGATGACCAGCGACGCCGGCACGAACAGCAGCGTTGCGAGCAGGCACGAGGCCAGGAGCAGCCCACGGGTCAGCCGCTCGCGGCCCGACACGATGCACCACTGGCTGAGCCACCACGCGAGGAAGGTCGCGGCTGCGGTCGCCATCCAGAATGCGTAGCGCGCCACGGTGCCGTGCTCCGCCACCGGCCCGGCCTCCAGATACGCCAGCGTGACGCCGATCAGCAGGAACACCAACGCAGCGAACAGGCCCCAGCGCTCCATCAGGGCAGGAAACTTCATCCTTGGAACCCCATCTGGCACCTCGGCGGCGTCCCGAAGGCGCCGCTCGTGTACGAAACCCGCCGCTCATGTCGAGCGCACGCCGCTCGTGGCGCGCAGTCTACAGGCGGTATCCCATCTCCCTCCATCCTGATCCTTCGACGGTATCCACGGCGCGCCGTCCGCCACCCAGTTGAAGGAGAGACACGAGGATGGATCGGATCTACGCACCCCGTTTGAGCGCCCTGGTAGCCATGAGTTCGCTGTTGATCTCGGGCCCCGCGCTCGCCGCCGAGCCGACCACGGAGGCCCTCGTGCCTCTCCCGTCGATCCTCGACTTCACGGACGGCGACGGCTGGGGTATCGCGCTCGGGATGAGCGCCGAATACGAGAGCGCTTACGACGGTGCGGATGAGACCGAGCTCGAGGTCGAGCCGGCGGGTGCGGTGCAGTACCGGAAGGGCGATCACCTGTTCTTCTGGGAAGGCATGGAACTCGGCTGGCGGGGCCGGCTCGCCGATGTGTGGCTGGTGCAGGCCGGCATCCGCAACGAGGGCGGGCTCGAGCCTGACGATTCGGAGGACGGCAACCTCGACGGCATCCTGCCGCGTGACTCGCATGTGGTCGGCTTCCTCGAGGTGCGCCGCGCGGTCGGCGACGACTGGCGGAACTGGGTCGCGGCGCGGCTCATGGGCGGCCCCAGCGACTTCGGCGTGCTCGGCGTGGTGGCGGCGGGCCGACGCTTCGGGCAGCAACTCGACGGCACCGGTACGGAGCTCTACGGGTTCATGACCTTCGGTACCGACAAGTTCATCAACAAGGACTTCGGCGTGACCGCGGCGGATGCCGTCGGCTCCGGTCTGCCCGTGACCGCTTTGAGCGGCGGCTATCGCTCGACCGGCGTGCAGCTCGTGCACCGCCGGCACCTCACCCGCAAGCTGCATGCGATCGCGCAAGCGGGCGTCGAGTTCTATTCGAGCGATATCGGTGACAGCCCCATCGCGCGCAGCGACACCGAGTTCGAGCTGTCGTTGGCCCTCGTCTGGCGGTTCTGATCGGGCGACGACCCCCGCGCCGCAGCGCTCAGCCATCGAGCGGTTCGCTGCGGGCGTCGGGGAAGCGGATCTCGACGCGGGTGCCGACGCCCGGGCTGCTTTCGATGGTCACCGGCCAACCGAAGCGGTCCGACAGCCGCCGCACGATGGTGAGCCCGACGCCGTGACCGCCGCGCCGGGCGCTGTCGCCGCGGACGAACGGTTGGTACATCGCATCGAGCTGCTCCGGGGCCATGCCGACGCCGGTGTCGCGGATGACGACCGAGGCCTCTCCGACCTCCACCGTCACCTCCCCGGCATCCGTGTAGGAGAACGCGTTGCGCAGCAGGTTGCCGAGCAGCACCGGCAGCACCTTCTCAGGCGCATCGACGGACAGGCGGTGCGTGGCGGTGAGCCGCGACTCGATGGGGCGACCGGCGGCGAGCAGACGCGCCCGGTCGAGTTCGTCGGCGAGCACATCGTTGATGCAGGTGTCCTCGACGGGCAGACCGGTCTGCGACTCCCGGGCGAGCAGCAGGAAGGCGCTGGTGAGCTCCTCCATGTCGCGCGATGCACGCGAGATGCGCGCTACGGACCGGCGGCTCGCCTCGCTGAGCCCGGTGTCGGTCTCGAGCATGCCGGCAGCCAATTGGATCACCGTGAGCGGGCTGCGCAGTTCGTGGCTGGCATCGCGGGTGAAGTCGCGTTCGCGTGCGACGAATTCATTGAGACGCTGGGCGTAGCGGTTGAGCGCTTCGGCGAGCTCGCGCACCTCGTCGTCGGCGTCCTTCGGCAGTTGGGCGGGGTCGAGTTGCGCGGGATCCGGCGACGCGGGGTCGAGCCCGCGCACCGCCCGTGCCAGCGCGATGATGGGCGAGAACGCGCGGCGGGAGGCGCGGAATGCAAGCCAGGTCGTCAGGTACAGCACCAGCAGCACCATCGCGAGCGGCAGCAGACCGAACATGGTGGCGAGCTTGCCGACGCCGCTGCGGTCGAACATCAGGTACAGCCGTTCACCGCCCCGGTCCGACACGAGGACCACGGTATCGACGCCGTCGACCACGCGGTCGTGATAGCCGGGGGGCAGGCCCGCGATCGACGCTGGCGCGGAGCCAAGGTGGCCGGTGAGGTTCACGGTCGCCGGCAGCGGGAACGCCGGGTCGCGCTCGTGCTGCTCCCAGAAATGTGCGCTCTCTTCGCTCAATGCCTGACGGATCAGCACGCCCTCGAGCAGCAGGCTGGCGAGGAACACGCCGACCACGGCTGCCGCGCCGATGAACACGGCCTGCAGCAGGAAAGCGCGACCGAGCCGCGCACGCACTCCGCTAGCGGCCATCGTCGTCCGACAGCCGGTAGCCGGCACCGGCGATGGTGTGCAGCAGCGCGTGTTCGAAGGGCTTATCGATCGCCTTGCGCAGCGAGTAAAGATGGCTGCGCAGCGTGTCGCTGTCGGGCAGCAGATCGCCCCAGACCTCGCGCTCGAGCTGTTGTCGCGTGACGACGCGTGGCGAAGCGCGCATCAGCACGGTGAGCAGCTTGAGTCCGATCGGCGTGAGCATGAGCGCCTGGCCACCGCGCGCGACCCGCAGCGTGCCGGTGTCGAGCGTCAGATCGCCGACGGTGTAGATCTCGCGGGCGACCGCTCGACGATGACGGCGGAGGAGGGTGCTGATGCGTGCCTCAAGCTCGCGGACCTCGAAGGGCTTGACGAGGTAGTCGTCCGCGCCGGCGCTGAGGCCGGTGATCTTGTCGTCGAGGGTGTCGCGGGCCGTGAGCATGAGGAGCGGCGTGTCGATGCGGGCTTCCTCGCGCAGCTTTCGGCAGACCGAGAGTCCGTCGAGCCCGGGCATCATGATGTCGAGCACGATGACATCGTAGGGGTTGGTCACGGCGAGGTGCAGCCCGGTGATGCCGTCGGCCGCGTAGTCGACCGCGAACCCCCGGTGCTCGAGGTACTCGATGATCGCGCCCGCGATGTCGCGGTGGTCGTCGACCAGCAATATGTTGGGTTGTCGCGGCTCGTCTGTCATGGGTTCATCGTTCCCTGCCCGCAGTGTACCGCGGGTCCTCAACCGCCGGCGGTCGGGCCGCCTCCCCGCGGTGCCGGGGATGCCGCGAGCAGCTCGAGCTCGGCGGCGCTGCGCCGGTAGCGCAGTGTCCGTCCGCCCTCCATCTTGCTGTCGAGCGCCACCCACTCGTCGCTGTCCGGGGTGTACGCAAGGGTGATGTCGATCCCCTTGCCTTTGATCGCGTAGCGTGCGACGGGCAAGTCGCGGCTACCGATACGCTGGGTGCCCGCTCCGAGCGGCGCGATCTGCACCGGCACATATTCGCCGGTCTGCGAGTTGAGGAGGGTCTTGCTGCGCAGCAGCACGCCCTTGTCCCAGTAGGCGAAGCTAGCCACGCAGTCACCGAGGGTCCGCTCGCCTTCTTTGGTGGTGACGACGAAGGCGTCGCCGCGGGCGCGGCCGTTGACGGCGGACTTCTTGCCGTTGGAGTCGGTGGCCGCGTCGATCGACCGAAGGCAGCCGCCGCGCCACAGCTCGGTGTTGCGGTGGTCGTAGGCGAAGGCGGTGATGCGCAGCAGCTTCACCTCGAACCGCGCCTGGGTCTCGATGCGTGTGGCATCACCCGCCGGCGTCAACGAGAACCGTTGGTAGCCGATCGCCCGGTCGTCGAGGAACACATCGAAGCTCAGCTTGCGAGCGCCTTCCGCTCCGTTGGCCTGCAGCGGGGAGGCGAGCACGGCGATCAGCGAGGCTGCGACGATGGACAGCGTGTTGACGGTTCTCTGGGTCAGCGATTTCATGTTCAGTGCTCCCATGGAGGTCGAGTCGAGTCAGGGGGCCCGAGGGGGGGCGGGGAAGAAGGCGTTCGTACGACGGATGTAGGCCTGATAATCGGGGCGGCGCTCACCGATGTCCTTCTCGAGCAGCGCCACGCCCGACACCTTCAGCAACAAGAAGGACATCAGCAGCGGGCCGATGACACTCCACCACCCGCCGGCGGACAGCGCGATGAGGAAGAATCCCCACCACACGCAGAAGTCGCCGAAGTAGTTCGGATGCCGGGTATAGCGCCACAGTCCACTGTCCAGAACCTTGCCACGATTGGCTGGATCGCGCTTGAAGCGCGCGAGCTGCCAGTCGCCGCCCGCCTCGAACACCATCCCGACCAGCCACAGCGCAACACCCGCCGCATCCAGCCAGCCGAGCGGGGCTGAGGATTCGACGGCGGCCAGCAGCGGCAGTGAGATCACCCACGCGAGCGCAGCCTGCAGACCGAAGACGAGGTAGAGGCTCTTGAAGGCGAAGCCTGGGTCGTTCCGTTCCCGGATCTTCTGGTAGCGGAAATCTTCGCCGTGTCCGTGGTTGCGCCAGGTGATGTACGCGGCGAGCCGGATCGCCCACAGGGCCACCAGCGTGGTCACCAGCCAGGCACGCGGGCCGGGTTCGGCTTGGCCGGTCAGATAGATCGTCGCCGCCAACAGGAACATCAGCGACCACAGGCTGTCGACGATGCTCACGTTGCGCAGCGGCAGGCTCAGCAGCCAACCGGCGCTTGCGAAGAGGGCGAGCGCTGCAAGACCTTTGGCCCAGAGGATGGGGTCAAACATGGCTGCGCGCCTCTTGGGGGATGAGCGTAGGGTCTTCATCCTTTTCCGGAGCCGCGGGCGAGGGTGCGACCGAGCAGCCGTCCCATCGAGCGGCAAGATGGGTCAATACCGGTAGCAGCACGGCCCAGCCGAGCGCCTGCGCACCGAGTGCGAGCATCGGCTCGGACATCTCGAGACCGCCCAGTCGCCCACCGGCGGCGTAGGACAGCGGGCCACCGACCGCGCCGACCAGCGCCGCCAGCCAGAGTCGGCCCTTCAGGAACCCCATGGACAGGTTGAGCGAGGTGGCGAACACCGCCCAAAGCGCGATCATCCAGTACGGTGCAAGGCCGGGGACGAGGATGCCGCTGGGATAGGTGAACAGACCGATCGCGATCAGCGTGCTGTCCCACACCAATCCGATGAGGGACGCCGCGACGATGAGCAGCGCCTCGGGCGCAGGCCGCCGAGCGAGCGCAAGGTGCAGCACGATCACCGCCGCGGCGACCAACGTACCGGCGAGGGCCCGGTCGTTGGCGCCGCCCAGCACACAGGCAGACCATGCGACCTGGCAGCCGATGAAGTTGAGGGCGATCTTCGGGTCGACATTCATTTTCATTGGGGGGATCCTGCAGGGTCTGCTGTGAAGCGGATGTGAAGACGCCGTCAGAAGCGCCAGCCGAAGGACACGGTGACGGCCAGCGGCTCGTAGTCGGCCTTGATCCGACCGACCGCGCCGCCTTCCTCGCCGTCGAGCTCCACGCCGGAGACCAGCAGGTAGCGGACGCCGGCATCGACGAACGCGCGCTCGCCGAAGGTGTACCGCGCACCGAGCAGCGCCTGGACGCCCGCGCCCGACCCGCTGAAGGACTTCTCGACGCCGCCGGTCTCGAAGTCGACATCGACCTCCGTCGCGTACACCGCACCGAGTCCGGCGTAGGTCTTCGCGCTCGGCGAGCCGAACAGGTCGAACTCGCGCAGCGCGTTCACGGCCACCGTCGTCGACGCATAGTTGCCGTCGCCGGCCGTACCGGTCACGAGCGTGAAGTTCGGGTGGTCGACCGACTGGTACATGAACTCGGCTTCGACGCGCCAGGCATCGCCCACATAGCGGCCGATCGCGGCGCCGGTCAGGATGCCGTTGTCGAGGGGCAGTGTGCGCGAGGTCACGCCGGCGACGCCGGGGCGCGTGTAATCCAACTGTTGGTCGGATTGGGTCACGAAGCCGGCGGTGCCGGTGGCGTACCACTTGCGCTCCTCGGCGGCACGAGCGGCGTCCGCGCCGGCCAGCGCGATCAACACGAGGCCCGCACGCGCGAGCAGTTTCCCTGCATGGATGTTCGACATGAGATCACTCCTTGTGGATGACGATGAGGACGCTGCACCGCAGTGTCTGGGGAGGGATGCTGAAGGCCCGGCCGTGAAGCGGATGTGAAGGCGCCGTCAACGCACGGTCAACGCGCGGA
>CALGVD010000069.1 GCA_937920275.1 uncultured Pseudomonadota bacterium
CCAAGCCTGCCACCAAGCCCATCCCGCCCAAGCGCTGAGGTACGCCGGTTGAACCCTTCAGAGATCGTGCATGGACTGCACGCGGTGCAGGCGGTGTTGGCCAAAGATCCGTCGAGGGTGCTGCGTGTCCATGTGCTGCGCGGCCGCGAAGATGGGCGTGTGGCGGCCTTGCTCGCCGCCGCTGCCGCGACGCAGGTCACGGTCGAACGGGTCGACGCGGCGCGTCTCGCACGCCTCGCCGGTGATGCCGTCCATCAAGGGGTGGTGGCGGAGGTCCGACCGGTCGCGCCCTGGGATGAAGACCGCTTGTCCGCCGAACTTGCGCGCCTACAGGACCCGGCGGTGGTCGCCGCCGCGCCGGGTGGACGCTACGCGCCGCTGCTGCTCGCGCTCGATGGCGTGCAGGACCCCCACAACCTCGGGGCCTGCCTGCGGACGGCGGATGCCTGTGGTGCCTTGGCGGTCGTCATCCCGCGCGATCGGGCCGCGCAGCCGAACGCCACCATGCGCAAGGTGGCCGCTGGTGCGGCCGAGACCACGCCGATCGTGGTGGTCACCAACCTCGCGCGCTGCCTGCGGGACCTGAAACAGGCCGGGCTCTGGGTGGTGGGGGCTGAGGCTGGCGCGCAGAAGCGTGCCGCCGACGTCGACATGACGGGGGGCACCGTGATCGTCATGGGTGCCGAAGGTGGCGGGTTGCGGCAACTCACGCGGCAGCACTGCGACCTGCTGGTCCGCCTGCCGTCCCTTGGCGCCGTCGAGAGCCTGAATGTGTCGGTCGCGGCGGGGATGCTCCTCTACGAGGCCCAGCGCCAGCGCGGGGCCTGACCCGCCCGTTCCGGCTTGCCCGCTGAGCGGCTATTGGCTATAGTCCGCGCCCCCCCGTTCAAGCGGGGGATCCCTTGCCACACCTGCCGTGCTTCGCCGGGTGGCGTCATACACCGAAAGGAGATCCCATGAGGCACTACGAGATCGTGTTCTTGGTCCATCCGGACCAGAGCGAGCAGGTTCCGGCCATGCTCGAGCGCTACAAGACCCTGATCACCGCGGGCGGTGGTCTCGTGCATCGCGTGGAAGACTGGGGCCGACGCCAGTTGACCTTCCCGATCACCAAGGTCCACAAGGCCCACTACCTCCTCATGAACATCGAGACCGACCAGAAGACCCTGGCCGAACTCACCGGTGCGTTCCGTTTCAGCGACGCCGTGCTTCGGCACCTCGTCGTGAAGATGGATGGCGCCGTCACCGAGCCCTCACCGATGGCGCGTGCCGCCGAGGAAGAGGCAGCCGGTGGTGAAGGCGGAGTCGATCGCCCGCGCCGTGGGCGTCGCGACGACATGGGCGATGACGACGCGATCGGCGACAACGCCTGATCCGCGCATAAAAGGAGAACGAACATGAGAGATGGCAAACAGGGCGGCGGTAGCCGCTTCACCCGTCGCAAGAAGTTCTGCCGCTTCACCGCGGAAGACGTCAAGCAGATCGACTACAAAGATCTCGTGACCCTCAAGGGGTACATCACCGAGACCGGCAAGATCGTACCGAGCCGGATCACCGGCACGCGTTCTTTCTTCCAGCGCCAGCTCGCTGTGGCCGTGCGGCGCGCGCGGTTCCTCGCGTTGCTGCCGTACACCGACCAGCACTGACCGGAGCATCCATCATGGACGTCATCCTTCTCAACAAGGTCGCCAACCTCGGCGATATCGGCGACCGCGTAGATGTGAAGTCGGGCTACGGCCGCAACTTCCTGCTGCCGCAGGGCAAGGCGACGCTCGCGACGCCGAGCAATGTCGCGAAGTTCGAGGCCCGTCGTGCCGAGCTCGAGAAGCTCGCCAAGGACCAGCTCGCCGCGGCACAGCTGCGCTCGACGGCGCTCGAGGGCTTCACGCTGCGGATGTCCGCCCGTGCGGGCAGCGAAGGCAAGCTCTTCGGCTCGGTCGGCACCGCCGACATCGCCGAGGCCTGCTCAGCCCAGGGACACAAGGTATCCCGCGCGGAAGTGCGGCTGCCGACCGGCCCCATCCGCATGGTCGGCGACCATCAGGTCGTGCTGCACCTGCACACCGATGTGGACGTGCAGCTGCCGGTCTCGATCACCGCAGAGGATTGATCGGGCCGTGAGCGCGCGCGGCGGAGATGTGCGCACCCCGCCGCATTCGATCGAGGCGGAGCAGGCTGTGCTCGGCGGCCTGCTCCTCGACTCCCAGTCCTGGGACGACGTTGCCGATGTGCTGCGGTCCGAGGATTTCTATCGTCCCGACCACCGTCTGGTCTTCGAGGCCATCGGGCAGGTCGCGGGTGCGGGGAAGCCCGCCGACGCCGTCACGGTCAGCGAACATCTAGAACGCATCGGGCGCTTGGCCGATGTCGGCGGTCTCGCCTATCTCGGCACGCTGGTCCGCGACACACCGACCGCGGCCAATGTCCGCGCCTATGCCGGCATCGTGCGCGAGCGCTCCTTGCTGCGGCAGTTGCTCAAAGCCGGCACCGATATCGCTTCTTCGGTCTTCAACAACGAAGGCGAGACCGCGCGCGAACTCGTCGAGCACGCCGAGGGGCGGGTGTTCGCGATCGCGGAGCAGGGCGTGCGCGGTGCGCGCGACGGCGCGGTGTCCGTGCAATCTTTGATGCCGGCGCTCATCGATCAGATCGACGAATGGCACAACAATCCGGGTGGCCTGCGCGGCCTGCCCACCGGGTTCGATGAGTTCGACCGCAAGACCGGCGGCCTGCGTCCGGGCGACCTCGTGATCGTCGCCGGCCGCCCATCGATGGGCAAGACGACCTTCGCCGTCAATATGGCCGAGTTCGCGGCGCTGCAGGGCGGCGTCAAGGCGTCGGTGGCGATCTTCTCCATGGAGATGCCTTCCGAGCAGCTGATGACCCGCATGCTCTCCTCGATCGGTCGCGTGAGCCTCGGCCATATCCGCAGCGGCCAGATCTCCGATGACGACTGGCCGCGCATCACCGGCGCTGCCGGCCAGCTCTCCGAGGCCCGCATCTTCATCGACGAGACGCCCGCGCTCACGCCGACCGAGCTGCGCGCGCGGGCGCGCCGGGTGCACCGCGAGCACGGGCTCGGTCTGGTGGTCGTCGACTACCTGCAGCTGATGCAGGTGCCCGGCAACAACGAGAACCGCGCCACCGAGATCGCGGAGATCTCGCGCGGCCTCAAGGCCTTGGCCAAAGAATTACGCGTGCCGGTGATCGCCTTGTCGCAGCTCAACCGCGGCGTCGAGCAGCGAGTCGACAAGAAGCCGGTCATGTCCGACCTGCGCGAGTCGGGCGCCATCGAACAGGATGCCGACATGATCCTCCTCATCTATCGTGAGGAGGTCTACGACAAGAACACCACGAAGAAAGGCATCGCCGAGATCGATCTCGCCAAGCACCGCAACGGCGAGACCGGCACCTTCCTGCTGACCTTCCAAGGCCAGTATTCGCGCTTCGCCAACTACGCGCCGGACTCCTACGCCGACGGCGTGCTGCGCTGAGCCGAGCGCCGTCGATGGGTATCCGCGCCCGCATCGACCTCGCCGCACTGCGCGGCAACTTCGCCGTCCTGCGCCGCGCCGCGCCGGGAAGCCACGCCTTCGCAGTCGTCAAAGCCGATGCCTACGGACACGGCGCGCTACGGGTGGCGAAGTCCTTGTCCGGCGTCGCGGACGGGTTCGCCGTGGCACGCCTCGGCGAGGCGATGGAACTGCGTGACGGCGGCATCGAGCGGCCGATCCTCCTGCTCGAAGGCGTGAGCGGTGACGACGAACTCGTCGTCGCGCTCGCCGCCGGTCTCGATCTCGTCGTCCATGAACCCGGTCAGATCGCGATGTTCCGGCGTCTCGCGGCAGGCGGGGCTCACCACCCGCCACCGATCGTCTGGCTCAAAGCCGACACCGGCATGAACCGGCTCGGCTTCCGGCCCGAGGCGGTGCTCGAGGCGCGTTCGCAGCTGCTCGCCTGCGGCGTCGCGCTGCAGGACCTGCGCCTCATGACCCACCTCGCACGCGCCGATGAGCCTGGCGTCGACACCACCAAGGCGCAGCTCGCCCGGCTCACCTCGATCGTGACGGCGTGGCAACACCAAGCGGGCAGCCGTCCCGTCGTCAGCATCGGCAACTCCGCCGGTGCCTTGCTGTGGCCGGCGGGGCAGGGCGATTGGATCCGCCCGGGCATCGCCCTCTACGGCGTGGCGCCCTCCGCCGAACGGGGCAGCGCGGAGTCAGGGCTGACCCCGGTGATGACGCTCTCCACCGAGGTGATCGCCCTGCGCGAGGTCCCGCGCGGCGAGACCGTGGGCTACGGCGGGGCTTGGCAGGCCGCGCGCGACTCGAAGATCGCGATCCTCGCGGCGGGCTATGCGGATGGCTTGCCGCGGCATCTGCCTTCGGGTGCACCGGTCGCCTTCCGCACGGGCCGTGCGCCTCTGGCGGGTCGCGTCTCCATGGACATGATCGCGGTCGATGTCACCGACCTGCCCGCGGTCGCGGTCGGTGAACGGGCGGTGCTGTGGGGCGAGGGACTGCCGGTCGAGGAGGTCGCCGGCTGGGCCGGCACGATCGCCTATGAACTGCTCTGTGCCGTGGCGCCGCGGGTGCCCCGCGAGTATGTCGGCTGAGACGCGACGCCGCGCGCCGACCCTCAGCCCAGTCGGGCGATCACCACCGAGATGTTGTCGCGCCCGCCGCGCTCGTTGGCGAGTGCGACGAGACGATCCGCGATCGCCTGCACGGGAACCGCATCTTGCAGCATGACGGCGATCTCCTCGTCCTCGAGCATGTTGGTCAGGCCATCGGAGCAGAGCAGGTAGGAATCACCGCCTTGCAACGCATGCCGTGCGCAGTCGATGCAGACATCCGGATCGGTACCGAGCGCCCGCGAGAGGAAATTCTTCCGCGTGGAGACGCGCGCTTGGGCCGGGGTGAGGATGCCGCGATCGACCAGTTCCTGCACTTGGGAATGGTCACGCGTGAGCATCTCGAACACGCCTGCACGCAGACGATAGAGGCGCGAGTCGCCGACATGGGCCACATCGATATGCGTCGCCGAGAGCCACGCCGCGACCACCGTCGTCCCCATCCCCGAGCGGTTCGGTTCGGCGCTCGCCGCTTCGAGGATGCTGTCGTTGGCACGCTTGACCGCGGTCTTCAGCCGATCCGGCTCGAGCGGGGGCAGGCTGCGGGCGGTCGTGAACAGTGTCTCGATGGCGAGACGGCTCGCCAGATCGCCGGCGTTGTGGCCGCCCATGCCATCGGCCACCACCAACAGACCCATCTCGGCGTCGACACCGATCGAATCCTCGTTGCGTTGGCGCACTTTGCCGATGTCCGTGACACCGGCGCATTGCAAAGACCACGATATCCTTGAATTGCCCATCTCACATAGTTTAGCGCGGTGCTAGCATCGAGCCTATGCCTCGTAGCCGTGCTTTGTTCATTTGCCGACTTTGCAGTGCGCGATCGCCCCGTTGGCAAGGTCAGTGCCCGCAGTGCGGCGAGTGGAACGCGCTCGAGGCAGCGGTCAGCACGCCGGCCGAGGACCGCAAGGGCGTTGTACCTGCCGCGCGCAGCCTCGCCTTGACGGGGGCGGCCACCCCTGCCGCAGACGCCCGCCCCGGATCCGCCACGGCGGGCCGCGCGCCGCGCCGTTCCTGTGGCTCACGAGAACTCGACCGGGTCCTGGGCGGTGGCATCGTCGCCGGCAGCGTCACACTTTTGGGGGGTGACCCCGGCATCGGCAAGTCGACGCTGCTGCTGCAAGTGGCGGCACAGGTCGCCGCTGACGCCCCGGTGCTCTACGCGAGCGGCGAAGAGTCCGCCGATCAGATCGGGCTGCGTGCCGAGCGGCTCGGCCTCGAAACGCCCGGCTTGCGGATCGCTGCCGAGTCCGACCTCGAGGGGATCCTCGCGGCGGCAAGCGCGCTCGGCGCCGCGTTGTTGGTCGTCGATTCGATCCAGACCGTGTCCTTGTCCGAGGTCGACGCCAGCGCCGGCGGCGTCTCGCAACTGCGGGAATGCGCGGCGGCTTTGGTGCGTTTCGCCAAGGCGACCGGGACGGCGGTGTTCATCATCGGCCATGTGACCCGTGAGGGGACCATCGCTGGGCCGAAGATGCTCGAGCACTTGGTCGATACGGTGCTTTACTTCGAGAGCGACGCCGGTTCGCGTTGGCGCATCGTGCGTGCCACCAAAAATCGCTTCGGGGCGGCCAATGAGCTCGCCTTCTTCGCCATGGTCGAGAACGGCCTGCGCGAGGTCGCCAACCCCTCGGCGATCTTCCTCGCGAGGCCAGAGAAGATCGCGCCGGGCAGCATCGTCACCGTGGCCCGCGAGGGCGGACGGCCGCTGCTGGTCGAGATACAAGGCCTGGTCGACCCGATGCGTTTCGGCAACCCGCGGCGTGTCGCACAGGGGCTCGATGCCACCCGGCTCGCCATGCTGCTCGCGGTCATGAACCGCCACGGTGGGCTGTCGCTGCAGGACCACGATGTGTTCGTCAATGTGGTCGGTGGGTTGGCCCTGCGCGAGACCGCCTCCGATCTGCCGATGCTGCTCACGCTCGCTTCCAGCCTGCGCGACAAACCGCTGCCGGCGACCGTGGTCGCGTTCGGCGAGGTCGGCCTGACCGGCGAGGTGCGCCCGGTCGCGTTCGGCGAGGAACGGTTGCGCGAGGCCGCCAAGCAGGGCTTCCGTCTGGCGATCGTGCCGCAGGACAACCTGCCGCGTCGGCCCATCGAGGGCCTCCAGATCCGCGGGGTGTCAGGGCTCGCTGCGGCGCTCGCCGCGGCGTTCGACGGGCTCGGCTGACCCGGCGGCGCCCGTGGCACCGGTGGCGCGGGACATGCGCACCCGCACCGTGCGCACCGTGTTGTCCGCCACCTGCAGCACCTCGATCGACAGGCTGCCGATGCGCAGTTGGGTGCCTGCGGCGGGGATGTTCTCCAAGCGCTCGATCAAAAGTCCGTTCAGGGTCTTCGGGCCATCCGTCGGCAGCGACCACCCGAGGCTGCGGTTCAGGTCGCGGATCGACGCACCCGCGTTGACGATCAACGCACCCGAGGTCTCGCGGTGCACATCGCGATGCGAGAGCGTTGCGGGGTCGGAGGTGAACTCACCGACGATCTCCTCGAGGATGTCCTCGAGCGTCACGAGACCGAGGACATCGCCGTACTCATCGACCACGAACGCGACGCGGCGCCGGTCGCGCTGGAAGTTCGCGAGCTGCACCGTGAGCGGTGTGCTCTCCGGCACATAGTACGGTTCGCGTTGGCTCGCGATCTCCTCGAGACGATCGCGATCCAGCGCGCCGCGGGCAAGTTCCTGTGCGACCCGCTTCATGTGCAGCAGGCCGACCATGTCTTCGATGCCACCACGGTAGACCGGCAGTCGCGTATGCGGCGTCTGGCGCAGCTGCTCGAGGATCCGCTCCCAGTCGTCCTCGAGGTCGATGCCGGAGATGTCCTGACGCGGGATCATGATGTCGTTCACGGTCACCCGTTCCAGATCGATGATGCCGATCAACATCTGCTGGTGGCTGCGCGGGATCATCACCCCGGCTTCCGCCACCACCGTGCGCAGTTCCTCGCGCGACAGCGTGGTCTGTTGTGTCTGCTGGTCGACCTTCAGGCCGACCAAGCGCAGCGCACCATTCGTCACCCACCCGACCGCGGCGACCGCAGGGCGTAAAAACCATTGCAGGGCGGTGTAGACATACGCGGAGTTGACGGCGAACAGCCGCGGATGCAGCGCGCCGTAGGTCTTGGGGCCCACCTCGCAGAAGATCAGCATGACGAGGGTGAGGAGGCCGGCGCCGACCGCGACCCAATCGTCGCCCCAATACTGCAGCACGATCACCGTGACCAGCATGGCGGCGAGATTGTTCACGAGGTTGTTGCCGAGCAGGATCAGCCCGATCAGCCGATCGGGGCGGGACAGCAACCGTTCGGCCAAGATCGCCCCTCGGTGACCCGAGTTGGCCATGGTCCGCAGTTGATACCGGTTGAAGCTCATCAACGCCGTCTCGGTACCCGAGAAGAACGCCGACAGCATCAGACAGAGGGCCAACAAGCCCAAGAGAACAGGGAGCGATGTGTCACCCACGGTATAATCATGCGGTGTTCGACACCCTGAGTCAAAAACTTGCCCGGACCGTGCAGAATTTGCGCGGCAAGGGGCGCATCAGCGACGACAACATCGCCGAGACCCTGCGCGAGCTGCGCATGGCGCTCATCGAGGCGGATGTCGCGCTGCCCGTCATCAAGACCTTCATCGACGGGGTCCGCGTCAAGGCGCAGGGGGCGGAGGTCGCCACCAGCCTCACCCCGGGGCAGGTGTTCGTCTCCATCCTGCACCGCGAGCTCGTCGAGCTCATGGGCGGCCCCCAGGCCGGGTTCGAGCTACGGGCGCAGCCCCCTTATGTGGTGCTGCTGGCGGGGCTCCAGGGCGCCGGCAAGACCACCACCGCCGCCAAACTCGCGCGTTGGCTGATCGAGTCCCGTCGCAAGCGCGTGCTGCTGGTCAGCACCGATGTGCGCCGACCGGCGGCCATCCTGCAGCTGCAGCGGCTCGCCGAGCAGGTGGGGGCGGGGTTCCATCCGGCTGAGGCGGGCGGCGACCCGGTGGCGATCGCCGCCGCCGCGCTCGAGGCGGCTCGGCAGGGTGTCTACGATGTCCTGATCGTCGATACCGCAGGCCGGTTGCATATCGACGAGAGCCTGATGGACGAGGCGCGCGCGATCGACCGAGCGGTCGCTGCGCACGAGCGGCTGTTCGTGGTCGACGCGATGGCCGGCCAAGATGCGCTGCAGTCGGCACGCGCGTTCGGCGCCGCGCTCGATCTCACCGGCATCATCCTCACCAAGGCCGACGGCGATTCGCGCGGTGGCGCCGCGCTCTCGGTGCGGCAGGTCACAGGCAAGCCGATCGTCTTCCTCGGCGTCGGCGAAAAGTCCGATGCGCTGCAGCCTTTCGACCCGGAACGCATGGCGGGGCGCATCCTCGGCATGGGCGATGTGGTCGCCCTCGTCGAGCAGGTGCAGGGCAAGGTCGATGCCGCCGAGGCCGAGCGCCTCGCCAAAAAGGTCGTCGCCGGTGAGCGTTTCGATCTCTACGACCTGCGCGGCCAGTTGCAGCAGTTGCAGGGCATGGGCGGGCTCGGCGCGCTCATGGACAAACTGCCTGCGCAGATGGCGCGCGGCGCGATGCCCGCCGACCAGGGCGATGCGCAGCTGCGTCGGCAGGTGGCCATCATCAACTCCATGACCCACCGCGAACGCCGACGCCCCGAGATCATCGACGGGTCCCGTCGCCGGCGCATCGCCGCCGGATCGGGCACCCAAGTGCAGGATGTGAACCGTCTGCTCAAGCAGTTCGTCGAGATGCAGCGGATGATGAAGTCCATGAAGGGCGGCAAAATGCGGCGGATGCTCGGGGCGCTGAAGGGCGGTATGCCCCCCGGCGGCATGCCTCCCGGCGGGCTTCCGCCCGGCTTCGGCGGACGCTGACCCGGTGACGCTTCCATCAAGTGTCTGATTTCTGTAGACTCCGCCCTCTTTTTCGCCCCCCTGACTTCGACCCGAGAGCGACCCGACCTATGGTGACGATTCGACTGACCCGGCGCGGTGCCAAGAACTCCCCGTTCTATCACGTGGTGGTGACCGACAGCCGCAAGCGACAGGGCGGTATGAGCCTTGAAAACGTGGGCTTTTTCAATCCCGTGGCACGCAAGAGCGAGCCGCGCCTCAAACTCGATCTCACTCGCATCGACCATTGGGTCGGCCTGGGTGCCAAGCCGTCGGATCGCGTGAAGTCGCTGGTAAGCGATTACCGCAAGCAGGCGACCCAGGTCGCGGCCTGAGCGAGAACGGCACCCCGTCGCCAGCGTCCCCCGTGGACGACAGCGGCTGGGTGCAACTGGGGCGCCTCGGGCGGCCCCAGGGACTCAAGGGCTGGATGCACCTTGAGTCTTGGACGGACCCTCCGGAGGCCGTGTTCCGTTATCCCCACTGGCACCTGCGTGGCGCCGATGGAACGCGGACGGTGGCCACGGTGGCCGAGGCGCGAGCAGGCTCCAACGGGCTTGTGGTGCGACTGGACGGCGCGGTGGCGCGGGAGCAGGCCGAGCTTCGGGTGGGCTGCACGATCGAGGTCTTGCGGGCGGATCTACCGCCCCCGGGGCCTGGCGAGCACTACCAGCACGACCTGATCGGGTGCCAGGTGGTCAATGTCGAGGGTGCCGACTTCGGCGCTCTCGGACGCTTCGAGGACCTGCCGGCGGGTGCCGTCATGGTCGTGAAGGGCGAGCGTGAGCGCTGGATCCCGGTGACGGGGCAGCACCTGCGCAGCATCGACCCGGCGGCTCGCCGCATCGTGGTCGATTGGCCGGAAGATTTTTGACGGTGGCACCGCGGATCGCCGTGGTCACCTTGTTCCCCGAGCTGATGCGGGGCGCATTGGGTTTCGGAGTGCTCGGCCGTGCGGCCGAGCGCGGTCTGGTGACGATCGATTGTCTCGATCCAAGACAGGCCGCGACGGATCCGCATCGGACGGTCGATGACCGGCCGTACGGCGGAGGCCCCGGGATGGTGGGAACCCCACTGCCTTGGGCGAAGACGATCGACGCCGCGCAGGCGTGTGTGGGGGAGGGCGCGTTGCGCATCCATCTCTCCGCGCAGGGCGAGGTGTTCGATCAACGCATGGCGCGGGAGATGTCCGCCCTGCGAGGTTTCGTGTTGGTGGCGAGCCGCTACGAGGGGCTCGACCAACGGGTGGTCGATTCACGCATCGACCGTGAGCTCTCGATCGGAGACTTCGTGCTCTCCGGCGGCGAGTTCGCGGCCTTGGCGGTGATCGACGCGGTGGTGAGGCTGCTGCCCGGGGCGCTCGGCGACGAGCGTTCAAGCGAGCAGGAGTCCTTCACCGAGGGCAGACTCGATTGGCCGCACTACACGCGACCGATCGAGTGGGAAGGCCGGGCGGTGCCGGCGGTGCTGCAGGGCGGCAACCACGCCGCCATCCGGCGCTGGCGCTTGAAGCAGGCGGTGGGTCGCACGTTCTTGCGGCGTCCCGACCTGTTCGAGGGCGGCAAGGTTTTGGGCAGGACGCTCTCCGATGAGGAGCGCGCGCTTTTGGATGAATTCCTCGCTGAGCGAGAGGTGGAGAAAAATGGGTAACGTCATCGTTGAAATGGAATCACGCCGGATCGTCCGTCAGTTGCCGGACTTCAAGCCGGGCGACACCGTGGTCGTCAATGTCAAAGTGATCGAAGGCGACCGCGAGCGTGTCCAAGCCTACGAAGGCGTGGTCATCGCGCGCAGCAACCGAGGACTCAACTCCTCGTTCACGGTGCGCAAGATCTCGCACGGTGAGGGCGTCGAGCGCACTTTCCAGTCGCACAGCCCGGCCATCGCCGATGTGACGATCAAGCGTCGCGGCAATGTCCGTCGTGCCAAGCTCTATTACCTGCGCGATCTGTCCGGCAAGGCCGCGCGCATCGAAGAGAAGGTCTGACCGTTGCGGTAGGCGTCCCCTGAGGGAAGCCCCTGAGAGGAGGATGATCGCGTGAAGAAGATCTTCAGCTTTTTGTTCCGGGGTCTCGATGGCCTGCGTAAGGTGCTGCACCTCGCGCTGCTCCTCGTGATCTTCGGCTTCCTCTTCGGGGCGCTGCAGGGCTCGGTGCCGAAACTTCCCTCGGACGCCGCCCTGGTGCTGCGGCCGGAAGGGGAGATCGTCGAGCAGCTCTCCGGCGATCCGCTCGAACTCGCCATCGCCGAGGCGCGCGGGCTCGGTCGCGACGAGACGCTGTTGCGCGATCTCGTCGATGCCTTGCACGCGGCGAAGACCGATCCGCGCATCAAGACCGTGGTGTTGGAATTCGACCGCATGTCCGGGGCCGGGCAGCCGACCCTCGAGGAACTTTCCCGCGCGGTCCTCGATTTCCGCAAGTCCGGCAAGAAAGTCATCGCGTCGGCCAACGGCTACATGCGCGACACCTACTACGTCGCCGCGCACGCCGACGAGATCTACATCGACCCGATGGGGATCCTGGTCCTCGAGGGCTACGAGCGCTACCGGAACTACTACAAAGACGCGCTCGACAAACTCGGCGTGGACATCAATGTCTTCCGGGTGGGCACCTACAAGAGCGCTGTCGAGCCTTACCTGCGCTCCGACATGTCGCCCGAGGACCGTGAGGCGAGCCAAGCGTTCGTCAACACACTTTGGGAGACCTACATCACCTCGGTGTCGAAGGCCCGCGGCCTCACCCCCGATGCCCTGCGTTCTTTCGTGACCACGCTGTCCCCGCAGGTGCAGGCAGCGAAGGGCGACATCGCGAAGGTCGCCCTACAAGCCAAGCTCGTGACCGCCCTCAAGACCCCCTTCGAGGTCGAGCGGCGGGTCATGGAACTCGCTGGCAAAGACGAAGACAACGACAGCTACCGCTCGGTCGGCTTCCGTGAATACCTGCGTATCGCGCGTACCGAGAACCGGCTCGGAAAAGCCCAGGACCAACGCATCGCGGTGCTGGTGGGTTCCGGCGAGATCGTCGACGGCGACGGCGCCGGGGTCATCTCCGGCGACAAGATGTCCACGCTCATCCGCAAGGCCCGCCTCGATGAGGACATCAAGGCCTTGGTGCTGCGCGTCGACAGCCCGGGCGGCAGTGTGAACGCGTCCGAGCAGATCTATCGCGAGATCAATGCCTTCAAGGCGACCGGACGGCCGGTCGTCGTGTCGATGGGCGACCTCGCTGCCTCGGGCGGTTACTACATCGCCGCGCCGGCGGATGAGATCTGGGCGAGTCCTGCGACCATCACCGGCTCCATCGGCATCTTCGGCCTTTTCCCGACGGCGCCGCGCGCCTTCAAGGAATTGGGCATCGGCACCGACGGTGTCGGTACGACGCCGCTCTCGGGCGAACTGCGCCTCGATCGGCCGGTCGGTCCCGCCGCCTCGCAATTGTTGCAATCGGTCATCGAGCGCGGCTACGAGGATTTCCTCGCGCGCGTGTCGAGCGGCCGGAAGCTCACCCGCGACCAGGTGGATGCCATCGCACAGGGCCGCGTCTGGTCAGGTCGTGATGCGAAGCGGCTCGGTCTCGTCGATTCGCTCGGTTCGCTCGACGACGCGGTGAACGCGGCCGCCAAGCGCGCCAAGCTCGTCGAGGGGGAATGGTCGCGTGATTTCCTCGAACCTGAGAAGAACTTCGCTCAGCAGCTCGTGAGTTCGGTGCGTGCCTTCGCCGCCCGGGTGCTGCTGCGCGGTGTCGACCTCGGTAGTTCCGGCGTCGATGCCGAGGCGCTCGCGGCACTGCAAGCCGTGCGCCGCGAATTCTCGCCGATCGAGCGCGAGATGCTGCGGCTGCGCGCGGGCGCGGTGCCCGGACGGCTCTACGCGCACTGCTTCTGCACCCCGTACTGATCCCCTCGTAAGGCCGCAGCACGCACGGCACCATGCGCACCACCGATCTCAAAGCCAATCGGCTGTTCATCGTGTTGGCGGGGTTCTTCCTCATCAACGCGCTGTTGGCGAACTTCGTCGGCGGCAAGATCTTCTCGCTCGAGAGCACCCTCGGCATCGAGCCGGTGCAATGGTCGCTGCTCGGCGTGCAAGGCAACCTCAGCTTCACCGCGGGCGTGCTGCTGTGGCCCTTCGTCTTCGTGATGACCGACATCATCAACGAATACTTCGGTGTGCGGGGCGTGCGGCTGATCTCCTGGATCGCCGTGGCGTTCATCTGCTACGCCTTCGTCGCCGCCTACGCGGTCATCGCCCTCGCGCCCGCCGGGTTCTGGGTCGAGGCCAACCGTGATCTCGGGGTCCCCGACATCCAGCGCGCGTTCGCCCTGATCTTCGGCCAAGGCCTCTGGATCATCGCCGGTTCGGTGGTCGCCTTCCTGATCGGCCAGTTGATCGATGTCGCGGTGTTCCACCGCATCCGGCGCGCGACGGGCGAGAAGCTGGTCTGGTTGCGCGCGACCGGCTCGACTGCGGTCTCGCAGTTGATCGACAGCTTCGTGGTGCTCTACATCGCGTTCGTGCTCGGGCCGCAGCAATGGTCGATCGCGCAGTTCCTCGCGGTCGGTACGGTCAACTACGCCTACAAGTTGGCTGCGGCGATCGCGCTGATCCCCCTGCTGTACCTCTCGCGCCGCCTGATCAAGGCCTATCTCGGCGCGGACGAGTCGGCACGGCTGCGGACCGAGGCCGCGCACTAGCGATCTGCACTCATTGTTCTGTGCGTCGCCCGGATGGGCGACGCGTGTCTGTCGATGCGTGTCCATCAATGAGGAGTTCCAGCATGTCCCGTTCCATGATCTTTGCAGTCCTGTCCGCTGCGGCCTTGATCGTCACCCAGTCGCCACAGGCGCTCGCCCAGTGGAAAGGCAAGGGCGAAGCAGGCGCGGTGATCGCGCGCGGCAACTCCGACGCCGACACCGTCAATGTCAAGCTCGAGATGGCGAAGGAACTCGACCGCTGGAAGCACGGCTTCGGCATCCAGGCGCTGCGCGCCACCAACGACAGCGACAAGACCGCCGAGCGCTACGGCGCGTTCTGGCAGAGCGACTACAAGCTCGATGATCGCACCTACCTCTTCGGCGGTCTGCGCTACGAGGACGACCGCTTCAGCGGCTTCGACTATCAGGCGAGCGCCACCGCCGGTATCGGTCGCAAGTTCATCGACAACGACACCACCAAGTTCAGCGGCCAGGCCGGTGTCGGTTACAAGCGTCTCGAGTACGCGCTGACGGGCCGCGTCGAGAGCGAGGCGATCTTCGCCGGTGAGCTCAAGTTCGAGCATGCGCTCACCGAGACCACCAAGATCATCGACAAGTTCGTGATCGAGGTCGGCTCCAGCAACACCTTCGTCGCGAACGATCTCGCGCTGCAGGTCAAGATGAGCGACAGCTTCTCGCTCGCCGCGGGCATCGGCGTGCGCTACAACTCCGACCCGCCGCTCGGCCTCAAGACGACGGACACGATCACGACCCTCAACCTCGTCTACGGGTTCTGAACACGCCGCTCAAAAATCTTCGGGTGTTGAGCGTCATCCCGCCGATGACGCAGCTGAACACCCCGTATCCGTCGACCGCCTACCTCACGGGCTTCCTGCGCTCGCGCGGCGTGCAGGCGGCGCAGGCCGATCTCGCCATCGGCTTGGTGCTGCGGCTTTTGAGCGCGGCAGGCCTGCGGGAGATCCGTGAGGTGGCGTTGCGCCTGCCGTCACGCCGTCGTAGCGTCGGCGTGCGCGGCTGGCTCGCGCAGTTCGAGGCCTACGAGCGCTCCATCGACCCGGTCATCGCCTTCCTGCAAGGCCGCGACCCGACGCTCGCGCACCGCATCGCAGGGCGGGGGTGGCTCCCCGAGGGGCCACGGTTCGCGGCGCTCGAGGCCTATCTTCCGGGCGAGGACGGCGACCCGCTCGGCTGGGCGTTCGGGGCGCTCGGCACCCACGATCGCGCGCGGCACCTCGCCACGCTCTATCTCAATGATCTGGCCGATGTGATCCGCGATGCGGTCGACCCGCGCTTCGAGTTCGTGCGGTATGGCGAGCGCTTGGCGGCGAGCCAGCCGGAGTTCGATCTTCTGGCCGAGGCCTTGGCGGCGCCGCCGAACCTCGTCGATTCGACCCTGCAGACCCTCACCCTCGCAGCCCTCGAGCAGCACGACCCACAGGTCCTGCTCGTCTCGGTGCCGTTCCCGGGCGCGGTGTACGGCGCGTTCCGCATCGCACAAGCGGTCAAGGCGCTGCGCCCCGGCATCGTCACGGTGCTCGGCGGCGGCTATGTCAACACCGAGCTGCGCGAGCTCGCCGAGCCGCGGGTGTTCGAGTTCTTCGATTTCGTGACGCTCGATGGCGGCGAGCGGCCGCTGCTCGCCTTGCTCGAGCATCTCTCCGGCACGCGACCGCGGGAGCGCCTCGTGCGCACTTTTTCGCTCGATCGCGCGGGTGGGGTGCGCTTCGTCGCGGGCGACGACCCCGACATCCCGTTCGCCGAGACCGGTACGCCCACCTGGGAGGGGCTGCCCAACGATCGCTACCTGTCGTTGCTCGACATGCTCAACCCCATGCACCGCCTCTGGTCGGACGGGCGTTGGAACAAGCTCACCGTCGCGCACGGCTGCTACTGGAAGCAGTGCAGCTTCTGCGATGTCAGCCTTGATTACATCTCGCGCTACGAGACCGCTGCGGCCACGGTGCTCGTCGATCGCATCGAGCGCATCGTCGCCGAGACCGGCCAGCGCGGCTTCCATCTCGTGGACGAGGCGGCGCCGCCGAAAGCGCTCAAAGCCCTCGCGCAGGAACTGCTGCGGCGCGGCGTCGCGATCTCCTGGTGGGGCAACATCCGCTTCGAGAAGACCTTCACGCCGGAACTCTGTCGGCTGCTCGCACAAAGCGGCTGCATCGCCGTCTCCGGGGGGCTCGAGGTCGCCTCCGACCGCCTGCTCGCGCGCATGAAAAAGGGCGTGACGGTGGCGCAGGTGGCGCGCGTGACGCGGGCGTTCAGCGACGCCGGCGTGCAGGTCCACGCCTACCTGATGTACGGGTTTCCGACCCAGACCGTCGCCGAGACGGTCGACTCGCTGGAGTATGTGCGCCAGCTGTTCCTCGAAGGCTGCATCGCCTCGGGCTTCTTCCACCGCTTCACCTGCACGGTGCACTCACCGGTGGGGCGCGATCCAGCCGCCTATGGTGTGACTTTGCTGCCGCAGCCCAAGGGCCGCTTCGCGCGCAACGACATCGGATTCGTCGATCCGAGCGGTGTCGATCACGACGCCCTCGGCGAGGCGCTCTCGACCGCGCTCTACAACTACATGCACGGCGTCGCGCTCGAGCGCGATGTCCGGCAGTGGTTCGGCCGTGGTGCGCCACGCACCACCGTGCCGGCGGATTTCATCGCGCAGGCGCTTCAGCCCGATCGAACGACGCGTGCACGGCATCGAGCGCGCCCTGGCTGAGCGACTGGATCTCGAGGGTCGCCCAGGCACCGGTCTCCAGCGACCCGAAGCTGCTGCGGGGCGCGAGCAGATGCACCAACTCGGAGAGCCCGGGGTTATGGCCCACCACGAGCAGGTGGTCCAGCTCGGCGGACACGCCCGCGATCGCCTCCAGCAGCGTGAAGGCATCGGCGAGATAGAGGCGCGGCTCGAGCGTCAGCGCCGTGCTCGGCAGACCGAACGAGGACTGTGCGATCTGCGCCGTCTGGCGGGTGCGGATGGCGACGCTCGCGAGGATGCGTTGTGGGATGAGATCGAGCGCGGCCAGCCGCGCAGCGCTGCTCCAAGCCTCCTGGTCGCCGCGACGGGTGAGGGCGCGCTCGGCATCGCCCTGTGCGCCCTCGGCTTCAGCCTGCCCGTGACGCAGCAGCGTCAGGCGCCTCACGAGACGGCCTCTGCTGCGACCTCGATGCGGCCTTCGCGCTCGCGGGCGCGGAAGATGCGCAGCGGCTCGTAGGCGGGCGGCGAGAGCGCGGCACCGGTCGCCAAGCAGAAGCGCGCGCCGTGGCGCGGGCAGACCACCACGCCACAGGGCGTGGTCGCATCGGCTTCGATCTCCGCGCCGGCGAGCGGTTCGCCGTCGTGCGTGCAGCGGTCCTCGAAGGCGTGCAGGGCGCCTTGCAGGCGCACCACCGCGATGAAACTGCCGTCGATCTCGGCGTCGAGCCGTCCGTCACCCGCGAGCGCAGCGGCCTCGCCGACCTCGGTCCAGCCGTCGGCGGTGGCCGTCACATCATCCCCGTCTGCAGGCGTGCGGCTTCCGACATCATCGACTGGTTCCAGGGCGGGTCGAACACCAGTTCGACATCGGCCTTGGTGACGGTCGGGATGACCTCGAGTTTTTCTTTGACATCCTGCACCAGCACCTCGCCCATGCCGCAGCCGGGCGCGGTCAGGGTCATCTTCACCGCAAGTTCGCGGTTGCCGTCGGCTGCAGGCGTGACGACGCATTCGTAGACGAGCCCGAGTTCGACGATGTCGATGGGGATCTCCGGGTCGTAGCAGCGGCGCATCTGCTTCCAGGCGAGGTCCCGGACATCGTCTTCGGTGGCATCCGGCGGCAGTTCAGGTGGGATCGAGGCCTGCTTGCCGATGGCATCGGCGTGTTCGCCGGAGAGCCGATAGAGATTGCCTTCGATGTAGAGCGTGAAGCTGCCCCCGAGCGCTTGGGTGATGAATCCCGACAGACCGACCTTGAGCTCGATGATATCGCCCGAGGGCACCATGACGGCGGGCGTGTCGCGGCTGAGGATGAACGGTTCGTTTTCGTGGCTGCGCATGGCGGTCACTCCGTCGAGACGGCGGCGATGGGGGTGGGATCGAGACCGCCGCCAGGGCCTGCGGCGTTCTGCGCCCGATGCGCAAGGGCGGCGTTCAGCGTGTGCCAACTGAGGCTCGCGCATTTCACGCGTGCGGGGAACTCGCGCACCCCGGCGAGCGCCGCGAGCTTGCCCAGACCCTCAGGCGGTGGGGCGTCGGCTGCGGCGGTGAGCGCCTCGTGCACCCGCCCGTAGAGCGCTTGGATCGCGGCTTCGTCCATCCCCTTGACCGCTTCGGTCATGAGGGACGCCGATGCGGTGGAGATCGCGCAGCCGCGGCCTTCGAAGCGGATGTCCTCGACACGGTCGCCCTCGAGCCGCAGCGTCACGGTGAGCTGGTCGCCGCACAGCGGGTTGTAGCCGTCGGCGGCGGTGTCACAAGGGTCTAGGCGGCCGAAATTGCGGGGGCGCTTGTTGTGATCGAGGATCACATCGCGATAGAGATCTTTGAGGTCCATCAGTTGAACACCTCATGGGCGTGCCGCAGGGCCGCCACCAGTTGAGCGATGTCCGCCTCGTCGGAGTAGCAGCCGAACGAGGCGCGCGCGGTCGCCGGGACATCAAAGAATTCCATCACCGGCATCGCGCAGTGGTGCCCGGCGCGCACGGCGACCCCCTCGGCGTCTAGGATGGTGCCGAGATCGTGGGGATGCACGCCCTCCAGGACGAAGGAGATGACCGGACCCTTGTCGGCGGCCTCGCCGATCAGGCGCATCCCCGGGATCTCGCGCAGCGCCGCGGTGGCCTGGGTCAGAAGCGATTGCTCGTGCGCCTGCACCGCGTCGATGCCGATCGTCTCCAGCCAATCGACCGCAGCGCCCAGACCGATGGCACCGGAGATGTTGGGCGTGCCCGCCTCGAACTTCCACGGCAGCTCGTTCCAGGTGCTGCCGGAGAACGACACGGTACGGATCATGTCGCCACCGCCTTGCCACGGCGGCATCTCGCGCAGCAGCGCCTCGCGACCCCACAGCACGCCGATGCCGGTCGGGCCGTAGAGCTTGTGCCCTGAGAAGACATAGAAGTCGCAGCCGAGCGACTGCACATCGATGCGCTGGTGCGAGATCGCTTGGGCGCCATCGACCAAGGTGAGCGCACCGACCGCTTTCGCCGCGGCGATCATCTCGCGCACCGGCAGCACGGTGCCGAGCGCGTTGGAGATCTGGATGAATGACGCGATCCGGGTACGCGGGGTGAGCAGCGCCCGGAACGCCTCGAGGTCGAGCTCGCCGCGCCGGTCGATGGGCGCGACCTTGAGCGTCGCCCCGGTGCGCGCGCACAACATCTGCCACGGCACGATGTTCGCGTGGTGTTCCATCCAAGTGATGAGGATCTCATCGCCGGGACCGAGCCGCTGACCCCAGGACTGTGCGACGAGGTTGATGGACTCGGTGGTGCCGCGGGTGAAGATCAGCTCACGGCTGCTCGCGGCGCCGATGAAGCGCCGCAGTTTTTCGCGGGCGCCTTCGAAGGCGTCGGTCGCTTTCTGGCTCAGTTGATAGACCCCACGGTGCACATTGGCGTGGCTCGTGCGCTCGTAGTGATCGACCGCCTCGATGACCGCGAGCGGCCGCTGCGCCGACGCGGCGGTGTCGAGGAAGGCGAGACGCTTGCCGCGCACGGTCGTCGCGAGCACGGGGAATTGCGAACGCACCCTCGCGACATCGTAGGCGGCGTGGGCGGCTGCGGGAGGGGATGCGAGGGCGGATGCGGGGGGCGTCATGTCAGGCTCCTGGCGGCGTGGGCACCGGGCAACAGCGGCGCGAGTGCGTCCTCGAAACGGGATCGCCAGGCGGGGTCGCTCAGGCGTGCGATCACATCGGCGATGAACGCCCACTTCAGCAGCGAGTCGGCGGTCGCCGGGTCGAGACCGCGTGACAGCAGATAGAAGAGCATGTCGGCGTCGAGTTTGCCGATGGTCGCGCCGTGCGAGGCGCGGACATCGTCGATGTCGATCTCGAGCTGCGGCCTCAGATCGATCTCGGCCGCAGCGCCCGCGGTCAGGCCACGCAGCGTCTGTGCGCTGTGGGCGCCGGGCGCGCGCGCGGTGACCCGCATGTGACCGTTGAAGGCGATCCGCGAGCGATCGGCGGCGATACCGCGGAAACCTTGCTCGGTCCGCACCGCAGGTGCGTCGTGGGTGACGCGCACATAGGCGTCGTGGGTCTGGGTGCCGGCGCCGAGCACCGCGGTGTGCCAGCCCAGGTCCGCGCCCGCGCCCTCGAGCGCCACGAGTGCGGTGCTGCGCGTGGCGGCTGCGCCGCTCGTGACTTGGATCATCCGGTGCTGCGCATCGGCGCCGACCACGGCTTCGAGGGTCTCGAAGTGACGCGCGCCGTCTGCGGGTTGCAGGAGCCTCGCGTGCTCGAGGCGCGCACCGTGCCCGAGCTGGACGCTGAGGGCGAGATTGGCGAGCGAACCGGTGGCGCCGATGTGTCGCTCAAAGAGCCGCAGCGTCGCGCGGGCGCCGAGGTCGATGCGCAGCGCCGGATGCCCGCAGGAAAGCGCGATGCAGACGACCTCGAGTTCCAGCGTCTCGCCGTCGGGCACGCGGATCCGAAGTTCGCCTTGGCGGTGGTGCCGGTTCAGCCCGGCGAAGGCGAGATCGATCGATACGGTGGCTGCACCGGGCTGCGCCGGAGCATCGGTCGCATGGAACGCGACGCCCGGCCCGACGCCCGCCGCATCGCCGCCTACCGGGCCGCGCGCAAGGTCAGGGCAGTGCAGACCATCGATCAAGACGATGCGGGTGCTGATCGCGCCCTGCGGCGGGTCATCGCCGAGCAGCGCCGTCGCCGCGAGCCGGGCCTCTTGGGTGAGCGCCGTCGGCGGCGCCCACCGCAGACGCTCGATGCCGCGCAGCGGGGCGTGCTTCCAGTTCTCGTCGCGCGTGGTCGGCAGGACGGGTGCAGGGACAATCATGACTCAGGCCGTCTCCCCGGCGAGCAGCCAATCGTAGCCCCGCGCTTCGAGTTCGAGCGCGAGTTCCGGGCCGCCGCTGCGCAGGATACGACCGCGCGCGAGCACATGGACCCGATCCGGGCGGATGTGATCGAGCAGCCGCTGGTAGTGCGTGACGAGCACGATGGCGCGGTCCGGCGCGCGCAGGGTGTTGACGCCCTGGGCCACGACCTTGAGCGCGTCGATGTCGAGGCCCGAGTCGGTCTCATCGAGCAGCGCGAGCGCAGGCTCCAAGACCAGCATCTGCAGGATCTCGTTGCGCTTCTTCTCGCCGCCCGAAAACCCTTCGTTGACCCCGCGCGAGAGGAACGCCTCGTCCATCTGCATCAGCTTCATCTTGCCGCGCACCAACTGTAGGAACTCGAAGGCGTCGACCTCGGGCAAGCCGCGATGCTTGCGGGCGGCGTTGAGCGCGGCTTTAAGCAGGTAGACATTGTTCACCCCGGGGATCTCCACGGGGTACTGGAAGCCGAGGAAGAGGCCAGCCTGCGCCCGTTCCTCGGGGGCTAAGGCGAGCAGGTCTTGGCCGCGGAACAGCACGCTGCCGCCTGTGACTTCGTAACCCGGTCGCCCGGCCAGCACATAGGCGAGCGTGCTCTTGCCGGAGCCGTTCGGCCCCATGATCGCGTGCACCTCGCCGTTCGGCACTTGCAGGTTGATCCCGTCGAGCACCTTGCGGTCGCCGACGCGGGCGTGGAGGTCTTTGATCTCTAGCATGGGTCAGGTCTCTCTTTCAGCCCACCGCGCCTTCGAGGCTGACGGCGAGCAGGTTCTGGGCTTCCACGGCGAACTCCATCGGCAATTCTTTGAATACGCTCTTGCAGAAGCCGTTGACGATCATGTTGACGGCATCTTCTTGCGAGATGCCGCGTTGCAGGCAGTAGAAGAGCTGGTCTTCGCTGATGCGCGAGGTCGAGGCCTCGTGCTCGACGGTGGCGGTGGGGTTTCGCACCTCGACGTTCGGGAAGGTGTGCGCGCCGCAGCGAGCGCCCATCAGCAGCGAATCGCATTGCGTGAAGTTGCGCGCGCCGTGCGCCGTCGGCAGGATCTTGACGAGGCCGCGGTAGGTGTTCTGGCCGCGACCCGCGGAGATGCCCTTCGAGACGATCGTGCTGCGGGTGTTGGCGCCGATGTGGATCATCTTGGTGCCGGTGTCGGCCTGCTGGCAGTGGTTGGCGAGCGCCACCGAGTAGAACTCACCGACCGAGTTGTCCCCGCGCAGCACACAGCTCGGGTACTTCCAGGTGATGGCGGAGCCGGTCTCGACCTGGGTCCAGGAGATGCGCGAGTTGCGGCCGCGGCAGTCGCCACGCTTGGTGACGAAGTTGTAGATGCCGCCGACGCCGTTCTCGTCGCCCGGGTACCAGTTCTGCACCGTCGAGTACTTGATCTGCGCGTCGTGCTCGGCGATGAGCTCGACCACCGCGGCGTGCAGCTGGTTCTCATCGCGCATCGGCGCGGTGCAGCCCTCGAGGTAGCTCACATGGCTGCCTTCGTCGGCGATGATGAGCGTGCGCTCGAACTGCCCGGTCTTGGCGGCGTTGATCCGGAAGTAGGTCGAGAGCTCCATCGGGCAGCGGACCCCTTTCGGGATGTAGACGAACGAGCCGTCCGAGAACACCGCCGAGTTGAGGCAGGCGTAGAAGTTGTCGGTGTGCGGGATGACGGTGCCGAGGTAACGCTCGAGCAGCTCCGGGTGCGAGTGGATGGCCTCCGAAAAAGGACAGAACACCACGCCTGCCTTGTGCAGCCGATCTTTGAAGGTGGTGGCGACCGAGACGCTGTCGAACACGGCATCGACGGCGACGCCTGCGAGGCGCGCGCGCTCGTGCAGCGGCACGCCGAGTTTGGCGTAGGTCTCGAGCAGCTTGGGGTCGACCTCATCGAGACTTTTCGGGCCGTCGGTCTTCTGCTTAGGCGCCGAATAATAGGAGATCGCCTGATAGTCGATGGGTTGCACACGCACATGCGCCCAGGTCGGCTCGTGCATCGTGAGCCAATGGCGATAAGCCTTGAGGCGCCATTCGGTGAGGAACGAGGGTTCACCTTTGATGCGCGAGATCGCGCGCACCACATCCTCATCGAGGCCGGGCGGTAGGCTGTCCGATTCGATGTCGGTGACGAAGCCGTGCTGGTAGCCGCGGCTGACGAGTTCTTCGAGTTGGGTGTCGTTGCTCATGGTCGTGCTCTTCAACGGGTGAGTGCGGCGGCGGCGCGGCCACCGACGGCGGGACGCAGTTCGCGCTCGAGGGCGCTGAGCCGCAGTTCGGTGTCGTCGAGTCCTGCCAGCTGCAGGAGCGAGACCTCATACAGCGAGCGGCGCAGCGCGAGATTCACCCGCTGCCACGCGCGTCCGGCGCTGCAGGTGGTCTCGATCTCGCAATGCCCGCGACCGGCTGAGCAGTCGGTGACGGCCACCGGGCCTTCGAGTGCGTCGAGGATGGCGGCTGCCGAGATCCCGATCGCCGGGCGGGCGAGGGCGTAGCCGCCGCGCAAGCCACGCACCGAACGGACGAGCCCAGCGCGCTGCAGGGACTTCAGGACCTTGCTGACGGTCGGTGCCGCGATCCGGGTGCGCTGCGCGAGGTCGGCGGTGCTGAGCAGCGATCCGGTGGGTGCCCGCGCCATTTCGGCGAGCAGCACCGTGGCGTAGTCAGTCATTTTGCTGATCCGGATCACGGCGGGACGGCCTCGGGAAGCGATATAGGACCATTTTAGTACAGATTAAGACCCGATGCATCCCGTGACGGTCGATTTCCGAGCGTTGCGCAGGCCGGGGGTGGGGCGTATTTGCTAAAATAGGCGGCTGACAGGGGCACGACTCTTCGGCCACCCCCCCTCACAGGAGTAGACGGTAAATGAACCACGCGGAACTCGAGCGCATCGCGCGCGGTATGGTCGCCCCCGGTAAGGGGATCCTCGCGGCCGACGAAAGCACCGGCACCATCAAGAAGCGGTTCGATGCCATCGCATTCGAATCGACCGAAGCGAACCGCCAGCTCTACCGCGAGATGCTGCTCGCAGCCCCCGGCATCAACGAAGCCATCAGCGGCGTGATCCTGTACGACGAGACGCTGCGCCAGAAGACCCGCGCCGGCGTGCCGTTCCCGAAGCACCTCGAATCGCTCGGCATCTTCCCCGGCATCAAGGTCGACCAGGGCGCGAAGCCCCTCGCCAATTTCCCGAACGAGACCGTCACCGAGGGTCTCGACGGTCTGCGCGAGCGCCTCGTGGAATACCACGGTCTCGGCGCCCGTTTCGCCAAGTGGCGCGCGGTCATCGACATCGGCCCGGGCTATCCCACCCGCTTCTGCATCGAGGCCAACGCGCATGCCTTGGCGCGCTATGCCGCGCTCTGCCAAGAGCAGGGCATCGTGCCGATCGTCGAGCCCGAAGTGCTCATGGACGGCGCGCATTCCCTCGAGACCTGCGAGGCGGTGACCGACGAGGTGCTCTGCGAGACCTTCCGTGCGCTCGCCGCGCACCGTGTGCACCTCGAGGGCATCGTGCTCAAGCCCAACATGGTCATCTCCGGCAAGAAGAACGCCGCGCGCGCCACGCCCGAGCAGGTCGCCGAGGCGACGGTGCGTTGCCTGCGGCGCTGGGTGTCCCCGGCGGTGCCCGGCATCGCCTTCCTGAGCGGGGGCCAGAGCACCACCGAGGCGACGCTGCACCTGTCGCTCATGAACCGCCAGCCCTTGCCTTGGGCGCTGACCTTCAGCTACGGCCGCGCCCTGCAGGACTCCGCACTGAAGGCCTGGGGCGGTAAGCCCGCGAACTTCGAGGCGGGCCAGCGCGAGTTCATGCGCCGGGCGCGCTTGAACGGTCTCGCCACGAAGGGTGTTTACACCGCTGAGATGGAAGCCGGGGCCGCTTAAGGATGCCCGACGAGGACACCCCCGGCCGAGGTGGCGATGCCGTGGTGCAGGTCCGTGGACTGCACTACCGCGTCGGCGCACGCGAGATCTTCTCCGGGGTCGACCTCGAGGCGCGCCGGGGCCGCATCACGGCGGTGATGGGGCCGAGCGGCACCGGCAAGACGACCTTGCTGCGGCTCATCACCGGGCAGGTGCCCCCCGATCAAGGCAGCGTCGTGGTCTTCGGGCAAGAGGTCACCGGCCTCGACACCCGGGGGCTCTACGGTCTGCGCCGCCGGATGGGCATGCTGTTCCAGAACGGCGCGCTGCTCACCGACCTCTCGGTCTTCGAGAACGTGGCGTTCCCGGTCCGCGAACATGCCCGCCTGCCTGAGCCGGTGCTGCGGCAGTTGGTGTTGACCAAGCTGCATGCCGTGGGCTTGCGCGGTGCCGCCGACCTGATGCCCGCGCAGCTGTCGGGCGGCATGGCGCGCCGCGTGGCCTTGGCCCGCGCGATCGTCATGGACCCGGAACTGCTGATCTACGACGAGCCTTTCGTCGGTCTCGACCCGGTCTCCATGGGCGTGATCGTGCGGCTGATCCGTGACAACGATGCCCTCGGCATCACCAGCATCGTCGTCTCGCACGATGTGCGCGAGCTCGCGATGATCTCGCACCACAGCTATCTGCTCTCCGGCGGCAAGGTCGTCGCCGAAGGCACGCCCGCCGAACTTGCGGCGAGTCCGATCGCCGAGGTGCGTCAATTCATGAGCGGCGCGGCCGATGGGCCCGTGCCGTTCCACTATCC
>CALGVD010000070.1 GCA_937920275.1 uncultured Pseudomonadota bacterium
GGCACTGCGAACGAGGTGCGCACCGAGTACGAGTACTGGGGCAACACGCTGTTGCCCTCCGTGGTGCGACAGATCGATGCGGCGCGGGGAGAGCGGCTCGAGACCCGGTACACCTACGACCTCGCCGGCCGGGTCCTTTCGGAGGACGGGCCGGTGCCCGGGAACTCGGACGCCCAGTACAAGCGGTACGACCTCCACGGGCGCGTGACCTGGGAGATCGGCCCGGCCGACACCTCGGGACTGCGTGTCGCCAAGCGCTACAGCTACCGCGCCGCGGACGATAAGGTGGTAGCGGTGGAGGAGGGCACCCTCGCGCACGAGACCAGCACGGCGATGACCGTCCTGCGCCGGGTCGACTACAGCTTCGATTCGCGTCGCAACCCGATATTTGAGCGAGTCTCGGCGGACGGTACGCCCTACACGGGGACTGAGCGATCCTTCACGGACCGCGGGCAGTTGCAGTGCGAGGCCCGTCGTCTTTGGAACCTGTCCGGACCGACGGGTAACGCCTGCACACCGCACGCTCCGGGTGCGTTCGGCACGGACCGCATCACCCGAAACCTCTACGACGCCGCCGGCCAACTGCTGCGCGTCCAGCGTGCTGTGGGCACATCGCTGCAACAGGACTATGCGACCTACACCTACACCCCGAACGGCAAGCGACAGACCGTCCGGGACGCCAACGGCAATGTGACCACGCTCGAGTACGACGGCTTGGATCGCCTCTCGCGGATGCGCTTACCAGTGCCGATCACCGGCGCGGGCAGCTCGAGTTGGACGGACTTCGAGCAGTACGGTTACGACAGCGTGGGCAACCGCACATCGCTCCGCAAGCGGGACGGTACCACCCTCAGCTACGCGTACGACGGTCGGAACCAGCTGCGGGTGAAGACGGTTCCCGGCTCGGCGAGCGGCGCCGCCGGCTACAGCGTCCACTACGCCTACGATCCGAACGGGCTGATGCTCTATGCCCGCTTCGGCGCAGCAGGCGGCGCAGGCATCACGCAGACCTATGACGCCTTCGGTCGCCTGCGGACCTCGACGAGCACCCTCGATGGGGTCAACCGCACCGTACGCTGGGACTTCAACACCCCGGAGAACCGACGGTGGATCACCCACCCGGATGGTAACTACTTCGAGTACGCCAACGACTCGACCGGGCGGCTCATGCACCTCGGCGAGAACGGTCCGTCGCGGACGCTCGCCTCGATGTTCCACGACGGGTTCGGTCGGCGCACGCAGATCGCCCGCGACAGCAGTGGCTCGCGCACGGTCATGGGCTACGACGGCATCTCCCGTCTGGGTTCACTCACCCACGATCTGGACGGCAGCGGTACCAGCCGCGACCTCACCATCGGGTTTGCCTACAACCCCGCGAGCCAGGTCGTCACGCGCGCGCAGTCGAACGACCTCTACGAGCAGACGGTGGCGGCCTCCAACCGCTCTTACGCCGTCAACGGCCTCAACCAATACACCCAGATCGCAGGCGACGGCGCCGCGACGCTGTCCCACGACGCCAACGGCAACCTGACCTCGGACG
>CALGVD010000071.1 GCA_937920275.1 uncultured Pseudomonadota bacterium
CGGCCGCCGATGTCGAGCAGCGCCTTTCGGGGGTATCGCTGCGCGAGCGCGTCCAGCGTGACCTCGGTCTCGAACGGTAGACGGAAGACGGCACCCATACTGGCGCGGACCACCTTGGGGTTGTACGGGTCCACGCTGTCGGGCGACAGCAGGCATCGGAAGCCGCCGAACCAGGCGAGTGAGCGCAGGAGGGTCCCGAGGTTCCCCGGGTCCTGGATCTCATGCAGGTAGATCGCGCGCTCGCCCGGCGTGGGCGACGGCGCCGGCAGGATCGGCACGATGGCCATGACACCCTGTGGTGAACGCGTATCGCTCAACTGGCTCATCTGACGCGCGTTGAGCGTCTCTCTCGGCAACTGCATCGGGAATCCGACCGGCAGCCCCGCAGCGAGATACTCGTGGCTGACGAGGATGCGTGAGGTCAGAAGTGCCGACCGACGCGCGAGCGCCTTGCCGAGTTCCAACACCAGATGCTCGCCCTCGGCGAGGTAGAAGCCGAGCGCTTGTCGCTGCGCCTTGTCCTTCAGTGACCTGAGTTCGTCGAAGGTCATGCGCAGTCCTGCTGTGCCGAGACGCCGTTGATGCTGCGCGCCACCGCCTCCGCGAGCTTGATGCCATCGACGCCTGCCGACAGGATCCCGCCTGCGTAGCCCGCGCCTTCGCCGCCGGGGAAGAGCCCGCGAAGGCCGAGGCTCTGCAGCGTGTCGACATCGCGCGTGATGCGCAGCGGCGAGGAGGTGCGGGTCTCGATGCCGGTGAGCAACGCATCGTCGCGGTCGAAGCCGCGGATCTGGCGACCGAACACCGGCAGCGCTTCACGCATCGCTGCGATGGCGTCGGCGGGCAGCAGCGGCGCGAGATCCGTGAGCCGGATGCCAGGTTTGTAGGAGGGCTGTACCTCGCCGAGTGCGGTCGATGCACGACCTGCGATGAAATCGCCCACCAATTGCGCGGGGGCGGAATAGTCACCGCCGCCCATCTCGAAGGCGAGGCTCTCAAGACGCTCCTGCAGCGCGAGGCCGGCGAGTGGCCCACCTGGGAAATCTTTGTCCGGGTCGATACCGACGACGATGCCGGCGTTGGCGTTGCGCTCGTTGCGCGAATACTGGCTCATGCCGTTCGTGACCACGCGCTGCGGCTCGGAGGTCGCGGCGACGACCGTGCCGCCCGGGCACATGCAGAAGCTGTACACCGAGCGGCCGTTGGCGGCGTGATGCACGAGTTTGTAGTCCGCGGCACCGATGGCCGGGTGACCGGCGAAGCGTCCGAGCCGCGCGCGGTCGATGAGCGACTGCGGATGCTCGATGCGGAAGCCGATGGCGAAGGGCTTGGCTTCCATGAACACCTTGCGCTGCTCGAGCATGCGGAAGGTGTCGCGCGAACTGTGGCCGAGCGCGAGCACGACATGGCGCGAGGCGATGACCGTCCCGTCCGCGAGCTGTACGCCGCGGACCTCTTTTGCGCCGTCGCGCTCGTCGATCAGCAGATCGATCACCTTGCTCTCGAAGCGCACCTCACCGCCGAGGGCGATGATCTCCTCGCGCATGCGTGCGACCACGCCGGTCAGGCGGAAGGTGCCGATGTGCGGCTTGTTGACGTACATGATCTCGGGCGGCGCGCCCGCCCGCACGAACTCACGCATCACCTGCCGGCCGAGATGCCGCGGGTCTTTGATCTGGCTGTAGAGTTTGCCGTCCGAGAAGAGCCCCGCGCCGCCCTCGCCGAACTGCACGTTCGACTCCGGCGTGAGTGTGCGCTTACGCCACAGCCCCCATGTGTCCTGGGTGCGGCGACGGACATCGCGGCCGCGCTCGAGCACGATGGGTCGATAGCCCTGCTGCGCGAGCACCAGCGCCGCGAAGAGCCCGCAGGGCCCGAAGCCGACCACAAGCGGCTGCTCGATGGACGCCGCGGGCGCCGTCGGGGGAGGGCGGAACGCGGTGTCGGGCGCCGCCGTCACATGACGGTCGTCACGATGCGCCGCGAGCACGCGCGCCTCGTCGCGCACCGTGGCATCGACGATGTAGACGAACGCGATCTCCCGGTCCTTGCGCCGCGCATCGTGGCTGCGCTTGAAGACGGTGAAGTCCAGGAGGTCCGGCTCGCGCAGCGTCAGCCGCTTGAGGATGGCGCGGCGCAGGGCGTCCTGGGTGCGCGCCTCGGTGGGGTCGCCCCAGGGGAGCGTCAGCTCGGTGATGCGGATCATGGTCCGTTTCCTGGTCGGTGGTCCCGACAGAGGCCTCGAATCGCGCTAGTCTATCCTCATCATGGCCCGATCCAAGAGCAGCGGCAGCTGGTTGCGCCGCCACGTCACCGATCCCTTCGTCAAACAGGCCCAGATCGACGGCTACCGATCCCGCTCCGCCTACAAGCTGATCGAGCTCGACGAGAGGGACCGCCTGATGCGCCCTGGGATGCGGGTGCTCGACCTCGGCTCGGCCCCCGGCGGCTGGTCGCAGGTCGCCGCCAAGGCGGTCGGCGCCAAGGGACGGGTGCTGGCGACCGATATCCTGCCCATGGACCCGATCCGCAACGTCGATTTCCTCCAAGGCGACTTCACCACCGACACGGTGGTCGAAGAGATCAAGGCGTGGCTCGGGGACGGCAAGTTCGACCTGATCGTCTCCGACATCGCGCCGAACCTCAGCGGTATCGACTCCGCCGACCAGGCCCGTTCCATGCATTTCCTCGATTTGGCGCTCGATACCGTGCGCTTGATGCTCAAGCCCGGCGCCCACTTCGTCGCCAAGATGTTCCAGGGGCAGGGGTCGGACGAGTATGTGAAGGATCTGCGCAAGCACTTCGGCAAGGTGTCCATCCGCAAGCCCAAAGCCTCGCGGCCCGAGTCGCGCGAGGTCTACATCGTGGCCAAGGAGTTCAAGGCTTAGGAGTTCAAGGCTTAGGAGTTCAAGGCTTAGGAGTTCAAGG
>CALGVD010000072.1 GCA_937920275.1 uncultured Pseudomonadota bacterium
CCCCCGCCGCCCCCGCCGCCGCCCCCGCCGACTACCACGACGACGGCCACGACGACGGTGCCGACGACGACGACGACTACGACGACCACCACGTCGGGCACCTGACAACCCGTCGAACGGCTACGGCCTAGAACGAAACGCCCGGGCGACGAAAGTCCCCGGGCGTTTTTATTGGTAGCGCCGCTCCAGCACCAACGGGGAGATTCCCGGGATCACCGTCGCCTCGATGCGACGCAACTGACCGGCGCCATCGAACTCGGCCACCTGGGTCGCTGCGACCTTACGACCGTCCACCACGCCGCTGCACTCCACCCGCCAGCCGCGCTGGTTCTCGGACAGCCGCCAGTCGCGGGGCGGCGTACAGGCGAGGCGTACCGTCGGGCCGCCATCGCGGGCGAACCAACGCTCGCCCCCTTCGATGCCCGATTGCAGCAGCCCCACCGCGCCCGGCAAGCCCTCGATGCGGAACAGCACGCGACCATCCCAATAGGCCCGCAGGCCATCCGGCGTGCCGAAGATGATCTGCTGCCGATCGGGCGTCGCCGGGTACACCGTGTAGCGTCCGCCCGCGAACTGCAGATCCCAGGCGAAAGGCTCCGCCTGCGCCAAGAGCGGGTCGCGGTCAGGCAGCAAGCGCTGCACCGTCCCCAGTTGGTTCACGTTCACCGCGCCGCAGCCGGCGAGCGAGGCGGCCGCGACGACGCCCAGCCACAGCCGGGTGGATGACTTCACGGGAGGCCTACGGGTGCTCATTCAGGCGGCATCCGGTGTTCGTTGCGGCGAAGTTGATCCGCCATCGTGCCGCGAGAATTTTCCCACAGACTGCCCGGCCAGTTGTCGAGCATGCGGCCGCCGTCGCGGTTGATCGAGCGGATGATGGTGCGATAGGCGCCGCGGGTGTTCTTGGTCGAGTAGAGATCAAAGGGGATGCGGAAGATCAGCCCCTTGTCGAAACTGCCCTCGCCGAAGACCTCGAAGGGGACATCCGTGAGGGTCGCGAAGGCGCCGACCGACCAACCGTTCGAGAAGCGTTTCTGGATCTCGAGCGTCGCACCGATGTCCTTCGCCAGATACCGACCGGCATGGACTGCGACATCGATGTTTCGGAACGGCGTCGCCCAGTAGAAGCTCACATGACCGGTCACCGTCTGGTAATCGAGCACCCCGAAACCCTTGTCGTACTCGCGCTGCACCACGCCGTTCAGGTTCGCACCGATTGCGAAGGGTTGATCGAACGGCCGCCAGAGGATCTCGCCACCCACGCCCGAGTACATCTCCTCGAGGATGCCGCCGTACATCTGGTAGTACAGGTCGTCCCGCAACTTGCCGCGCTTGACGAGCGCCAGACTGTCGATGCCGCTCTTGCCTTGCTGCAGGTATTTCTTGAGGTCGCTGCGCACCGGTGGCAACTGCGAATCACCGTCGCGCTCGATCCGGTCGAACTGGCTCTTGAGGTTCTGCACCCAACGACCGTTCACACCCCAACCGCCACCGAGATCCACCGCACCGTCGACCACCGCAGAGATCTGGTAGAGCAACGGGAAACTCGGATCCATCAGATAGGCCCGCGCCTGAAGTCCGACGCTCAGCGCACCATTCGGATAACGGAAATCGCGCACATGATCCGGCGCTTCGATCGTCTGTGGTGGCAGCAACTCGATCCGTCCCGGCTGCTGCAGCAGCGCCGAAGACTCGAGGTTCGGGCGGCGGTAGCGCACCGTATGGGTCGGCAGACCCATGGACTCACCGGTCGCGAGCACTTCGGTCACCCGCGTCGGCACATACAACTCCGTGAGCGTCAGCACCCGACGCACGGCATCGGCCTCCTCTTGGAAGGTCTGATTGACGTACCGGACCTGCAGCGAACCCTGCGGGGATTCCTTCACCTCGCGTACCAAGACGCCCGAGGCCTCGGCGTCCTGCACCATACGCGGCCACCACTCGACCCCGCGCTCGAACTCCGTCGCCGGCTCGAGCGGTACACGGGCCGCTCCGAAACCGTTCGGACGCTTACGCGGCGAGGTCTGCCCAGTGTTCAGCGCAGCACTGATCTTGATGGCGAACTGGTTGCCCTGCTGCCAACTCGCGGCGAGGCGCACGCCGGGCGTCGCTTCCCACTCCACACCGAAACTCAAGGGATCTGCATCCGGGATGGTGTTGAGCCTGCGCTCCCGCTCGTAGCTGTCGCTGTTGTACGCGGCGAGCAGATCGACCCGCCACTGAGGGATGCGGTAGCGGATGCCGCCGAACGCGCCGATGTCGGGACCACGAAAGAACGACTTGAAAGAGAAGGTTCCGCCCAAGCCGAAATCGGTGTCCCGAACTGCGAAGGCGGGGTCGAGCTGGATCAACGGATTACTCGCGACCGAACGCTCGGCCAACCGCCCCCAACCGATGCCCGCGGTCACATCCAGGTTCTCGCCGATCCGCTTCGAGGCGACCAGATACTCCGCACCCCACTGCCCCGTACCCAACAGATCGCGGATCCCCACCGACACATCGGGCAAGTACTCGGACTCTTCGAGCAGCTTCAACTTGGCTTCGAAACTGCGATCGCGGTTGTCATCGCAGCCATACGACGGGCCTGTTCCAAACTCACATTCAGTTCCCGGTACCGGCGAGAGCTTACGAGCATTGTTCACCGAGTAACGAAAACTCGCCTCCAACCGCGGCAGCACCTGATAGCCGATGGCGTAGATGTCGGCGACGTCCTTGCGGGAATAGGTCACCGTGAGTTCGTCCTCGGGGTTCATGCGTGCACTCGGGATGTCGAGGATGCCGCCCACCCCGAAATCATTGACCTGCGCCACCGCCACGGCCGGCGCCATCATGGCAGCGAGCGTGAGACCGCACAGCAACCGGAGCGCCATGCAATGCCGCCAACCCGCCCTCACGCCACACCCCCACGCCGCGCCCGGACGGTGTCCAACAGCCCGCGCAGCGAGGGCGACACCGTCGTCTCGGCCGTCTCCGCCTGCAGCAGCGGCAACACCGTATTGGCGATCTGCTTGCCGAGCTCCACGCCGAACTGGTCGAAGGCATTGATGCCCCAGATCACGCTCTGCGCATACACCTTGTGCTCGTAGAGCGCGACCAAGGCGCCGAGCGTGGCCGGGTCCAGCCGATCGAACAGCAGCAGCGACACCGGTCGGTCACCCTCGTGGATCTGCTGGGGCGTGACGCCCTCGCCGCGTCGGCCGTGCAGGAAAGCCTCTGCCTGCGCGAGAGCGTTGGCGATCGCGAGTGCTTGATGATCCTCACGGCCACACGATGACTGCATCCCGACCAGCAGGTCGATCGCCGCACGGGGTTTCCCCTGGTGCAGCATCTGGAAGAACGAATGCTGCGCCTCGTTGCCGGGCTCGCCCCAGACCACCGGCGCAGTGCCGTGTGTGACGCGAGCGCCTTCGCGCGTGACCCGCTTGCCGTTGCTCTCCATGTCGAGCTGCTGCAGGAACGCCGGGAAACGGGCGAGGCGCGAGTCATAGGGCAGCACCGCGAGCGTCGGCAGCCCGACAAGGTCGATGTTCCACACCCCGAGCAGCGCCATCCGCACAGGCAGGTTCTCGCCGAAGGGCGCCTCGCGGAAATGCCGGTCCATCGCGTGCGCGCCGGCGAGCAGCGCCTCGAAGTTCGCCGCGCCGATGGCGATCGCGAGCGACACGCCGATCGACGACCACATCGAGTAGCGCCCGCCCACCCAATCCCACATCCGAAAACGTTGGTCCGGGTGGATGCCAAAGGCGTCCATCGCAGAGGCATTGACGGACACCGCCGCAAAATGCGCCGGGACCGCTGCCTCGCTCAGACGCCCGGCGATCCAAGCACGCGCCGTATGCGCATTGGCGAGGGTTTCTTGGGTGGTGAAGGTCTTGGAGCAGACGATGAACAGCGTGCGCGCGGGGTCTGCGGTCTCCAGAAGATCGGAGAGCGCACAGCCATCGACATTGGCCACGAAGTGCACCGTGGGCAAGCGGTGCGCCCCAGCGCTCGCCCCGCCCCTGAAATGCCGCAGCGCCTGCGCCGCCATGGCAGGCCCGAGGTCCGAGCCACCGATGCCGATGTTGATGACCGTGTCGAAGCGGCCGCCGCTGCGGATGGACTCCGCGAAGATCAGCATACGCGTGCGCTCCGCCAACACCTCGGCCTCGATCGCAGCGCCGCCGATCTGCGCCCCCCGCGGCTGACGCAGCGCGACATGCAGCGCCGCACGGCCCTCGGTGGTGTTGATGGCCTCGCCGCGGAACATCGCCGCGATGGCATCCGCCAAGCCCGCGGCATCGGCGAGCGCGTTGAGCGCGGCCAACGCTTCCGCATCGACCGGTTGACGGGAATAGTCGAGCAGCAACCCCGCAGCCGACACCGAACAACGCTCGAAGCGCTGCGGGTCGTCAAAGAAATCAGCCGTGTGATGCGACACCAGCCGCGCCCGGTGCTGCGCGAGCGCAGCCCAGGCGGCCTCGAGCAGGGGCTCAGCCATGATGGGCGTAGAAGTGCGCGATGCAGTCGACGACATACTGCAACTGCTCGCGCGAGAGCTCCGGGAAGATCGGCAGCGCCAGCGTCTCGGCGGCGGCGCGCTCGGACTCCGGGAAGTCGCCGGTCTGGTATCCGAGCGGCGCGAAACACTGCTGCTGATGCAAGGGTACGGGGTAGTAGATCTCACTGCCCACGCCGCACTCGCCGAGGTATTTCTTGAGCGCATCGCGCTGCGGGAAGCGCACCACGAACTGGTTGTAGATGTGCCGCACGCCAGGCAGCGCGGCGGGCAGCGTCACCGTGCCCTTGAGCCCTGCGCGCTCGAAGGCCTCGTAGTAGAAGCAGGCGTTCTCCTGCCGACCGAGCGTCCAAGCATCGAGGTGCTTGAGCTTGATCGAGAGCACCACCGCCTGCAGCTCGTCGAGCCGGAAGTTACCGCCCACGAGCTGGTGGTAGTACTTCGGCTCCATGCCGTGCACGCGCACCATCGCGAGCTTGGCCGCGAGCGCGGCGTCGTTGGTGACGCACATGCCCGCATCACCGAACGCGCCAAGATTCTTGGTCGGGAAGAACGACAGGCAGCCGATGTCGCCGATGCTGCAGGCACGGCGCCTCTCGCCGTCGGCCGCACCGATCGCTTGGGCGGCGTCCTCGATGACCCGCAGGCCGAACTCGCGCGCCAAGACCATCAGCGGCGTCATATCGGCCATCTGCCCATAGAGATGCACCGGCATCAGCGCGCGGACCACGGTGCCCGTGGCGCGGTGCACCACGCGACCGTCCAGGCGATCGCAGTCCTCGCGCAGCAGCCGCTCGACCGCCGCCGGTGCGAGGTTGAAAGTGGCCGGGTCGATGTCGACGAACAAGGATCGTGCGCCGGCACGGGCGATGGTGCCGGCGGTCGCAAAGAAGGTATAGGGCGAGGTGATGACGGCATCGCCCTCGCCGATGTCGAGCGCCATGAGCGCCGCGAGCAGAGCATCGGTGCCCGAGGACATGCCGATGCCATGGCTGCAACCGCTGTAGGCGGCGACGGCGGCCTCGAGTTCGCGCACCCCGGGTCCCAAGATGAAGGCTTGGGCGTCGCAGACGCGCTCGATGGCGGCATCGATCTCGGACTTGAGGGCCCGGTACTGGGGTTTGAGGTCGAGCAGGGGCACCTGCATCGCAGGCGTCGGGCGGGGCGCAGTCATCCGTCGATTATAGCCCCCGCGGGTCGTACTCGCGGTACCACGCGACGAAACGCCGGACCCCCTCCTCGATGGGGGTCGAGGGCTGGAAGCCCACCGCGCGCTCGAGGTCCGAGCAGTCGGCCAAGGTGTCCGGTACATCCCCCGGCTGCAGCGGCAGGAAGTTCATCTGCGCCTTCACGCCGAGGTTCTCCTCCAAAAGACCGATGAACCGCAGCAGTTCCACGGGCGATTGGTTGCCGATGTTGTAGATCCGGTACGGCGCCCGGCTCGTGGCAGGATCCGGCGCCGCGCTGTCCCAGGCGGGATCCGGGGTCGCGACATGGTCACAGGCGCGTACCACGCCCTCGACGATGTCGTCGATGTAGGTGAAGTCCCGGCGGTGATGCCCGCCGTTGAAGACATCGATCGGCTGACCCGCCCGCATCTTTTGCGCAAAAAGCATGGGACTCATGTCCGGCCGACCCCAAGGCCCATAGACCGTGAAGAAGCGCAGCGCCGTCACCGGCAAGCCGAAGAGCGCCGCGTAGTTGTGGCACATCAGCTCCCCGGCCCGCTTGGTGGAGGCGTAGAGGGAGAGCGGGTGATCGACGCCATGGTGCGGCGAGAACGGCATGCGGGTGTTGAGGCCATAGACCGAGCTCGTCGACGCGAACACCAGATGCCCGACACCGTGGTGCCGACAGCCCTCGAGGACATTGAGCGTGCCGGTGACATTGCTGTCGAGGTACACCTGCGGGTTGGTCAAAGAATATCGCACCCCGGCCTGCGCCCCGAGATGCACCACGCGCTCGAAGCCTCCGGCGGCGAACAGCGCGCGCATCCCCGCCCCGTCGGCGAGATCCAAGCGCTGGAACGCGAAGCCCGGCCGGTCCCGCAGCCGCGCGAGCCGCGCCTGCTTCAGGGCGGGGTCGTAGTAGTCGTTGAGGTTGTCGAGGCCCGTGACCTGATGGCCCGCCGCGAGCAGCCGCTCGGCGACATGCATGCCGATGAAGCCGGCAGCGCCTGTGACGAGGATCTTCACGCCGTCGGCGGATCCTTGAAAAGGCAGCGCCCGCCCGCGGCCTTGGCGATGCGGGTCAGGAAGTCTTCGTGCGCGGCGAGTTCGGCGGCCGAGGGCTCGATGACGCGCAGGGCGCCCTCGGGCCGGGCATTGCGAACCACGGGGGCGGGAAGAGCCCCATTCGCCCCCCGACGCGGCCGCGACTCACCCAATTCCAGGGCGCTCTGGCCGCCCGTCATCGCGAGATAAACATCGGCCAAGATACGCGCGTCGATCAGGGCGCCGTGCAGCGCGCGACGGGAATTGTCGACGCCGTAGCGCTTGCAGAGCGCATCGAGGCTGTTGCGCTGCCCGGGGTGGATCTCGCGCGCGAGCGCGAGTGTGTCGAGCACGCGGCAGAGGTTGTCGATGGGCGGATGCTCGCCCTTCAGGCGACGGATCTCCGCGTTCAAGAAACCGACATCGAAGGCCGCGTTGTGGATCACGAGCTCGGCGCCCGCGACGAAATCGAGGAACTCCGCCGCCACCTCGGGGAAGCGCGGTTCCCGCGCGAGGCGCTCGCGCGTGAGCCCGTGCACCGCAAGCGCAGCTTCGTCGCTGTCGCGGTCGGGGTTGAGGTGACGGTGGAAGATGCGGCCTGTCAGGCGGCGGCTGACGATCTCCACGCAGCCGATCTCGATGACGCGGTGGCCCGCAGAGGCCTCGAGGCCCGTCGTCTCCGTGTCGAGAATGATCTGGCGCATGGTTCTATTTTAGCAGCGCGTCGATGGCTGCGGTCGCAAGCGCATCGACGCGCTCGTTGCCCGGCACACCCGAGTGCCCCTTCACCCACCGCCAATCGATGTCGTGACCGACGGCGAGTTCATCGAGGCGCTCCCAGAGGTCGCGGTTCTTGACGGGCTTGCGGTCCGCGGTCTTCCAATCGCGCGCTTTCCAGTTGGGCAGCCATTCGGTGATCCCGCGGCGCACATACTCCGAATCGGTGTGCACCGTGACGGCGGCGCGCCGCTTGAGCGCCTCGAGCGCGCGGATCACGGCCGTGAGCTCCATGCGGTTGTTGGTGGTGTCGGCTTCGGCGCCGGAGAGTTCCCGGAAGTGCTCGCCGGACTCCAAGGTCGCGCCCCAACCCCCCGGCCCCGGGTTGCCGCGACAAGCGCCATCGGTGTAGATCTCGACGCGTTTCACGGTTCGGAGCGATTGACCGGGGACGGCTTGACGATGCCGCCGAGCACTGACGCACGCCGCTCGCGCAGCCGTGATCGCAGCGGCGTGAGCGTGTGCAGACGCTTGCGCGCCCGCAACAAAAACGCCCCGGCAGGCCAGGGATAGACGAAGCCGCGACGCATCCGGCAGCCCGCAGCCGGCGGATCGCCCCAAGGCAGCTCGTAGAGATAACGACGGGTCTCACCGACTTCGTAGCCCAAAAGGCGCAGCCAATCGCGCAAGCGTCGTTCAGAGAGCAACCGCCGCAGCCCGGGCGGGAAGCCTGCGCGACTGCCCGCCGCGCGCAGACCCCAGGGGCTCCAAGGCGCGAAGCCGAGCACCAATAATTTGCCATCGCCTGCGAGCACGCGATCGACCTCGCGCAGCAGACCGTACGGGTCGGCCTCGAACTCGAGCGTGTGCGGCAACAACACACAATCGATCGAGTCGCTCGCGATCGGCAGCGCGCTGAGTCGCGAGACCACATCGACGCCCGGCGCGGGGGCGGTGTCGATCAAGGCCTGCGAGCGTGTGCGAGCGGCCGTCAGCAACGCACGCCCTTCGCCCCAGGCGCCGATCTGCAGCATCTCCCAGCCGAAGCAATCCTCGAGCGACTCGCTGACGAGCGCGGCCTCGCCCTGCCGCAGCGAGCGGCCACGCGGCGCATCCAACCACTGTGAAATCGGTCCCGGAAGCATGCAGAAAACAATAGCAATTTTCGGCACTTGAAGGTTAAATACCCGCGATATGCGGACCCCCCTCCTAAGGCTTGCCGCCCTCGCTCTTTGCACGCTCGCGCTCAGCGCTTGCGCGAGCCTGTCCGACCCCGCCACCGCCTCGCGTGGCCTCGAACCCGCCAAGCCCGCACCGCCCGCGCCGCCCACTGCCGCCACCGCCGTGTTGCGCGCGCCGCCCTCCTACCCCGGCGGCAAAACCGCCGCGACCGCGCCCACCGGTCCTGCGCCCTCGACCCTGATCCGCACCGACGCGGCAGGCAACCCCTACGCCGATCTCATGGACCGCATCCGGGCGGGCTTCCAACTCGAGGACGAAGACCGCACCGCGATCGACAACCAGACGCTCTGGAACGCCCGCAACCCGGCGTACCTCGATCGCGTGTTCGGGCGCGCTGCGCTCTACATGCACTACATCGTCGAGGAGATCGACAAGCGCGGCATGCCGATGGAGCTCGCGCTGCTGCCGGTCGTCGAGAGCGCCTTCGAGCCCTTCGCCTACTCGAGCGCTCGCGCCTCGGGGCTCTGGCAGTTCATCCCCGGCACCGGCAACCGCTTCGGCTTGCCCCAGACTTGGTGGTACGACGGGCGACGCGATGTCGTCGAGTCGACGCGCGCGGCGCTCGATTACCTGCAATACCTGAACGACGAGTTCCAGGGCAACTGGCTGCTCGCCATCGCCGGCTACAACTGCGGCGAAGGCTGCGTCGGCCGCGCCGTGCGCAACAACCTCGCCGCCGGTAAGCCGATCACCTTCTGGGACCTGAAGCTGCCCGCCGAGACTCGCGCCTATGTGCCGAAGCTCTTGGCGATGAAGCGCGTGGTGCGCGACACCGCCTTGCTCGGCCTCGAGTTCAGCCCGATCCCGAACGAGGCGTACTTCACGCGGGTCGACATCGACCACCAGATCGACCTGAAGCTTGCCGCCGAACTTGCGGGTGTGACCACGGATGAACTCTTCGAACTGAACCCCGCGTTCCACCGCTGGGCGACGCCGCCGCAGGGGCCGCATTCTTTGTTGCTGCCGATCGACTCCGCGGAACTCTTCCGCCAGAACCTCGCGCAGTTCACGCCCGATGAACTCATGCGCGTGACGCACCACATCGTCGCCCCGGGCGAGACGCTCGCCGGGCTCGCAGCACGCTATAAGACCACCGACATGACGCTGCGGATGCTCAACGGCCTCTCCAGCAGCGCCCTCATCCCGGGCGCCGACCTGCGCGTGCCGAACGGCAGCTCGGAGTTACCCGCGAAGGTGCTGCGCGCCGCCGCCCGCGTCGATGGCCCAGCGCCGGCGATACGCACGGCCCGGCCGCAGGTGCATGTGGTGCGCCGCGGCGAGTCCTTTTGGAGCATCGCGCAGCGCAACAACATCGATGTCAACACGCTGATGCGCCTGAACGGCAAGCGACCGGGGCAGACCCTCATGCCGGGCGAGCGTCTGGTCGTCGCTAACGCAGCGACTTCGGGCAGCCGCAACAACCGCGCCGGGCGCAACAACCCGGTGGAGAGCGGCAGCGTGCAGCGCGTGACCCACACCGTGCGCAGCGGCGACACCCTCTCGAGCATCGCGCGCCGCTATGGCGTGACCGCCGGGCAGATCGCCGCCTGGAACGACATCAAGGTGGCCGGGGTGTTGCGTCCCGGCCAAAAACTCGCCATCCGCACACGACGGAGCTGATATGGGATTTTTGGCAGGCAAGCGCGCGCTGATCGTCGGCGTCGCGACCGACCGCTCCATCGCCTGGGGCATCGCCGAAGCGATGCATCGTGAGGGCGCCGAGCTCGCCTTCACCTACGCCAACGATCGGCTCAAAGATCGCGTCGAGCCGCTCGCGGCCTCCATCGGCTCGGACATCGTGCTGCCGCTCGATGTCACCTCAGACACCCAGATCGACGCCGCCTTCGCCGCGCTCGGCGAGCGGTGGGACGGGCTCGACATCCTGGTGCACGCGGTCGCCTTCGCACCACGCGAAGCGCTCGCCGGCGGCTTCACCGCAAGCACCTCGCGCGAGGCCTTCGCGATCGCGCATGACGTCTCGAGCTACAGCCTCACCGCCCTCGCCCGCGGCGCCCTGCCGCTGATGCAGGGTCGGGCGGCCTCGATCCTGACGCTCTCCTACCTCGGCGCCGTGCGCGCGATCCCGAGCTACAACGTGATGGGCCTTGCGAAGGCGAGCCTCGAGGCCAATGTGCGCTTCCTGGCGGCGGACCTCGGTCCGCAAGGCATCCGCGTGAACGGCATCTCGGCGGGGCCGATCAAGACCCTCGCCGCCGCCGGGATCGGTGGCTTCCGCAAGATGCTCTCGAGGGTGGCGGAGGTGGCGCCGTTGCGGCGCAATGTCACCCAGCAGGATGTGGGCAACGCCGCGGCGTTCCTGAGCTCAGACCTCGCAGCCGGCATCACCGGCGAGATCGTCTATGTCGACGGCGGCTTCAACACCGTCGGCATGAGCTTCCCCGAGGCTGGCGAGTAACGCCCTTACTGGAAGGCGCGCGGGTTCTTCTCGACCTTCGCGCTGCTGCGCAATTCCTCGATATACGCACCGACCGCCGCCTGACCCTGCCCGGCGGTGATCTGCTGCACGCGGAAGCTGCGCAACTGCGCATCGCCCGCGCTCGGCATGCTGCGGCTCTGGGTGAAGGTGACGATCGCGTACCCGCCCTCCGGCAGCGGCACGGCCCGCGTGACGGGCTTGCCCCGCACAGGGCGCGGGAATTCGAAGAGTGCGCTGCGCACCGTCGAGGGCAGCGCCGGGTCGCGACGGTCGACGAAGCGGGCCGGTTCCGCGACCACGCCGAGCGCACGCACGGCGTTGTCGAAGGTCGCCGCGCTGTCCACGCGGGCTGCAGCCCCCTCAGCCGCCGCGCGGGCAGCCGCCGTGGCACGCTCGCGCTGCACCGCCGCCACGACCTCGCCACGCAGGCTGGCGAGCGGCGGGATGGCCGCCTTGGTGTGGCTTGCGACCTTCACCACCACGAACCGGTCGTCGCCGAGCGCGATCGGCGCGCTGATCAGGCGCTGACCCAGCAGCTTGTCGCCGAACACCGCCGCTTCAAGCGCCGGGTCCGTGCCGAGCGGCGCGCCGCCCGTACCGCGCAGGAACACCGGCACCACGCCGGTCGCGAGGCCCAGATCCTTGGCGATGGCGGCGAGATCCGCACCCGGCTGCTCGGCCCGGCGCTGCGCCTGCTCCTGCTGCTCACCGAAGCGGTCGGCGGCGCGGTCGCGGCGCAGTTCCTGCTCGAGATCCGCACGGACCTCGGCGAAGGCGCGGGTGCCGCCCCCCTCGATGCCCTCGAGACGGATGAGGTGGAAGCCGAAGTCGGTCTTGATGGGACCGCGGGTTTCGCCCTGCGCCATGGCGAAGAGCGCATCGGCGAAGGGCTTCACGAACGCGTTGCGGTCCGAGAAGCCGAGGTCACCGCCGCCCTCGGCAGAACCGGTGTCCGTCGAGAGCGTGCGCGCGAGGGTCGCGAAGTCCTCGCCCGCCTTCAGACGCGCGAGCGCGGCGTTGGCGTCGGCTTCGGTCGCGAGCAGGATGTGGCGCGCCCGACGGCGCTCCGGCGCGATGTAGCGGTCCTTGTTCTCGGCATAAAAGGCCTGCAGATCATCTTCGGTGACCGTGATGCCGGCCTCGATCTGCGCGAGCGACCCTTCGGCGTACTGCAGGCTCACCGACTCCGGCGTCTCGAAGGACTTGCCGTTCTTGGCGTACCAGGCCGCGAGCGCTGCCTCGTCCGGCACCGCCGAGCTGCGGAAACGATCGACAGGCAGCAGCGCGACGCGAACCTCGCGCTGCTCATCCTCGAGGGCGAGCCGCCGCCCGATCTCGGTGGGGGTCAGGAACTCCGAGACGCCGATGGCGCGCTCGAGCTCCGCGTTCTGCAGGCTGGTGCGGATGTCGGCGCGGAATTTCTCGGGGGTGATGCCGATCTGCGCGAGCCGGGCGAGCGCCAGCGTCTCGCTGTACTGGCCGTCGACCTGGAAGGCGGGCTCCGAGAGGATCTCCTGCTGGACCCGCGCCTCACTCACCCGATAGCCGCCGTCCTGACTGCGATCGCCGACGAGCCGCGCCCGGATGAGGCGCTCCAGCACCCCCTCCTGCAGCTCCGCACGCACATCGTCCGGGATATCGGTGCCGAACTGCTGCTGCCACTGCGACTGCTGATTGCGCCAGACATCGTTCGCTTCCTGCAGCGGGACCTGCTTGCCGTTCACCTTGGCCGCCCAGGTCTGGGCGCCGAGGAAGTCCATGCTGACCATGCCCGTCGCACCCCAGAACGCGAAGATGAGCGCGAGGGGGACTAGGATGAGCCAGGGCAGGATTGACTTGCCCTTGAGGGAATCGCCGATTTTCTGGAGCATGGGGGGATTCTAACCTAAGCGATGCCGACCCAAAACGTCAGCCGCGAACCTTACTGCGAAACGCTTGAGCGATACCAGTCGTAGGTATCCCTAATCCCATCCTCCAACCGGATGCGAGGCTTCCAACCCAACGAACTCAACCTTGTCACGTCAAGCAGCTTTCGGGGCGTTCCGTCGGGCTTGCTCCGATCGAAGACTACAGACCCCTGAAAGCCGACGATCCGACCGACGAGGGTGGCTAGTTCGGAGATGGAGACATCCTCCCCACAACCGACGTTGATCAAAGGCTCGTCATCGTACGACTGCATCAGGTGGAAACACGCATCCGCCAGATCATCGACGTGGAGAAACTCGCGGCGCGGCGCTCCGGTGCCCCAGATCTCCACCTGATCCGCGCCGGCAACCTTCGCCTCATGGAATTTCCGGATGAGGGCGGGCAGCACATGAGACGTCTTCAGATCGAAGTTGTCGCCTGGACCATAAAGGTTGGTCGGCATGATGGAAATGGCATTGAACCCGTGCTGCCGACGATAGGCCTCGCACATCTTCAGCCCCGCTATCTTGGCAATCGCGTACCACTGGTTGGTGGGCTCGAGAGCGCCGGTGAGCAGTGCCTCCTCGCGGATGGGCTGTTCGGCGAACTTCGGGTAGATACAACTGCTACCGAGGAACAGGAGCTTGCGGACACCGAATCGGTAGGCGGCGTCTATGACATTGGTCTGGATAACCAAGTTGTCCCTGAGGAAATCCGCCGGGAACTGATCGTTGGCGAGGATCCCACCGACCTTGGCTGCCGCCAGCAGAACATGATCCGGACGCTCTCGCCCGAAGAACGCATCCACCGCGCCTTTGTCGGTCAGGTCCAACTCCGACCGGCGCCTCAGCAACAAACTACCGATGCCCGCGGCAGTCCAACGACGTACCAATGCTGAGCCGACGAGACCCGCATGGCCCGCCACGAAAATGCGAGGGGTCGACGACGACATGGCGCGGCCTACTCCCGGCGTAGGTAGGTCCGGAAGCCTTCCCGAGCCATCAAAGCGTCCCGCTTGGCGTTCCCCCAGTCGGCATCGACCATCTCCTCGACAAGCTGCTCGAAAGAAATCTTTGGAACCCACCCGAGTTTAGCTTTCGCCTTACTTGCATCTCCGAGCAGCGTCTCGACCTCCGTGGGCCTGAAGTATCGCGGATCGACTTTCACCACAACTCGACCGTCGCGCTGGTCTACACCCTGTTCATCAACACCTTCACCGCGCCAAGCTATCGGCATACCTAGGCGGATACCCACCCGTTCGACAAACTCGCGAACGGAGTACTGCTTGCCGGTGGCGATGACAAAATCCTCCGGACGATCCTGCTGCAGCATGAGCCACTGAGCCTCGACGTAATCTTTTGCATGACCCCAATCCCGCAATGAATCGAGATTGCCGAGGTACAGCACATCATCGAGACCCTCGCGGATCCTCGACATTCCTCGCGTGATCTTTCGCGTCACGAAGGTCTCACCGCGTAACGGCGACTCGTGATTGAAAAGTATTCCATTGCACGCAAACATGTCGTACGCCTCACGGTAGTTGACCGTGATCCAGTAAGCGTAGACCTTCGCCGCGCCGTAGGGCGACCGGGGATAGAAAGGGGTGGTCTCCCTCTGCGGGATCTCCTGAACCTTCCCGAACATCTCGGAGGTGGATGCCTGATAGAAGCGGGTCTTATCTACCAAACCGAGAATCCGGATGGCCTCCAGCATCCTGAGGGTGCCCAGTGCATCGGAATTGGCGGTGTACTCCGGAGTCTCGAAGGACACTGCGACATGGCTCTGCGCGGCCAGGTTATAGACCTCGTCCGGGCGCACTTGCTGCATGATGCGGATGAGATTTGTGGCGTCAGTCAGGTCACCGTAGTGCAGGTGAAGCCGGACACCCGGTCGATGGGGGTCGTCGTAGAGGTGGTCGATGCGATCGGTGTTGAACAACGATGAACGGCGCTTGATTCCGTGAACGTCGTATCCCTTTCCTAACAGGAACTCGGCGAGATACGCCCCGTCTTGTCCCGTGATTCCCGTGATTAACGCTATCTTACTCATTAGAGAATTATAGCGGCAGAATGTCAGGCCTACCAGCCCACAATGCTGTTAGCCGGTGGGCGCTTGTGATATCGTTTTCTACGGTTTTTGTGCAGTAAATTTCGAGGTCAGTCGTGGCACCGTTCATCAAATCACTGCTCTGGCACCATGCGCCGACCGGCATGCTCGCGAGACATTTCCGGCGAACATGGCACCGCCCGACTCCGACGTCATGGCCCGAACCAGGCAAAGCGATGCAGGGACAGTCCTGTTTGGCGGGACGCGACCTTCGCGTTTACTCGCAGAACGGCGAGGACGGTATCATCCGCTTCCTGATGGAGCATGTGGCCAGTCCCGCGAAGACGTTCGTTGAGTTCGGTTTCGGCCTGCGGGAGAACAACTGCCTTCGTCTAGTTCTTCAGGAAGGTTACTCCGGGCTCTACCTGGACGGCTTCGAACCCTCGGTTCGGGTGTTCAATGAATGCGCGAGGCAGCACGGCATTAAGGGTGTCTCGGCGTCGGTTGAATACCTCACCATTGATAATATCAACACGACCATCGCGAAGCACGGGTTCGATCGCGAGGTGGACATCTATTCGATCGATGTCGATGGCGTGGACTATTGGCTTTGGGAGGCGTCCACGGCAATCAACCCTCGGCTCGTCATCATCGAGTGCAACACCTCTTTCGGCCCGGATGCGTCCGTGACCGTCCCTTATGAAGCTAGTTTCGATCGAAATAGCAAAGGTGCCAACGGCCATTACCACGGCGCCTCGATCAGTGCGCTCAGCAAGCTGGCGCTCCGGAAGGGCTACGCCTTGCTCGGATGCGACAGTTTCGGAGCAAACGCATTCTTCTTAAGGCGGGATCTCCTCGACGAGACGCTCTACGAGATATCCGCCGCCGAGGCGCACCGATGGAGCGGACATGTGGCCGCTGCGGGCGAGAACAGGCTGGTACTGCGGGATACCCTGCTATCGATGCCGTTGATCACCATCTGAAAATACCCTTCGAGTCTCGGTGGCGTCCCACATCCTCGACGTGCAACCGTCATATGACGATACGGACAGTCTTGAACGCCTCTGCGTGTTCACATCCGTTCTGGCTACCCCGGAACCGTGCTAAGGCAGAACATGCGTCAATGGAGCGCGATGGCGCCTCGTTGACTTGAGATGCGTAAGCGGCAAGCGCTTGCCTCTTGGTCTCCATGTGCTCGGAAATGTCGACGAACACTTCCGGGATGAACGCCGGCTCGATCCCTGGGGCGTTCCAATGGGTCTCAGATAGCGTCTCATAGGCCAGCACGACCCTAGGTGCCGCGGCATGAACCGGGCGGCATGCGACAACCGCGGAGTCGAAGATGATCCTGTGATCAATGTGCCGATCAGGGAAGGGGATGAGGACCCATTCGGGATTGGTCTGACGGATGAACCTCGACACCTTTCCGTTGAGCTCGGCCACCGGGACGGCGTTCACCAGCGTAGCTGGTATCTCCAGAAACTCGTAGTGCGCCACCCCGAGTATGTCGAACGCTCTGATAGCCTCCCCACGCGTGACCTCAAACATGCTCGGCGCGTAGAGCGGCGGAAGATGCCCGCTAACGATGAGAACCGATACCTCCGACCCGTCGGCCGCCATCCGGGCGATAGTGCCGCCCGCGCCGAGCGTCTCGTCATCCGGATGCGGTGCGATGACCGTGATGCGACGCGGCTTGAAGCTCATAACACCCCCACTTCAAGGTCAGGCAGCGGGACGACATACTCAATCGGCCAATCCACCACCATGCGCAACCTCGAAAGGATGTCATCAGAAAAATTCCAAGCGAAGATCAGAACCACCTCTGGGCGCCGACGCCGTAGTTCCTCGGGCTCGAAGATCGCTATTCCCGTACCCGGTGTAAAACGCCCGCGCTTAAGGGGGTTGTCCTCAACCATGAACGCCACATGCGTCGCATCCAACCCGGCCACCCTCATGAGCAAGGTCGCCTTGGTCGGCACGCCATACCCGACCACCGTTAGTCCCCGCTCTGCGCGCACTTTGACCGCTTCGCCAAACCGGCTCATCCGCTGCCGTATCAGAGTGGACCACTCTTGAAGCCTCACCGGGTCGCGGAGGATTGAGCATCCTTCCTCCTCAAGGAAAGCCGCCGCGCCCGCTGAGAGATCGCCCTTACCGGTCTTGCGCAGCAGCAACCGCAACGAGCCGCCTTGGACCGGCACGACGCTGAGATCGATGACATCGAAGCCGATGCTGCGGAGGTGCCTGACCAGCGGCGCGGCATGGTGGTAGTCGAGATGTTCGTGGTAGATGGTGTCGAAGCAGCCCTTCTCGAGAACTTCGCGGAAATAGCCCACCTCAAAAGCAAAGAATCCGCCTTCCTTGAGCAGGGAATGAATCCTTCGGAAGGTCGCCGAGAGATCGTCGACGTGCGCCAGAACATTGTGGCTGGTGACGAAATCGGCTTGGCCGAAACGGTCGACAATCTCCTCGACGGCGACATCGTCGAAAAACCGGTTCAAAGTATCGATTCCTGCGGAATTCGCCAGCGCGGCCGGCATGCTCGCGGGATCGACCCCGCAAACATTGAACCCCGATTTCTTGAAGGCCGCGAGGCACGTGCCATCGTTAGATCCGACATCGACCACGAGCGCCCCTCCGGGTAGGTCGCATGTCTTCGCCGCCCACGCTGCATATTCCGCGAAGTGGCGAACGAAGCTCGCTCCGACCCCGCTGAGGTAGGTGTAGTTGGTGGCGTACAACAATTCCGGAGCCACCGCGTGCGCCAATTGGAAATGACCGCAATCAGGGCAACGGTTGACCGCCAAAGGGTACGAAGCCGCATCCTTCGCCGCCGTCGCGTCCTCCCGAAGATCGTTGCCTAGAGGCAGATGCCCGAAGTCCAGGTAACTCTCAAGCGCACCGCACCCGCAGAGACGGCAGGTTCCTATCTCGCGGAAACTCTCATCACCCGTTCGCATACTTGGCGAGCATCTCTTGAAGGTTGGCCGGGTTGACGAAATCGACGCGCACCGTATCCGCCTCGTAGGTAGCCTGATCGCGCGGGTACTTACTGCTGACGATGAGCTTGGTACGGACAGGGAAGTAAGTCGTGTGCACTTCGTTGTCCGGAGTGAAGATATTGTCGCCCGCACGCACCTTCAGATACTGCACTTCGCCGGTGTCGATGTCCTTGTAGAAGTAATCAATCTCCCCCTCGAGGACGTACATGAAGTGGAAGTCCCGGTGGTGGTAGTGATTGGAGCGGATAGAGCCCGGATTGCAGGTGATGATGGAGACGTTCTGGATGGTCTCATCGACGATGGACACAATCTCCCCACGACCGTCCGAGTCACGCTGGATGTTCGGGAAGAGCGTCGATTTCCTCGGCAGCGGCATAGCGTGCTCCAAATGGCGAAATAAAGACAAGTATACGACATCGAGCCACGCCGTTTAAGCCGCCGCTGCCCGCGCTGCGGAGTCTCGGCTACTCCGCGAAACCGGCCTGCCCCCCCAACCTACACAACGCGTCGGTGACGGCGGACATCTCGCGGAACCGCTGCGCTTGGGTGGACAGCCATTCCTCCCGACCGCGCGAGAACATCGTCGTGAACGCATTGCCCTCGTGCAGGAGTTGCTCGACCGCAACGTCGCCCCCGTCACTGTCGTTGCGCCCCCGGCGCGTCACGACCCGCCTTTCCCCTGGTCGCCCATAGAAACACGGCTCGATGGCCCATCCGGCGCCGTCGGTCGACGATATATCGAGCGAATTGCGGTACGCCCCCGCCAAGCCCACGACGAATCTAACATCGACGCCGCGCACTCGCCCCGCGACAGAATACAACGGAGCGCGCGCCTCCTCGGTCGATGACGACCGGAGGGAGAGCCCCTCGAGGGGGATGCCCGCTCGGGCGAGCAGCGATAATGGATAGCAACCGACATCGGCCAGCAAGGAACCCGCCAATCCGTCACCACCACGGAAGGTGCCTTCAGGAACGCTCGGCAAGGTGAAAACCATCTCCACGCGCCGGATCTCGTGCCACGACCGCTTGAGGAGCCGCAGGGCCGTGCCCACGACCGTCGCCTCAAGGTACATGAACATCTCCGCGACGAAGACCTGCTTGGTCTCCGCGCTCCTTCGGACGGAATCGACCTCGTCCGGCAAGAGGAAGGCCGGTTTCTCGACGAAGACATCGCACCCCGCCTCCACGATGGCAGACACCTGCCTAAAATGGGCCGAAGGAGGGCTCGCGACGATATAAGTCGTCCGCTCGGGGAGTGCCGACAAGGCCGAGTCGAGGCTGGTGAACACCGGCAGTTCCGTGCTCGGCGCGGCGGTTCTCGATACCAACCCGATGGTCCGCCATCCACTCTCAGCGAGCGCGGGCATAAGCTTCGTACGCGCATGCGCCCCGTAACCGACGATGCAACATCTCCCCCGGGAGGCCACGATCACTGAGTCGTCCCGTCGCCAAAGAAATACTCGGACTCCACCGCATAACGCCGAACGATGAGATAGAGGATGGGCGTCACGATCACGCTGGCGAGCAATACCGCGACGACCCGCGATACCCCTGTCGAAGAGCCGATCAAACCTGCACAGCCGAGCACTAGGATTATGTTAATCGGTTGAGGGTAGAGGTATCTACGACCGCCATAAATGATATGCAAACGTTGATAGAGATGCAGGTAGTTCCTCGACAGGAGATCGTGCTTGAACCACAACCGGATGAGCAGCACAAAGAAGACGTCGAACGCCGGCAACGCAAGCGCCACCACCGCCTCGACCGGGATCTCACGGCCGCCGACGAAGAGCACGAACAGCCAAGTGACCACGGCGGCGAAGGCGAAACTCCCTCCGTCGCCGAGATAGAGGGAGTGCGGTCTGCGGTTCACCATCCCGAACCCGACCGCGAACGCGACGAGCGCCACGCCGACGATCGGCACTGGACCGTCCCAAGCGGACGAAAAGACTGCCAGCAAAACCCCAAAGTTGGCGATAACGAGTGCGAGATTGAGGTCCGCCCCATCATAGAAGTTGATGATATTGGCGGACACGACGCAAAGAGCTCCGGCCGACAGCGCGATAGCGGCCAGATGCCAAGGACTTGCCCATCCCTCGGCGATGCTGATCAGACCTAGGACAACGCCCGCCAGCGACGCCAAGACGATGCGTGTCTTCGCCGACAGACCCAAGAGGTCGTCCAGCCAGTAGAGGAAGGTGGCGAGGATGATGAGCGCAAGCGCGGCGCCCATCCCGACGGCCTGCTCGGTTGACCACAACCCCACCACCACGGCCAAGGGCAGCAAGCACCCGAAGCCCGTCGGTGTTCCGTCGCGGCCCATCCAAGATCGCCATGCGGCTCTGTACCCCTGGGCACCGACCCATGTGGCCAAAAGAATTGCCCCACCCACGACCATGGTGTCGAGGACTGTCATTGGCTACGCCAGGCTTCGACGCTGGATCACTCGCGCCTCATCTGGCACGGGCCGGGTGACCACCGAACCGGCACCGATGACGGCGTCACGCCCAATATGAGCCGGCGCGATCACCATGGTTCCCGAACCAATTACGGTCCTCTCACCCACCGTCGAGTGGAGCCGTTTGCCCTTCTCGTAATTGCAGAAGACGACCCCGGCACCGATGATGACACCATCGCAGACATCGGCATCGCCGATGAACGCTTGATGCGACACCTTGACCCCGTCGCCGAGCCGGCTCCTCGCGATTTCGACATGGGTGCCTACGATGCAGTCGTCACCGACCGTGGTCTGATCTCGCAGGAAACAGAAGGGCCCGGCGATGTTGCGACCCCCAAGACGAGACGACGATATGAGCGAATACGGTCGTATCTTGCAAGCGTCGCCGATCTCGGCGTCCTCGAGCACCGACCCCGTATCGATGAGTACGTCGTCTCCGACCACGCATCGTCCACGGAATCGGACGCCGGACATCACCGTGACAATACCCCGGAACAGCACTGAGCCACCCGCATCGATCTCCGGACCAGCGGAGCCGAAAACGCGTCTCAGATCCTCGCCGGAAGTGAATTCGGTCGGGGACGAAAATCGGACCGCTGGGTTGCCGATCACCCTTATGGCCTCGACACGAACTGGTGCAACCGGCGGAAGATCTTGGCGATCGCGAAAACTGGGGTGCTCACTGACAACCCGTGGCCCCTGATGGCCGCGATGACTTCCGCATTCTGTCGGAAGATACCGCGGACGCTGTTGTTGGACACTCCGCCCATCCTCATCCGGACCAACACCTGCGGGACCAGTTTAGAGTTGGCACGGCCGAGCTCGAGGACACGGAGCATCAGATCAAGGTCGGATGCGACCTTATACGAGGTGTTGAACGATCCGGCCCGCTCCAGCACCGAGCGTCGGACATAGAACGTCGGATGCGCCGGGCACCATGCTCTCGAAAAAGCGCCCGGTGAGAACGGGGTAGCCTTCCAATGGCGGACCACGCACTCGGGATCGTCGCGGCGCACATACACCAGATCGCCGTGGACGGCATCAACACCTCCATCGGCGAGAGCGGCCACGATGGCGCTGACAGATCTTTCCGAGGAGTACATGTCATCGGAGTTGAGGAACCCGATGATATCCCCGGTGCAGAGCCGGAGACTCTTGTTCATCGCATCATAGATGCCGGCGTCCGGCTCCGTGACGAACTTCGATACCCTGCCGCCCATGGACCTGACGAGGTCTACCGTGCCATCCGAGGAGCCACCATCGATGACGATGTGCTCGATGTCGGGGTGGTCCTGGCGCGCGACAGAATCCAGGGTATCGACGATGGTCGATGCAGAGTTGAAGGCTACGGTGACGATGCTGACACGCATGGCCTAACTCACGCACCCCTCGACCAACGACGCGAAGCCATCGGCGAACGCAGCCATGCGGCGATCGGCGCTCGCGCGGGCGGCTTGGCGCATCCGCGATCGTTCATCGTCCGGGACGGGCACATGACCCTCCAGAACACGCGCGAGCCCCTGCGGGTCCTGCCGACGGAAGAACACCGCCTCCTCCGCCGCCTGCTCAAGGTGCACCGGCAGGTCCGAGAGGATCATTGGGGTCCCCGCAGACCGGGCCTCCTCCACGGTAGTGCTCCATCCTTCAAAGAGCGACGGGTTGATCAACGCTTGGCAGGCGCACATCAGCCCGGCAAGATCCTCCGCGGGGATGAGACCGGGCATCAGGAACTGGTGACCAACACCGCGCCGTTCGACAAGATCCTTCAAGCGATGGATGTGCTGCGGATCGCGCGGATCGGACTGCGATCCGCTGGCGAGGACTACCGGTCTGCATCCCTTGCGAGAGAGATACGCGAGCGCCTCAACGACCGTTGCGTGATCCTTATGCCGCCAATACTGGTTGGGCATGAAGAAGAATCGCTCGGGCAGTCCGTAGCGCGCCCGAAGCGCATCGGTCTCTTCAGCCGCGAACTCGCGCGGTGGTGGTACCGCGAACCGAACGGTCCGTATTCGTCCGCGCGCCGCCGGGTAGAGGGTGCCGCAGGTCTCACCCGAATCGTCGCTGCTGACCATGATGTGCCGCCCGGTCATGATCTGGACACGAAAACCAATCTCTCGCTTCAGACGGGCCGCCACCGGGAAGAACTCCGGCATCACGCGGTGTTGAAAATCGGGCATCCACGCGATGGCGGGTCTCTCGAGCCGCCATCCACGGAACTGAGCCGCCTCGAAGACCAGATCGATCTGCGCGGCCTCGAACAGCGAGACCACCCTCGGATCGCAGCCGCGCATCAACGACAAAACCAGCGACCGCGACGCGCGGCTTGCGTCGAACGCCCCGTCGCGGATGACCTGCACCTCGGGACGGTCAGTCAAGGGACCGAGGAGGTCTTTCGGCGTGTCGTCGCCGACGAAGAGCACAACTGCGACCCGTCCCTGCGCGTGGGTCTCCAATGCCTTAAATAGATTGAGCAGGTAGTTGTAACCGCCCATCCATCCACGACCGCCGATCAGAGCGAAGGCGACGCGGACCGTCATCGTTGACGGTCCCGTTCCGCGAGGTACCAATCGATGTACGCGGCGATACCGTCTCGCCAGTCAATGGACCACTTGAAACCGGTCGCTTCGAGCCGCACCGGGCTCGCTACCAGGCTGAAGGGATCACCGGGCCGGGAGACGCCGGAGAAACGGATAGGTGTCATCCTGGCACCGGTACGCTCCGACCAGACGGTCGCCGTATGCCGTGCGACCTCGGCTACTGATGAACCGAACCCAGTGCCGACGTTGAACCATGGAGAACGGACCGTCGCTTGTTCGAGCAGAGCATAAATGGCGCGCGAGACATCACCGACATCCGTCCAATCCCGTAATTCATCGCCGCTACCCCCCAAAAGAATCTCGCCCTCTCCATGTCCCAACTTGTTGCAGAGATCCCAAAGCAATTGCTTCTTCAGACCCGGGCCGTAGACCGAGAAGAGACGCGCGATGACGCTGGTCAAGCCGTAAGAGGCAGAATAGGACGCGCAGAGCGACTCCATCATGCCCTTGTGGAAACCGTAGGGCGAAAAAGGGACGGACACCGTCTCCTCCACGATAGAGCCTTGATGCCCCGCACCGTACACAGCGGCGCTCGACACCGCCACGACGCGGGAGGACGGGGAATGCAACCGGACCCACTCCAAGAGTTCCACCGTGGTCGCGACGGTCCGATAAAAATCTTCGCGCGGATTGCCGATCGCCGCGCCGACAGAGGCCCCTCCCGCCAGATGGAATACGGCATCGGCATGGCCGACCTCCAACTGGAGCAATCGGAGGTTGTGGGCATCGATGTCTCCCGGCAGCCATCTTTTCAGACCCCACCGACCGGCTTCCGCCTCCGGCCACGCGCCGTGACCAAGACCATAGACCTCCCACCCCTCACGGGCGAGCAGCTTTGAGAGGTGGCGCCCGATGAACCCTCGCGCGCCGGTGACGATCGCGCACGGCATCAACCCCTCCGCACCGCGACGAAGGAGTAAAGCCTGCCGGGCCTATGGTCCGTCCGGTTGAGCAAGGCCACCACGACGGACCACACGAGACGGACCGAAAGCAATTTCGCGAACAGGCCGGCCAACTTCGCGCTAGAGCTGAAGAGCCTCGCCGCCATCTGATTTCTGAGTTCCTGTAGGGTGTATGGCGCGTAGTTCATCGCGCTTTCGAACGGCGCCAGCGTCTTGACGAGGTCAAGGCCCGACCGGCGGATGGCCTCCTCGTAGCGGGACAGCAAGAAAGCATTCTCGCCGCCGTACCTGTGATGCAACGGATGGATATCGAAGAACTTCGGGAGGTCCTCGTCCTGCGAGATGACATGCTCGCGGATGGCCAACAACAAGCCACCCGGCTTGAGCACCCGATAGAACTCCTTGCAGGCCTGCTCGAGATCGGTGGTGTGATGCAACACAGCGCGAGCGAAGACAACATCGAAAGCAGCGGATTCGAATGGCAGCCGTTCCGAGAACGTCTCGACGATCTGCACGGGAAGGCCGGCCTGGCCAAACAGTTGCCGGATTGCACCTGCACCGACCAGTTCGCTTGAATCGGGCTCCAATGCCGTGACCGTATGACCGTCCCGCGCGAACGCGTACGCCGTGATGCCGCGCCCGGCACCGACATCGAGAGCGTTTCCGCATCGGCCGTCCAACAGCGCACGGATCGCCGCCCATTCCGGACTCGAGCGGTATCTTTCAGCTGCGCCGATCAGAGGGTCGTCGTAGTACCCGTCGATGACCAACCGCTGCGTCTCAGGGTTATCGCGTAACCAGCGGACGGCATCCTCCCAAGCGGACGGGGCTTGCCCTGTCGTAGATCCGCTCATGACTCAGACCCGAGGGCCCTCACCACCTTCGCAGGATTGCCCGCCACCACGGTCATGGGCGGGACGTCGGAGGTGACGACGGAACCTGCAGCGACAATCGCGCCGTTCCCGATAGTCACGCCGCGCAGCACCGTGGCTCCGGCCGCAATCCATGCATCGTCGCCGATGACAACCGGCTTCTCGTCAAGGTCCAGCGTCGTGGGATGTCCACCGAGCAGGATCGCGCGGAAATGCTCGTGCCTCGCGGCCGGGTCGAGCGGATGGGTGAGCGAATCCATGATGTTGCACCCATGCGAGATGAGGACGCGTCGGCCGATGCTCACGGACGCGGCCGACCAGATACGCGTGTCGGGCCCGATGAAGCACCAGTCGCCGACCGAAATCCGACCACCATGGGCAAAGACGAACAACTCCCCTTCCACCCTGCAATGATCGCCCACGATGATGCTGTCACTGCTCCGGGAAGCGTTCAAGATGCGTGCGCGGGAGGACATGGACGAGGTTCTGCCCATGCGCAACGTCGGCCTACCCGATATCCGACGTGTGAGTGTGGTGATATTGAATCGGAGTCGCATGTCAGCACACTGTCAGAGGAAAGACCCGGCGACTAAACAAAAAGGGGGGGGCTGCGATTACGGCTCACCGCGCAATCGTGACCGCCACGAACACCGCGAAAGCTCTAGGCAGCGGCGCCGTGGAGCAAGAGCGGACCTCAACCATTGATTATACGCCGATTTACCGAACCTATGACGAGGACCCTGTCAGGGCGGCGCCTTCGCGTCGCAGCTACCCAGCCAATCGGCCGGCAAGGCGAGCCGCCAGACATCGTTGACCAGCACTCCCCTTTCGGCCATGCCGCCCATCACCCATAGTTGGTCGGCATGCACCACCGTCGACTGTTCATGCCGCGAGGACCACTGCACATCGGTCTCGTATTTCACCCACCGCCGACCGTCGTGGCTTTACCAGACATCCTCCCAATTGCGGTAGGGCCCGTCCGAGAAGCCACCCAACACCCACAGATAACCACGGTTGCTCACCGCTGAGAACCAGATCCGAGGCAACCACGGAGCAGACTCGGCCTCCAGTCGCCACGCGACGCCGTCCTCAGTACTCCAGACATCGTTCCGACCCTGGTATCCGGGAGTGTAGTTCCCGCCACCGAGAAGATAGAGACGACCCGCATGGGCGACCAACTGGTGATATGCACGCGGCGCCCACGGCGCATCGGCGGTCACCAATATCCAGGAATCTCCGTCGCCTGTCCTCCACACATCGTTGCGCAGGCTCTCGGCAGACGGCCATCCGCCCATCCGCCGACCGACCACATCCTGTCGCTATGTACCGTCGTAGCGTACAGATCACCGTGTGTCCATGGCGCCTGGTCGAACTGTCATCGCCAAGAGAATCCATCGACACTGGACCAGACGTCTCGAGGGGTCTTTTTGAAAGAGTCCTCCCATCCACCCATCACCCACAACTGCCCCGCAAGACTAAACTCGGCAGCAGAGTCCCGTGGAGACCACGCGGCTGAGTCAGTCACCTTGGTCCACCTGACGACCGTGGTTGATGAGGTGCATGTCGCTGCAACAGGTGGCGTCGCTCCGCTCGTCCCGTCACGACCGCCACCGCATGCGGACAGTCCGATGGCCGACGCCAATATCGACCATAGTCTTTGACCGCCGCCTCTCATGCGGCGCGAAACCGGGATACGCCCATCCCGCCGAGCACCGCCTTGATCGCCGATCGACCGAACCCGGACAGTACGCTCGCGAGCAACACGGCCGCTGCCACAGACGCGACGACGATGAAGCCGGCGAGCACTAGATGCCACCAAGAGCCGATGTCGGCACGGTCGACGAGGCCCGTCAACACCAAGCACACCAAGAGCGATGCCACCAGCGGCAAAACCGTGCTGGCAAGCAGTTGCCGCCACGACGATCCGGGGAATGTCCTGAACTTTGTCCAAAGCATGGAGACCGCCACCCTCACCACGCTGGCCAACGCTAGTCCCAAGCCTGCAGCCATGGGGCCCAATGCGAACATGGCCGCCACCGAGAAGACCACCGTAAGGACCGAGTAGAGCGTCGCGATGGCCGCCAACGTTCTGGTCTCACCCATCCCCATCATGTAATAGGTGAAGACGGTAGATCCACAACCCACCAAGCCGCCGACGGTGAGCACCTGCAGCAATGCGGCACCGCCAGCTGCTGTCTCAGCACCGGCCCAAAGCCTCATCAACGGTTCGGCGAGGATGATGACGGGCGCAAGGACGACACCGCTGAGACTCGTCACAGCCCACGAGGCGAGAAGGAAAAACCTAAAGCGCTCCTGCGGCTCCTCCATGCTCTTTGAACCGAAACGCGGGAACAGCACCTCCGCAGCCTTCATGACTACCATGTAGGCCGCCTCCTGCAGGCGGTTCGCGGCATTGAACTGACCGATGACCGCGGGCGAAGCCAATGAAGCGAGCAGATATTTGTCCACCTGATTGCCTATGGTGCCGGTCACATGATAAACGGACTGCCATCGGCCAAATCCGAGCAAGGAACGGGCAGCCACCGCGAGGGAGCGGCGTCCGCTTCGGCTGTACGCCGCTGGATCGCGGACCATAAACCCGGAGAGTATGCTGGTAAGAACGAACCCAGCTGACACGCCCAACAAGTAGCCGAGCGCATCGGGAAGAAGGTATACCGCTCCTAGCGTGCAGATGACGCTAAAAACCGCGGTTGCGATGCTCATCTTGGCGACTAACCGGAAGTCCTGCCGTGCGCTCGCCACCCCTTGCATCACCACCACGAGTTGCTGACAGAACCAGCCCGGGACCGATGCGAGCACAAAGTTGGACCAGTCGGTTCTGGAGACACCGGACGAGTCGAGCCACTCGAGCACGAAGGGCCCGACCGCGACGAAGAACAGTGCCGCCAACGCCCCCCCCGCTGCACACAACGCCAGCGCGGATGACTGGAGGGCGTTGGCGGCACCCCCGGCGGCGAGCGCCGCGGATATCTCACGGGTAGCGGCTTGACCGATCACCGTACCGATCAGTGCAAGAGGAGCCCACACCGCAAGGACAAGGCCTGCGTACCCGAAAGCCGTCAATCCGATCTCCGCGATGACCAACGGGACCACCACGAACTGCGCCGCGATGGCCACGGTGAACGAGGCCACATTGCGGCGGGAGTTGACTGCCAGGTTCGATGCGGTCAAAGTTTTATCAGGAGGAGAACTGTTCAATTGCGCCGACCACGACAGCGATCTGCTCCTCGGTCATCTCGGGGAATATGGGCAGCGACAATATCCTAGACTGGTTCGAGTGTGCGTTCGGGAAATCTGCGGTGACGTGCCCTAGACGCGAATAAGCCGGCAGGAACGGCAATGCGACCGGATAGTTCACCACCGTCTGAATCCCCCGCTCCGCCAAGAAGCAAGCCAACGCGTCCCTTCTTTCGTGTCGCAGCACATAAAGGTGGTAGACATGTTCACGGCCGGCCGCCACCTGTGGGACCGAGACCCCGGCGACACCGGCGAGACGCCGGTCGTACTCGGCTGCGATGGCCTGCCGGCGCCTGGTCCACTCCGCCAGATGGGGGAGCTTTACCGAGAGGATGGCAGCCTGGAGCCCATCGAGACGGCTGTTGATACCCTCAATCTGGTGGTCACCCTTCCTTAGGCCACCGTGCCTCGCGATCATCGCCATTTGTTCCGCAAGGCCGGAATCGTTTGTGGTGAGTGCACCCGCGTCACCCATGGCACCGAGATTCTTCCCCGGGTAGAAAGAGTAGGACGCCGCGACACCGAAGGACCCCACCAACCGCCCGCGATATCGGGCGAGATGCGCTTGCGCGCAGTCCTCCAAGACCCAGAGCTTATGCTTGCCGGCGATGGCCATGATGCGGTCCATCTCCGCGGGTTGCCCGTAGAGATGTACCGGAATGATCCCAACCGTACGAGGCGTTATGAGCGACTCGATCCGGTCCGGGTCGATCGTGAAGGAATCCGCATCAGTGTCGCAGAAAACCACACAACCGCCCGCCTGAGTGATCGTTTCCGTGGTGGATATCCAACTGTGCGCCGGCGCGATCACTTCATCGCCGGGCTTGATGCCAAGCGCACGCATGGCGATATAGAGGGAATCCGTGCCATTGGCACATGACACGCACTGGGCGGACCCCGTCGCCGCCGCGAACTCCCGCTCGAAGGTCTCCACGAATGGTCCGCGAATGAACGCCGATGTGCGGATGACTTCGTCGATGGCTGCGTCGATCGCAGGCCTGATCGATTGATACTGCAGGTTGAGGTCGGCGAACGGCACCGATGTATTCATGTCTCTGTCAGACTCCTTTGTACACAGTACCGGCGAGGCGACGGATCATCCTCGCCGGGTTGCCGACGTAGATGCCGGGCGTGGTGATACTCTTGGTCACCACCGCGCCGGCTCCGATGACGGTATCGTCGCAGATGGTGACCGGAAGTATCGTCGCATTGCTGCCTATGGAGACCCGGTCACCGACGCGGGTGCTTTCCCACAGGGACTTATCACCGCGCGCCGGTCCGCCCGTCGCGAACAGGTCGTTGACGAACATCACGCCGTGTCCTACGAAACAATCCCGACCGATGGTGACCAGTTCACAGACGAACGCATGAGACTGGATCTTGGTACCGCTGCCAATCTGTACGCCCTTCTGAACCTCTACGAACGGCCCGATGAAGGCGTCGTCGCCGATTTCGCACCCGTAGAGGTTCACCGGCGATACGACCGTGACACCGACGCCGAACCGGACATCGACGACACCGACGGTCAGGATCTTCGCACTCACCGACGCCCCCCTAGCCGGCTGTGGACGGACTTGTCGGGCAGGGACACCACGCGCCCTGTCTCAATCGATTCATAAATGGCGTTGATGAGTTCCAAACTCTTCCGACCGGCTGCGCCATCCACTAAGTTGGGCCCATCGTTGGCGATGCAATCGACGACATGCTCATAGTAGGCCTGGTGTCCGAAGCCGTATACATTCGGCGGGTTGACCGAGAACCGCTCCATTACGCCCTCGTCGTCGGGCTGTTGCTCGACAAAACTCCAGACCTTCATCTTGTTAACCGCAAAGCCGGCGATCTCGACGCTGCCGCCCTCGCCCAAGACTGAGATGGAACCCTCCAAGTCCCTCGGACGCGTCGCAGTAGTTGCCTCGATGACACCCAACGCTCCGTTGCGGAACCTGAGTGTCGCCACAGCCGTGTCCTCGGCTTCAATCTTTGCAAGCGCCGTCGCGCTGCGCGCGAACACGCTCTCAACATCCCCCATCATCCATCCGAGCATATCGAGATGATGGCTCGCCTGGTTCGTTAGAACGCCGCCGTCCAGGGCCCAAGTGCCGCGCCACGAGGCCTGATCGTAATAATCCTGAGTCCGACACCAACGGACCCGCACCGTGCCCAGAACCAAGCGCCCGAACCGCCCATCATCGAGCGCCTCGCGGAGCTTGACCACGGGCACGTTGAAGCGGTTCTGTTTGACGACGAAGAGCCGTCCGCCACTCTTGTTGCACGCGTCTATCATCGCGTCTGCATCAGCCAATGTCAGGGCCATCGGCTTCTCGACGATGATGTGCTTGCCGTACTCGGCCAGCGCGATCACATCACGGGCGTGATTGCCGCTTTCCGTCAGGACGACCGCCACGTCGACGGACTCGTGGCGCATCATGTTGTTCATGTCGGAGTAGAACGGGACACCGAACTGCTCACCGATCGTCTTCGACCTATCCGGGACACTGTCGCAGACCGCCACGAGGCGAGCCCCGCTGATGACACCCCTGCCAAGCAGCTCAGAATGCCGCTTGGCGATACGACCACATCCAACTAACGCGAATCGAAGCATGATCGACCAGATCCCTCAGTTAGAACGTTCGCCATCGACTGTCGAGGCTACTAAGAATGGACCGCGCGACACCGTACCCTGCTGGTAGGACATCCGCAGGCGTTGCATCCGCGTAGTTTGGGGCGCTTCCCCGGACAGGGCAAGCGATCACAGCGACGCAACGATGCGCTGGAAGGCCTGCCACTGCGCAGCCTTGTCGTATCTCTCCCTCACCATCCGCGCACCGCGGAGCGCCACTTCCCGTCCGCCATCAGGGGACGAGAGTACCTCCTCGATCACCCGGACCGCATCAAAGGCATCGGTGTAGGTGAACATGGTTCGGCCATCCGCCATCCCCTCGGGATAGTTGCCCGAGTCGCTCACCATCACGGCGCCGCATCCCATGGTCTCGAAGCAGCGCATGTTGCCCCGGTCCGAACCCGCCATGTCCACCGCACCGTTGAGCACTATGCGCGCACGGCCCAACTGCTCGTATAGTTCTAGTCCGAAGACCGGCCGGCCCGCGACCGCCCGAATCACCGAAGGACGCCGGTGCTCCGAGAGGGGGGGAAGGAGTCCCAGCGGCGATTCAGCGAGCCGAGTCAGGCGGGAGCAATCCAGATGGAACGCCACCCGATAGCGCCCCGCCAGCCTCGCAACCGCCTCCAGCACGAACGCCCGTCGCCGGTGATGGCGGCTGTAACCACCGACGAAGACGACATCGATCGGCCGAGCCGGGTTGTCGCAGAACCGGTCGGTCACCGGATCGTAGCCAGGCGACAGGTAGTCGGCACGCCATCCCTTCGCCTCGTATCCGCGGATGATTGCAGGGAAGTTGCAGACCACGACGTCGTAACCGCCGAGGTCCGCCTCACCCGACGGGGCCGCACGCCAGGCCACCGAGTGCTTCACACACCCCGGCAGCCGACGCAGGAAGTTCCTTCCATGACGCAACGGATCGAGGTTGAAGAACACCTCCGTCCGATGCTGCTCGATCTGGGAAAGGAGGATCTCGTCAAGGCCCCCTCTCGTCGAGAGCCCGTTCTCGCTAGCCCACCGCGACTGCAGTTCAGGGTCATCACCGTTGGTGAAGAAGGCGTCCTCCCGTCGGTCCACGATCGGCTGCAGGTGATGACATGCGCCGAACCTATCGGCCAAAAAGACGTCGAGCGCCTCAGAGAACGAGGTGCTGCCCTTGGTCAATTCCCTGAGTCGTGGCAGGTAGGCGGGGTAGATGCCAGCGTTCTGGAAGAGACGCATGGAGATCAGACCGTCCCGCCTTGACGGATCGCGGGTGCCTGACCCAACGGCACCATGGCGGGCACGCGCGCTGTGGCGGCGAGGTGCGCCACCAACAGCGTGGTGACGGCCCAGAAAGCGGAATTGCCCCAGATCGCACCGGACAACTGCGCACCCACAAAGTACTGCGCGAACAACATTGGGAGCAGCAGCTTCCTGTCGGCAGCCAGACGGAACGCTGCACGGAAGGATTTCGCAAGCAGCGCGAACAGCAGCAGCAAACCCAACACCCCCAGCGCCATCGCCGTCTCAATGAACAGGTTGTGCGGATAAGTGAAGTCGACCGGCTCCACGAAGGCGCTCCCCCATACTGGGCTTGACAGGAATGCGGATACCGCACTGCCCTGTAACAACAACCGCTCCACCGAGGACGCGTCATCCTCCACATCGACAAACCGCCGCCACAAAGCTGTCTCAGGGTCTATCAATAGTACCAATGACGCGACGACGAGCGCCAGGATCCAGCGCCAACGCCGCGTGGCGACCGCATACACCATCGTTGCAGCCACCATGCCCAACACAGGCCCGCGCGCCGCTGCGAGCCCCAAAACCGTCAGGGCGACCACCACACCCGCAAACATCAGCGGGAGGTCTCGCCAGCGCAATCTCGGCTGCGTCAGGCTCAACGCCGCGATCAACGTTGTGACCGCAGCATGTCCGATGCTGATTGGATTGAGCGCCTCGAATGACAGACGGCCGGTCGCCTCGGTCAGAGACCTGCTTTGACCGATGCCGAACGTGTGCATCAGGAGCACCGCGAGGCAGATGGCAGCGCCGAAAGTGAACATCAGGCGCCCCACGGCTGCATGATCGATCTGATGTGCACACTTCCAGAGTGCGAAACAGGGGATAACAACGGTCACGAAGAAGAAAAGTATGGCCGCCGACGCGCCCGGAACGGACATCACCGCCGCATCCCAGATCAATCTGCCGAGGTAGAAAAGCGTGAAAACGCCCAACATGAAGGTCCGCGACGGCTCCAGGCGGCTCCGGCTTGTGACGAGGACCCAGCCGGCCAGCAGAAGCACCGCCACACGGAGCGGAATAGAAGCGGTATGGCTGTCCCAGTCGAATGCCGAAGCCACGAGCCCAGCCGCCGGGTAGCCGATGATCACCAAAATCAAAAGCCAGTGCGCTGCGGCCCTTGGAGGCGCAACGGCAAGGTGCGTCACCGACGCGCCTCATCGGACGGCGAGATGCCGACGATGCCACGGACGATACGCTTGATTCCATGAAGCGCATGGATGAAACGCATCTGATTGGGGTAATCGCGATGGTCGACCGCAGGCGCGGCGATAAGGGTCTCGAGCTCCGCAGGCTTCAGACCCAATTTCTTTACCACGAAGCGGATGTCCCGACGCGCCTGTTCGGGCGACAGCGGCGGCGAACGCAACTCCGTCAGCGCGTCCTCGCGGCTGAGCTGCCCCGACACAATGAGGCTTGAAAGATGCAAACGTCTCTTGTCGTAGCCAAATTTACGGGGCAGGTAGACGTCTTGATAGAACTTCGTGAACCGCGACTCGCTGTGATTCGCCCCGTAGTCGCGCCATCCGTACGCGCGACGCAGCGTATCCACAGCGCCGTCCTTGTTGTACGCCAGATAGTTGAGCGGCCTGTGTACGGTCAACCTCTTGCGCACGCGCGTCAACCACAAGAACTCGTAGAAGGGCATCACCGAGTAGCTAGCGAGCCCCACCTTCCCGAACCTGCGGTGTATGCCGCGTAGATGAACGTCGTCGCTATAGGGGAACCCAAAGGACGGCGCCACCACGCTTTCCGTCGAATAGTTCACGCCGCTCAGAAAATGGCGGATGCCGAACTTCTCGGCGGTTCTGTAGAGCGTGGTGAAGAAGACATGGTCTTGCGGAATGTCCTGATTAAGTACCGACGCCCGCAGGAACGAGACCTGCAGGTCGCGCATCTCTTTCCACTCAACCACGTAGGTGTAGAGATCGAGATCGAGACCGCGGACCAGCGACTCGATATTGCGGACGGCAGGCTCGGAGTTCCATCCACCGTCGACATGGACGGCAAGAACTCGCAACCCAAGCTCACGAACGGCGATGTGAGCGAGATAGGCGCTATCAATGCCTCCGCTAAGCCCGATCATGGCATCGTAGGGTTTGCCGGCGCCCGCCGCGCGCAGACGCTCCACCATCGCCTCCGTTCGGCGCCGGCCCTCCGGTCCCGGCCACCACTCGTGTGGACCTCGCGCCAGCGCGTCGCGGCAGCAACTGCATTGCCCAAACTCGTCGAAAACGATCCCCTCCACGCTGTCGTCCATCGCGCAGAAGGAGCAAACACGGATTGTCTTGCCCTCGCTCATGAGGTAGCGGCCTCCGACCTGACCATCGCATCATCCACTTCCCGGCGGGATGGATAGGTGACCAGTACCGCTCGGAGACGTCCGATGAAGCTGAAGGTGCTGCCCGAAGCCACAGCCGAGGCCCCGGCCCACAGACCGTCCGCGAGGTGCGAAACCTCGCCGGCACCGCCTAGGGCGACGACCGGGATTTCGAGCGCCCTCGACACGCCGTGAATCACCTCGAGATCCATTCCCGAGCGCATCCCATCACGATCGACAGACTGCAAGATGATCTCTCCGGCTCCTGCGGCCTGCGCGTCGAGGGCATGGGCCAGCGGATGAATCCGATGCCGCTGCCGACCCGATCCTGTGACGCAGTGGGCACTGTCACCGCCTCCCACCACATCAATGCACACGACCACCGCCTGGCTCCCGAAGACTTCGCTAACCGAGCTGACTACTTTGGGCTCAAGTCCGGCTTGCCCCAAAACGAACTTTTCGACCCCGAGACGGTTCAATTCCTCACAATCGGCTACAGACCGGATGCCGCCGCCGTAGGACAGGGGCATGAAGCACTCGCTAGCGAGCTCCTTCATGAATCCGAAATCCGGCCGTCGGCCTTCCGGCCCGGCATCGATATCGAGAATCGCTATCTCGTCGACCTCCTTCTCGTTAAATAGACGAACGACGTTGAAGGGGTCGCCAATGTAGGTACGGGCGCCGAAACGTTCCGTCTTCACTAGGCGACGGGCCCGGTCGAGCAGCAACACGGGGATGAGACGCTTCCTCATGGCTGGGTCACGCCACCCTGCGAGCGGGCCCAAGCTTCAAGCAACCTCATACCGAACCGGTGGCTCTTCTCGGGATGGAACTGGACACCGGCGATGTGCCCACGCTGCACGGCGCAACAAAGGGTTCGCCCGTACTCGAAGGTGGCGGCGATGTCGGATGCCTCCTCGCAGATCATGTGATAACTGTGGTCGAAATAGAAGCGCTCGGGCTCGTCCGCCGTGTCGGTGGGGATGAACAGGGACTGCACCCCGGCGGGACGCACATCGGACCAGCCGATATGCGGGACCTTCAGTGCGCTGGATGGCGGCACCTCAATACGCAACACGTCGGCCGCGATCCAGCCGAGCCCAGCGAGTTGGCCTTCCGCGCTACGACGGGCCAGCAATTGCATCCCCAGGCAGACCCCAAGCACCGGGGTGCCACGCGCAATCACCGCTTCATTCAGTGACCCTATAAGCCCACGATCCATTAGGGTTCGCATGGCACGGTCGAAGGCACCGATCCCTGGCAGCACCAATCGGGAGGCCGCCAAGATACCGCGCTCGTCGGAGACCGCTACCGCCTCGATGCCCAGATGGTCGAACATGTTGAGGAGAGCGCCGATGTTCCCCACCCCATAGTCGACCACGGAGACCTCCGGCTGGACTTCAGACAGCGCCTGCAAAAGCTACTCCTAAATTGATAATGCGCCCCCGACAAGCCGAGGCCGGACGTTTGCTTGGCACCCTGCCCCTCCCCAGGGGCCAGATGCCTTTTTCCCGACCGCCATTGACACATCCATTGTTCTGATAGAAGCCACAACGGCGGACATGGGCAGGCAAGCGGCCACCATACTGTCCCAACTGCCCGCGATTTCGTTGCGAGCCCCCACGATGCAGCTCGGGATGAGCACGGGTCTTCGCAGACCAGGCGATCCCCACGGAACTCCTATAACCCACGCGACCAAGGACACATGACTCTTCGTCGCCTATCCGACGGGGATGGGCACTGACCCCCGCTGGGGGCGAATGCTAATGCGAAATCCGATTGCTGTCATGACCCATGCTCCGCCTCCGCGCTACGCCCCCCTGCCGACAAAGCGAACTAAACCCAGTGTCGATTTGCATGTACCCGTGGGCGAAGCCCCCCGTTTTGGCACGGCACGAACCCTACCGACCACCCTCACCGGGACGCGATCCACAAGTCAAGCTACCGTGGCTAGATAGACGGATTAAGAGCCGTCGCAGTGCTGCCCGTGATGCTGTTCCATGCCGGGTTCGAGATTTTCTCCGGCGAATTCGTGGGTGTGAACGCGTTGTCTACCTCGTCTGTATGTTGCTCTCGAGGGCTGCGTGGCAGATTTTCAGGCGGCGAACAGCGGCTGCGCTTCCCGTCGGCTACCCGGGGGTACGCCCGTCGTTGCGGGCAGTGGAACGCGCCGACGTCTGGGAGACTTATCTCAAGACCCGGCGGTTCGTCATCGGACAAGGCAAACCCGCGACTCTAGTGATTCAGACCCCTGAGCGGCCGAGGAGCATCACGATATTCCTGTTCGATTCGAGACAAGGCAACGGGGACATACCTGTCGTCGACAGGGCTGGTGGATGGAGCGGACCGGATGCATGCGCTCCCGGATTGCGCAGATCCCGTCTGAGGTGGGCGTAGTAGGCCCGACCGGCCTGTTCCGCAGTGAGTGCCACCGCGTCGCCACAGACACGGAAAACGCTGTATTTCGACCACCATCATCCATCCGTGACCGCTGGAGGATAGTGGCTGAAGCGGTGGCGAGGGAGACTCTGGAGGCGGAACGAAGTCGAGACTGACAAATCCACCCATGGGGCAATCCGCCCGCGCATAGATGAGGACATTGGGTGGGGAAGGAAGATGGCGGAGCGGACGGGACTCGAACCCGCGACCCTCGAGCTTTGATGTCGTGGAGCTCGGCGGGGTCATTCTGGTTATCGACCAAAACTAACTTGCGTGCGGCGAAGAACCGGCGCCGTCATGCATTCAGTCGAGCTGCCCCACCCCGGTGCGCCGGACGACGAGTGACACGTCATATCAACATTATTGAAATTCAACTAATTAAAGGCCGCGCCGAGCAACATAATTGCGTGCGATGCAGCATTCATCTAGTCTTGAATAATGTTTATGCGCCGCCATTTTCAAATAGCGTTTCTGATTTCGATGTCGGCTCTTGCGACAGGGTGCACCAGCGATGCCAAAGAGACGCTGACCAACGCTGTCTCGCGCATCCAGGACGCCGGCGAACGGCTTGTCGATGCCGTCGGGACAGCGGCGAAAAACTTCGTTCCCGAGGGACTCGAGGGGATCTTCTCCGGGACGCCTGCGATCAGGATACTCAATCCCTCAGAGGAACTGTCCGAGTTCGATCCCGCGGGCATCCTGCGATGGAGCATGGCGAGCGGAGCAGATGCGTATGAGGTGTGGGCCTATCGCGACTCCTCAACGACGCAGCTTCAGGAGTTCTCCGCCGCGCTGACATCGCGTCAGTACCAGTTCACGAAGTTGCTCGCGGGTCAGACCTACCACATCAAGCTCTACTTCCGCGTCAACGGCTCGTGGCAGGAACTACCCCTGTTCGCCTTGACCACCGCCACCCAAGTGGTGAAGCCGCGCCTCAGCAATCCGCAGGATGAGCTGGACGCTTTCGGCCAAGGCGGGGCCCTCCGCTGGTCCGCGGTGTCCGGAGCAGACATCTACGAGGTCTGGTTCTACCGAGACGCGTCCCTGACCGCTTTCGCCGAGACCTCGGGTCCGGTGCGCATCACGCAGTTCCAGCCCGCGACGCTCAAGACGGGCACCACGTACTACGTCCAGGTCTACGCCCGGGTGAACGGCGTGTTCAAGTGACCTGACCCCCTTCTTAGTACCGGGGATTAGTTCGTAAAGTCCTTGTTGGTGAACATACCCTATGTGTGTGCTTCCTGCCTGGCGTGCCCGGCATGCCGGGCACGCCAGGCGGCGGCGAACTCGGCGGGGGTGCGGTAGCCGAGCGCGCTGTGCGGTCGCCGTTGGTTGTAGTCAGCGCGCCATGCGCCGATGATCTCGCGGGCCTCGGCGAGCGTGCGGAACCAGTGCTCGTTCAGGCACTCGTCGCGGAACTTGCCGTTGAAGCTCTCCACGTACGCGTTCTGCGTCGGCTTGCCGGCCTGTATCAGGCGCAGCGTCATGCGGTTGCGGTAGGCTCAGCAATCGAGCGCGTTACCGGTGAACTCCGGACCCTGATCGGTTCGCAGCACGCGTGGCAGACCCCGGAAGGCGCCGACCCTATCGAGCACCCGTGTCACGTACTCGCCTGAGACCCTGGTCGACCGGGATGTCTATCGCCTCCTTCGTGTAGTCATCGACGATCGTCAGGAACTTGAGCGGACGACCTTGCTTGAGACTGTCGCTGACGAAGTCCATCGGCCACACCTCGTTCGGCGCCAGTGGCGCCTCGAGTGTACGACGCTCCGCCGCCACGCCACGCCGGCGCTTGAGCCGCCCCACCTGTAAGCCTTCTTAGCAGTAGATCCGCTGCACGCGCCTGCGGTTGACCGCTCCGCCTTCGCGACGGATCAAGTGGATACGGCGGTAGCCGAAGCGGCGACGCT
>CALGVD010000073.1 GCA_937920275.1 uncultured Pseudomonadota bacterium
CGCAGCGGGCTTCGCCGCGACTTTGACCGTCGGCTTCGCAGCCGGTTTAGCGGCCGGTTTGGCGGTTGTCTTCGCCGCGGGTTTCACCGCGGTTTTCACCGTGGTTTTCACCGTGGCTTTCTTGGCAGGGGTTTTTTTGGCCGGCATGGAAGCTCGCTCCTGCACAGGATGACTGGCGCCCTCGAAGGGGGCGGGAGTATAGCCGGAAAATCCCCGCTGTCGCACCCGCCCCGAAAATGCGCCGCAGCGCTGCTGTCAGGGCAGATTGACGGTCGGTTCCGGCGACCAATCCGGCTGTCTCCGGGTGGCCACGATCGTCGTGTAGATGCCGCCACGCACGTTGAATGTTGCGGTCAGCCGCAGGTAGCGGGGACGGGTGGCTGCCGCCAACGCGTCTGCGATCTCGTTGGTGACCGCCTCGTGGAATGCCCCGTGGTCCCGGAAGGACCAGATGTAGTTCTTCAGGGACTTCAGTTCGACGCAGGCGAGATCGGGCACGTACTCGAGTTCGAGCGTCGCGAAGTCCGGCTGCCCGGTCTTCGGGCAGAGGCAGGTGAACTCCGGCATCGTCATGCGGATGGTGTAGTCCGCTTCTGGCCGGGGGTTGGGGAAGGTGTCAAGGCTGCGGGTGGGCTGTGAGGTCATGACGATTAATTTACACTACACAGGATGCGTCTGACCAAGATCAAGCTCGCCGGGTTCAAGTCCTTCGTCGACCCGACCACCGTCACCTTCCCCAGCAACCTCACCGGCGTCGTCGGTCCGAACGGCTGCGGTAAGTCCAATGTCATCGATGCCGTGCGCTGGGTGATGGGCGAACTGTCCGCCAAGCACTTGCGTGGCGACTCCATGGCCGATGTCGTCTTCAACGGCTCGAGCGCGCGCAAGCCGGTCGGCAAGGCGTCGGTCGAGCTGGTGTTCGACAACGCCGACGGCAAGATCGGGGGCGCCTATGCGGCCTATGCCGAAGTGGCGCTGCGTCGCGAGGTCTCGCGCGACGGCACGAGCGCCTACTACATCAACGGCGCCCGCTGCCGCCGCAAGGACATCACCCAACTGTTCCTCGGGACCGGTCTCGGCTCGCGCAGCTACGCGATCATCGAGCAGGGCATGATCTCCCGCCTCATCGAGGCCAAGGCCGATGACATGCGCGCCTTCATCGAAGAGGCGGCGGGCATCTCGCGGTACAAGGAGCGACGCAAGGAGACCGAAAGCCGCATCGCCGACACCCGGGAGAACCTCGAGCGGCTGCAGGACCTGCGTGACGAGATCGACAAGCAGATCCGTCACCTGCAGCGTCAGGCCGCGAGCGCCCGTCGCTACCAAGTGCTGAAGGAGCAGGAGCGCCGCCTCACGGCGGAGCTGCTCGCGCTGCGTCTGCGTGATCTCGACAGCGGCGCGCAGGTGCAGGATTCAGCCATGCGCGAGTGCGAGCTTGCGATGCAGTCGGCGCTCGCCGATCTGCGCAGCGCCGAGGCGTCGATCGAGACGCAGCGTACCTTCCATGCCGAGCAGTCCGATGCGGTGGGTCAGGTCCAAGGGCGTTTCTACGCGGTCGGTGCCGATATCTCGCGCACCGAACAGCAGATCCAGTTCGCGCGCGACACGCGCGAGCGCAAGCGCAGCGATCTCGGCCAGTCGAGGGTGTCGCTGGAGGCGCTCGCCAACCAGGTCGCCCGCGACGAACAGGAGCTGCAGACGATCCGCGACGAGCTCGCGCGTCTGGCCCCTGAGATCGAGGCGGCACAGAACACCGAGCGCAGCGCTGCGGCCTCGCTCACCGCCGCCGAGGGCAGCCAAGCCGAGTGGCAGCAGCAGTGGGAAGGCTTCAACACCGATCTCGGTACCGCCCAACAGACGGTGAATGTCGAACGCGCACGCATCGAGCAGCTCGAGAACCAGCTGCATCGCTTACGGGCACAGCGTGACCGCTTGGCGGTGGAACGCGATGCGCTGCTCGCGCAGGAGTCGCAAGGGCAGTTGTTCGAACTCGGTGAGCGCGAGTCCGCCGCACGCACGGCGGCCGACACGCTCGCACAAGCCCTGACCTCGGCGCTCGGTGATGTGCAGCGGTTGCGCACCGAGCAGTTCGGGTTCGAAGCGCAGATCGAGTCCGCGCGCGCCGAGCGTGAGCGCGCCCGCGCCGAAGCGATGTCGGTCGAAGCCCTGCAGCGTGCGGCGCTCGGTCGTGCCGATGCGGGTGCCACGGCTTGGCTTCGCGGCACGGGGTTGGCCGAGCGTCCCCGACTGGCCGAGACGATGACGGTCGATGCCGGATGGGAGCGAGCCGTCGAGACGGTGCTCGGCGAGTACCTCGAGGCGGTCTGTGTCGAGGGGCTCGACGCCCTGATCGATTCTTTGGGCGGGCTCGCGGGAACGCGGATCGCCTTGCTCGAGGGTGGCGCCGGTGCTTCGCGCGGCAGCGGTACGGGGTCCGTCGCGGCGCGCTTGTCGGCGCGTGTACGCGGCCCGGCTGCAGCCATCGAAGTGCTCGATACCGTGCATATCGCCGACAGCCTCTCCGAGGCGCTGGCGGCGCGGCGCAACCTCGCGCCCGGCGAGTCCATCGTCACCCGCAGCGGCGAATGGTTGGGCCGCGGCTGGTTGCGCGTCGCACGCAGCGGCGACGCGCACGCCGGTGTCCTCGAGCGTGAGTCTCGCCTCAAGGGGCTGCGCGCAACGCTCTCGTCCGCTGAGGACCGCGTGCGCGGCCACGAAGCCTCGCTGGCGGCCGCCCGCACCGCGCTCGGCGTCGCCGAAGCCGGTCGTGATACCGCGCAAGGTCGCATCCAGCAGGCGCATCGCGCCCACGCCGATCTGCTCGGGCAACTCGAGGCCGGTCGTGCCCGCGCCCAAGAATCCACATTGCGTCGTGGGCGTCTCGAAGAGGAGTCCAGTGACATCGCCCGCGAAGTCGGCGTCGCCGAGGACACGCTTGCCCGCGCCCGGGCTGAGCTTGATCGGGGCTTGTTGCGTTTGGCGGAGCTCGATGCCCGCCGTCCGGACCTCGAGGCGCATCGCGAACGGGTCCGCGATGGCGTCACGCGTACCCGCCAAGAGTCGCAGCTCGCCCAGCTGGCAGCGCGCGACCTCTTGGTGCGCGGCGAGGGCCGCCGCACCGCCGAATCCGCGGTGGCGGTCGGGTTGCGCCGCGCTGCCGAACAGCGCGAGACGCTCGATGCGCGGGTCGCTGCGCTCGAAGGTGAACTCGCAGGTGGAGACGCCCCCATCCTTGAACTCGAGGGGTTGCTCAGCGGATTCCTGTCGCGCCGCCTCGAAGTGGAGGCGGATCTCACGCAGGCAAGACGCATGCTCGAGCAGGCCGACGCCGACCTACGAGGTCTCGATGAACGGCGCTTGACCGCTGAAGGGCGCGTCGGTGAGACGCGCGAGGCGATGGAGCAGGCCAGGTTCGCCGCGCAGGAGACCCGGGTGCGCCGCGAGACGCTCGCCGAGCAGTTCGCGGCGACCCAGTTCGATCTGCCCGAGGTGTTGCAGTCGCTGGACGCAGAGGCGGATTCCCTCTCCTGGGAGACGCGTCTCACCGAGACGCGGACGGATATCGAGAAGCTCGGTCAGGTCAACCTCGCCGCCATCGACGAGCTCGCCCAGTCGACCGAGCGGAAGGAATATCTCGACCGGCAGTACACCGACCTCACCTCCGCGCTCGATACGCTCGAGGAGGCGATGGGCAAGATCGAGAAAGAGACCCGTTCACGTTTCCAGGACACCTTCGACCGCGTCAACGCGGGGCTGCAGGAGCGTTTCCCGAGGCTGTTCGGCGGTGGCCATGCCTATCTCGAGCTCTCCGGTGACGATCCGCTGTCGGCAGGGGTCGCCGTCATGGCGCGGCCGCCCGGCAAACGTAACTCCACCATCTCGCAGCTCTCGGGCGGCGAGAAGGCATTGACCGCTGTCGCACTGGTCTTTGCGATCTTCGATCTCAATCCGGCACCGTTCTGCCTGCTCGATGAGGTCGATGCGCCGCTCGATGAGAACAACGTCGGTCGTTTCTGTGATGTCGTCCGTGAGATGGCGCAGCAAGTCCAGTTCATCTTCGTCACCCACAACAAAGCCACCATGGAGCTCGCCTCGCAGTTGCTCGGCGTGACCATGACCGAGCCGGGTGTATCGCGACTCGTGGCGGTGGATGTCGACGAAGCCGTGCGGTTGGCGGCGAGCTGAGATCATGGAGCAGGTTTGGGAGACCATCACGGGTGATCTGCGGCTGGCGCTGTTGGCGGTCGGTGCGCTGTTCCTGGCGGTGCTGCTGGTCTGGGAGTTCGTGCAGAGGCGCCGTGCGCGCCGCGCCGAGGAGACCCATATCGCCGGCGCCTACGGTCAATCCCGTCACGGGTCCGGCCCGTTGCGCGATCCTCTGCTCGAAGGGCGATCTGCGGGCGACGCCGCCGGTACCGGCGAAGACGCGGTCGCGTCGTGGTCCGACGACGGGTTCGTCGATGGCGTCGGGCCGGTCCGTGAGATCCCCCTCGGCAGCCAAGAGGCGTCGGCACCAGCGGGCTCGGGCGGTCGTCGTGAGCCGACCTTCAGCCTGCCGCAGGTCGCCGCGCGCGACCGTCTGGCCGAGCCGCGCGTGGTCGATCTCGAGTCGGCGATCGGTACTCCGGCAGACGGCGCAGGGTTGTTGGTGGTCGATTCCGTGACCCTCAGCGACGATCTCTCGCGCGCCCAGTCGCCGTTCGCGCCTGCGCCCCCTGAGACCCCCGAGGCGGCCCCAGCGTGGGTAGAACCTGTCGCCGCGGCAACGGTGGATGCAGCGCCCACGCCGTCACCCGAGTCGGCGTCACCCGCGCCACCATCACCCGCGCCACAAACCGCCCCGCAGGTCGAGTCGGAGCGGCGCATCGTCGCGCTGCGCGTGGTGGCGCGCAACGGCGAGCGTTTCACCGGGACCAGCGTACGCCAAGCCTTGCAGGGTGAGGGTTTCGTGCACGGCGACATGCAGATCTTCCACCGTACGGCGGGCGATGGCCGCGCGCTGCTGAGCGCCGCAAGTCTCATGAGGCCGGGAAGTTTCGATCTCGCGACCATGGATGCGGCGTTGTACCGCGGCCTGAACCTGTTCGCGGTGCTGCCCGGGCCGCTGCCCGCCCGGGACACCGTCGACAAGCTGCTGCTGTCCGGCCACACCCTTGCGCAACGCCTGCGTGGCGATCTGCTCGACTCGCGAGGCGAGCCCCTCACCGAGTCGCGGCTCGCCGAGATGCGACGCGAGGCGGCGGCGGCCGATCCGGGCTGAACGAGTGGTGCCCTCGCGCACCGATGATGATCTGCCCGCGCGCCGCGCCGCGGAGTTGCGGGCGGAGCTCGAACACCACAACTACCGCTACTTCGTCCTCGACGATCCGCAGGTACCGGATGCGGAGTACGACCGCTTGCTGCGTGAATTGCGCGATCTCGAGAACGCGCATCCGTCATTGGTCACGGCCGATTCGCCGACCCAGCGCGTCGGTGGCGTAGCGGCCGATGAGTTCGCCGAGGCACGCCACCGGCAGCCGATGCTCTCGCTCGACAACGCCTTCAGCGAAGAGGATGTGACGGCCTTCGATCGGCGAGTGCGCGAGCGGCTCGGGTCCGACGAGGCGGTGGAGTACTCGGCTGAACCGAAGATGGACGGTCTTGCGATCTCGGTGATCTGGGAGCACGGTGTCTTCACGCGCGCGGCCACACGCGGCGACGGGGTCACCGGCGAGGATGTGACCGCCAATGTGCGCACCATCGCCTCGGTGCCGCTGCGGCTGCGTGGCGCAGCGCCGGCGCTGCTCGAGGCGCGCGGCGAGGTGTTCATGCCGGTCGCCGGTTTCGAGCGCCTGAACCGTGAGGCGGCCGCGCGTGGCGACAAGGTGTTCGTCAATCCGCGCAATGCGGCGGCGGGTAGCCTGCGGCAGCTCGACCCCAAGGTCACCGCCTCGCGGCCCTTGGAAGTGTATTTCTACGCGCTGGGGACGCTTGAGGGCGCGCCGCTGCCCGAGCGGCATTCAGAGGTCCTCGAGATGCTGCGGGGGCTCGGCCTGCGGGTCTCGCCCGAGACCCGACGGGTGCAGGGCGTCGCCGGTTGTCTCGCGTACTACGCGGCGCTCGGCGCGCGCAGGGCGGTGTTACCCCATCAGATCGACGGCGTCGTCTACAAGGTCGACGATATCGCGGCGCAACGCACGCTCGGCTTCGTCTCGCGTGCGCCGCGTTGGGCGGTCGCCCACAAATTCCCCGCCGACGAGGCGCTCACCGTGGTGCGCGAGGTCGGCTTCCAGGTCGGACGCACCGGTGCGCTCACGCCGGTAGCCCGTCTCGAGCCGGTGTTCGTCGGTGGCGTGACGGTCAGCAATGCGACCCTGCACAACATCGACGAGATCGAGCGCAAGGGTGTGCGCATCGGTGACACCGTGGTGGTACGGCGTGCGGGGGATGTGATCCCCGAGGTGGCGCGGGTGTTGCTCGATCGTCGACCCGACGATGCGCGAGAGGTCCGGTTGCCGAGTGCCTGCCCGGTCTGCGGCTCGCCGGTGGAGCGCGATCCCGACGCGGCAGTCGCCCGTTGCACCGGCGGCTATCGTTGCAGCGCGCAACGCAAAGAGCGGTTGCGTCACTTCGCCGCGCGTCGCGCCCTCGATGTCGAGGGTCTCGGCGAGCGATTGGTGGAGCAGTTGGTGGATGCCGATCTCGTGCAGACGCCGGCTGATCTGTTCCGGCTCGACCGAACGACGCTCGCGGGACTCGAACGCATGGGGGAGAAGTCGGCGGACAACCTGTTGGCTGCGCTCGTCAAGGCGCGTGACACCACGCTGCCGCGGTTGTTGTTCGCGCTCGGTATACGCGAAGTCGGTGAGGCGACCGCGGCCGCGCTCGCAGCGCACTTCGGCGACCTCGACGCATTGATGGAGGCCGATCTCGGGTCGGTGCAGCAGGTCCCAGATGTGGGGCCGGTGGTGGCGGCGAGGGTGGTGGAGTACTTCGCGGATCCTGCTCACCGCGACATGATCCTGCGGCTGCGCGAGGCGGGGGTGCATTGGCCGGTGTTGGCGCCTGTGCCGCCCGCCGACGGCCTGCCGCTCGTCGGCCTCACCTGGGTGCTGACCGGCTCTCTTGCGTCGATGGATCGCGGCGCCGCGGAAGACGCGCTGCGAGCGCTCGGGGCGCGCATCTCGGGCAGTGTCTCGAAGAAGACGGATTTCGTCGTCGCGGGCAGCGACGCGGGATCGAAACTGCGCAAGGCCGAGGAACTCGGGGTGCGGGTGCTCGACGAATCGGCGTTGCTCAGGACGCTGGAAACGAAACGGCCGCCGGATTGAGTCCGGCGGCCGTCCGTAGGTCCGTCCGCGTCGAGCGCGCGTCAGCGCTCGAACGCGTGGGTCTCACTTGGTGGCTGCGGCGTCCTTCGCGACATCCTTGACCGCTTCCTTGGCGGCGCCGGTGGCCGCGGCAGCGGCGGCGGCCGTCTCTTCGACGCGCTCGATCTTGGCAGCCTTGACGAGCTCCTCGGTGTACGCCTCGAGTTTCTTGGCGCGCACCGCCGGCTCGATCTGCTGCTTGACCTGCTCGAACGGCGGCGGCGGGGACGTGTCGCGCACGTCATCCAGCCGGATGATGTGCCAACCGAACTGCGAACGAACGGGAGCGGCCGTGGTCTCGCCCTTCTTGAGCTTCAGGAGTGCATCCGCGAACGGCGCGACATAGCGGTTGGCGGGCGACCAGCCGAGATCGCCGCCGTCCTTCGAGGACGGGTCGAGCGATTGACGGGCGAGCGTCTCGAACCGTTCGCCGGCCTTGAGGCGAGCGAGGATCTCGTTGGCGAACGTCTCGTTCTGCAACAGGATGTGCCGGACGCTGTATTCCGAGCGCGGCATCTTGGCGACCAACGCGTCGTATTCGGCGCGCAGTTCCTGATCGGTCGGGTTTTTGTCCTTCAGGTAGGCGTCAGCGACCGCGCGCTGCAGCACGTTGATGCGCGCGAGCTCGATGCTGGCGGCGGCTTCGCCCTGCTTGTCGAGGCCTTGCTTCTGACCTTCGGCGGCAAGGACCTGCATGTCGATCATCGCGTCGATCGCTTCTTTGCGGCTCTCGGGGTCGAGCTCGCTCGCGGGACGGCCTGCGGCCGCCTTCACGAAGGTGTCGAGCATGGTCTCGGTGATCTTTTTGCCGTTGACGATGACGATCGTCTTGGCACCGGGGTCGGCGGTGGCGGCGGCCTTGTCGGCGGGCGCGCAGGCGGCGAAGGTGAGGGCGAGGGCCCCGGCGGTGAGGAGGCGGGCGAGGGTCATAGCGGTCTCTCGATCGGAGAAAAGGACGCGTATTATGGGGGCAGACGGGCGTCGATGGACAGGGCGTGGACGCCGAGGCTCCCGAGGTCGCCGAGCGCCGCATAGACCAGCCTGTGACGGGCGAGGGGTGCGAGCCCCACGAAGTGCGCCGAGACGATGCGGACACGGTAATGCCCACCCTCCCGCGCCCCGGCGTGCCCCGCGTGCAGTGCGCTGTCGTCCTCGACCTCGATCTCCAAGGGCTCTAGCACCGCGTTCAGCCGCTCCCGGAGCCGCTGCGAGCCGAGCGGGGCAACCCGCGGGGCGAGATCCTCGTTTGGTGTGTCCATACGACTATCATACGGCCCCGTGCTGCGCCTCGAACTGCATCCGCTCAATCCGCAACTGCGCCTCATCCGGCAAGCGGTCGAGCTCCTGCGGACGGGCGGGGTGATCGCCTACCCGACCGATTCCTGCTACGCGCTCGGTTGCCATATCGGGGACAAAGAGGCTTTGGAGCGCATCCGCCGCATCCGCGAGGCGGACCGGCACCACCACTTCACATTGGTCTGCCGTGACCTCACGGAGATCGCGCGCTATGCCAAGGTCGACACCCGCCAATTCCGGATGCTGAAGGCCTGCACGCCCGGCCCGTACACCTTCATCATGGAGGCGACGCGCGAGACACCTCGGCGCCTGCAGCACGAGAAGCGCCGCACCATCGGTATCCGGGTGCCCGACCACGAGGTGCCGCGGCTGATGCTGGCGGAGCTCGGTGAGCCGATCATGAGCTCCACCCTGATGTTGCCGGGCGACGATCAGCCCCTGAACGATGGGGCAGAGATCGAGGCCCGCCTCGCGAACCGGGTGGATGCGCTGCTCGACGGGGGTTCCTGTGGGTTGGAGCCCACCACCGTGGTCGACCTTGCGACCTGGCCGCCGGTGGTGTTGCGCCAAGGCCGGGGCAGTCTTGCGCCGTTCGGGCTCTGAGCCGCCGCCGCCCAGCCCTTGGGTTCGCTATAATCACGCTGGTGAACACTCCCGCCCCCGCCGGCCGCGTCCTCTCCGGCATGCGCCCCACCGGCCAGCTCCACCTCGGCAACTACCACGGCGCGCTGCGCAACTGGGTAGACCTGCAATACCAATACCCTTGTTTCTTCTTCGTGGCGGACTTCCATGCGCTGACGACCGGCTACGCCGACACCGAGCAGTTGCCCGACTTCACCCACGAGATGGTGGTCGACTGGCTTGCAGCCGGACTCAACCCCGGCGTTGCGACCCTGTTCGTACAGTCGCATGTCCCCGAGCACGCCGAACTGCACCTGTTGCTGTCGATGATCACGCCTCTTTCTTGGCTCGAGCGCGTGCCCACCTACAAGGACCAACAGGCCGAGCTCTCCGAGAAGGACCTCGCGACCTACGGATTCCTCGGCTACCCACTGCTGCAGTCGGCTGACATCCTCCTCTATCGCCCCGCTTGGGTGCCGGTCGGTGAGGATCAGGTCGCCCATGTCGAGATCACGCGCGAGATCGCGCGCCGGTTCAACCATATCTTCGGGCAGGAGACCGGTTTCGAGGCCAAGGCGGAGAAGGCCGTCGCCGGACTCGGTGGCCGGCAAAGCAGCCTTTATCGAGAACTGCGCCGCAAGTTCCAAGAGGGCGGGGACACCGACGCGCTCGAGAAGGCGCGTGGCATCGTCCAAGCCAACACCCGCCTCACCGTCGCCGATCGCGAGCGTCTGCTCGGCTATCTCGAGGGCACGAGCGTCGCCATCCTGCCGGAGCCGCAGGTGATGCTGACGCCGACGCCCAAGTTGCCCGGGCTCGACGGCCGCAAGATGTCGAAGTCCTACGGCAACACCATCGGTCTGCGCGAAGACCCCGACGCGGTGACTCAGAAACTCAAGACCATGCAGACCGATCCGGCGCGCGCACGGCGCACCGACCCGGGTGAGCCGGAACGCTGCCCGGTGTGGTCCCTGCACAAGATCTACTCCGACGAGCCGACCCACCGGTGGGTCGAGGCAGGCTGCCGCAGCGCGAGCATCGGTTGCCTCGAGTGCAAGAAACCGCTCATCGATCGGGTGGTCGAGGACACCACGGCCATGCGCAAGCGCGCGCAGGAGTTCGAAGAGCACCCGGAACTCGTGCGCAACATCCTCAGCGAAGGCGCCGAGCGGGCCCGCGAGGCCGCCCGCGAGACGCTCGATGAAGTGCGGCGCGCGATGCACCTGCGGGGAGACTGAAGCGATGACCCGACCGCATCTGAGCATCGTGCCGAAAAGCGGCGAGGACGCTGCGGTGCCCGAAGGCACGCCCCTGCCGATCGAAGGTGGATTGCCTTTGCAGGGCGAGATGCCGTTCGCGATGGTGCAGGGGGAGCCGCTCACGCAGCTGCCGCGCGACCTCTACATCCCGCCGCAGGCGCTCGAGGTGTTCCTCGAAGCTTTCGAAGGCCCGCTCGATCTGCTGCTCTATCTCATCCGTCGTCAGAACCTCGACATCCTCGATATCCCGCTGGCCGACATCACGCGGCAATACATGAACTACATCGGGATGATGCAGGAGATGCAGCTGGAACTGGCCGGCGAATACCTGGTCATGGCAGCGACCCTGGCGGAACTCAAATCCCGCATGCTGCTGCCGCGATCATCGGAAGCCGTGCCCGAGGAGGCCGACCCGCGCGCAGAGTTGGTGCGCCGCCTGCAGGAATACGAACGCTACAAACAGGCCGCGCTCGGCATCGACCAATTGCCGCGGCTCGAGCGCGACACCTGGGTCGCCAATGCGCCGAGCGAACTGCACCGGCCGGTCGCGAGCCTGCCGAAGGTCGCACTACAAGAGATGATCGTCGCGTTCCGCGAGGTCGTGGCGCGTTCGCAGATGTTCGCGCACCATCATGTGCAGCGCGAGCGGCTGTCGGTGCGTGCACGCATGACCGACATCCTCGTCGCGCTCGAAGGCCAGTCGTTCGCGGAGTTCACCCGCCTCTTCCGCCCCGAGGAGGGGCGGATGGGTGTGACCGTCACCTTCATGGCGATCCTCGAACTGGTCCGTGAAGGTCTGCTCGATCTGGTGCAGACCGAGGCCTACGGTCCGCTGCATGTCCGCCGCGCCGACCGTCCCGCCGTGCAGGCGGTCCCAGACCTCGTCGACGACGGTACGCCGAACAACGAAGCCAACGAAGACCCAGGGGTCGCATGAACGAAGATCATGTCCGCAATGTCGTCGAGGCCGCGCTGCTCGCAGCGGGTCGTCCACTGTCGATCGTGGAGATCGCACAACTCTTCGACGAGGATGTCCGGCCCGCGCCGGAGGCGCTGCAGGAGTCGCTGGCGCGCATCGGCGCCGACCATGCGTCTCGTGCGCTCGAGCTTCGGCAGGTGGCGAGCGGTTGGCGCCTGCAGGTCCGTGCGGAGTTCGGACGCGAGGTCTCGCGTCTCTGGCCTGAGCGCCCACAACGCTATTCACGCGCCTTGCTCGAGACGCTGGCGCTGATCGCCTATCGGCAGCCGATCACGCGCGCGGAGATCGAATCGGTGCGCGGCGTGGCGGTCAACCCGAACATCGTCAAGACGCTCATGGAGCGCAACTGGGTGCGTGTGGTCGGTCATCGCGATGTCCCGGGGCGTCCGGAGCTCCTCGGCACCACCCGCGATTTCCTCGATTACTTCGGGCTCGCCGATCTCGACGATCTGCCGCCGCTTGCGGAACTCAAGGCGATGGCCGATCTCAACCCGCAGCTCGTGCTGCCGGTGGCGTTGGCTGACTCCGAAGGTGAAGAGCCGATGCTGCCGGTCCCCGCGCCCGATGCGCCGGCATGACGGAGTCCGGCGACCGCCTCCAGAAAGTCCTCGCCCAAGCGGGTCTTGCCTCGCGACGCGAGGCGGAAGTGTGGATCGCAGCAGGGCGGGTCACCATCAATGGTCGTCCAGCCACGCTCGGTGAACGGGTCACCGGGCGCGACGAACTGCGGGTCGATGGGCGCGTCGTGCGCCGCAGCCGTGATGCCTCGAAGCTCGCAGCCACGGCGACGGTGTTCCTCTGCCACCGATCGCCCGGCGAGTCGCTGCGCGAGGAACTGATCCCGCGCTTGCCGCGGCGCACCGGCCTGCGGTTCCTCACCGTCTCGCCGATGCCGCTGCCGGATGGTGGACTCGAACTGCTGACCTCCGATGGTGCGCTGGCCGAGCGCCTGCAGCGTCGTGTCCGGGAGTGGGCGGTCGAGTGCCGGGTGCGCATCCGCGGCCTGCTCGAACCCCATTCGCTCGAGGCGATCCAGCGTGGTGAACTCGACGATGGTCGCACGCTGAGCGTGGTCGAGATCGAAGGATCCGAAGAAGAGACCGACGGCGCGAACCGTTGGTACCGCATCGTCGCCCGGGGTGCGAGCGGGAAGGACATCCGCCAGTTGTTCGAGCGCCAAGGCGCGCTGGTGAGCCGCGTGCAACGCACCGCACTCGGGCCGCTCGCCTTGACGCGGGATCTCAACCGCGGTCAGTTCCGTGTGTTGAGCGAAGAGGAAGCGACCGCGCTCGTCACCGCGGCGCCCGCCCCCAAGCGGGTGAGCGCGGCGCGGGTGCCTGCGGCACCGGCGCGCTCATCGGGCGGCCGGACCCGGGGGCCTAGGGCGCGTCGAACGCGCGACCGCTGACACCGCGCGATCGAGGTCCCAGCAGCGCGATGAACGCCGCGGTGCGCGACTCGGGGGTCGGCAGCGTGGCGATGTCCTCCGACGGAAAGGCCTGACGGCGCATCGCGGTGCGTGTGCGCCCGGGATTCAGGGAGTTCACCCGCACGCGGGTCTGTCCGAGTTCGTCTGCGAGCACCTGCACCATACCTTCCATCGCGTGTTTGGAGACCGCATAAGCGCCCCAGTACGCCCGGCCGCGACGCCCGACGCTGCTGGAGGCGCAGACCACACTGGCGTCCTGTGAGGCGCGCAGCGCCGGCAACAGTACTTGGGTGAGCGCGAAGGGGGCGGTGACGTTCACATGCATCACCTTGACCCAGGTCGGCACATCGTAGTGTTCGATGGCGGCGAGCTGTCCGAGCAAGGCTGCGTTGTGCACCAGGCCGTCAAGGCGCCCCCAACGATCTTCGATGGCCGTTGCGAGGGTGTCGAGATCCCCGGCGACCGCCCGCTCGAGATCGAGCGGTGCGATCAGCGGCGGCGCGATCGGTCCGCCATCGTAGCGCCGCAGCGCTTCGATCTCGGCATGGACGGCTTCGAGCTTGCGCAGGTTGCGTCCGAGCAGGATGACCTCGGCGCCGCGTTGCGCGCATTCGAGGGCGAGCGCACGGCCGATCCCTGCGGTGGGGCCGGTGATGCCGATCACGCGTCCGGCCAGCTCATCGGGGTGTAGCGTGATCTGCGACAGATCGAAAGGCGGCTCGAGGCTCATGCGCGCTCCAAGGTGCGGATCGGACGGGGGAGGTGTCCACGGCAAGCCGACACCGCAGCTTGCCAGGCCGCGATGGTACGCCGCAGCGGCTCGGTGCGGTTCGCGACCAAGCGTCGCGGCAAGGCCTTCTCCGTGAGTCTGGCGGTGCGCAGCGCGAGGCTCGCCCACACGAGCGCGGCGGCGAGCGGCTCGCGCGTTTCCAGAGGCAGTGCCTGTGCGGCCCGGCAGATCACAGCGCGCAGCTCGGTCAAGCGGACCCGGAGCTCCGCCGTCTCCGCTTCTGCGAGCGGTTCGCTGTACCAGCGTTCGTGCGCACGCGGTGGATCGCCGAGCGGGACGAACACCCGGCCCGCGCGGGCGTGTGCGATGACGGCCGACAGCAACTCGATCTCGCGCACGGCAGGCCCCGTGACGGCGGCGTACCGTTCGGTCGCGGCGGTGCGTGCATCGCTGGCGCCGAGGGCGCTGAGGGCGAGAGGACGGAACAGCGCCACCGCCCAATCGTCGAGGTAGCGATCGAGTTCGCTGCGATCGAGGAACGCGACCCGCGCAAGGTCGACCCGCGCGACCTCGACCAGACGGCGCAGATCGGGTGGGGTGCGACCGCTCGCGAGCGCTGCAGCAGCAGCCCGGCGGGTGGCCGGATGTCGCGGCTGGGCCTGCAACAGTCTTGCGAGTTCCTCGTCCCACCAGCCGAGCTTGGCATGGGCGACCGAGTGTTCCAGTCCGTCGGTCGCGGCTGCGGCGACTTCGCGCTCGATCTCGAACAGGGCATCGAGGCTTGCGCGTTGGGCAGCGGGAGCGAAACGCAGCACGAACTCTCGCACCGGCGCCGCCCGCGGTTCGAGGGTCATCCGGAGACGGGGCCTGCTCGGCGCAGGTGTACGAGGTAGTTCACCGAGGGGTCGCGGGTGAGGGTGCAGAAGCCGGTGATCGGGTTGTAGTCGAGCCCGGCGATCTCGAGGCATTCGAGGCCGTGGTGGCGGGCCGCCGCGGCGATCTCCGAGGGGCGGATGAACTTCGCGTACTCGTGGGTGCCGCGCGGCAGCAGACGGGCGAGGTACTCGGCGCCGACGATCGCGACGGCGAATGCCTTGGGCGTGCGGTTGAGCGTCGAGAGGAAGAGATCGCCACCCGGGCGCAGCAATGCGCCGAGCGTGCCCACCATCGATGCGGGATCCGGCACATGCTCGAGCATCTCCATGCAGGTCACGACATCGAAGCTGCCGGCGGCCTCCGCCACGAGCGATTCGGCGGATCGCTGGCGGTAGTCGATGGTGAGGCCTGCGCCTTCGGCGTGCAGGCGTGCGACCTCGATCATGGCGCCGGAGAGATCGATCCCCGACATCCGCGCGCCGCGCCGGACAAGCGCCTCGGCGAGCAGGCCGCCGCCACAACCGACATCGACGACCTTCGCACCCTCGAGTCGGCAGCGTTCGGCGACGAACCCGGCGCGCATCGGGTTCAGCGCATGCAGGGGTTTGAACTCACCGTCAGGGTCCCAGAAGCGGTGGGCGACGGCGTCGAACTTGGCGACTTCGGCAGGGTCGACAGCGACTCCGGCGACGACGGGTTCAGGTGGCATTTATGGCCTCTGGAGAGCGGGCGTGGAACAGGTGTTTATGGTACTATCTTTTGCCGGGTTTTCGGCTGCAAAACGGCCTCAAACGAATGAGTGAGCTCGCACGCGAAGTCGTTCCCGTCAACCTCGAAGACGAGATGCGGCAGTCCTACCTCGATTACGCGATGAGCGTCATCGTCGGGCGGGCGTTGCCGGATGTGCGGGACGGCCTGAAGCCCGTGCACCGCCGGGTACTCTACGCCATGCGCGAACTCGGCAACGACTACAACAAACCCTACAAGAAATCCGCCCGCGTCGTCGGCGATGTCATCGGTAAGTACCACCCGCATGGCGACAACGCCGTGTACGACGCCATCGTACGCATGGCGCAGCCGTTCTCCATGCGCTACCTACTGGTCGACGGCCAAGGCAATTTCGGTTCGGTCGATGGCGACATGCCCGCGGCGATGCGGTACACCGAGGTGCGCATGTCGCGCATCGCCGGGGAACTGCTTGCGGACCTCGACCGCGAGACCGTCGATTTCGTCCCGAACTACGACGAATCGCTCACCGAGCCTCGCGTCATGCCGGCGCGTTACCCGAACCTGCTGGTCAACGGGTCGGCGGGCATCGCCGTGGGCATGGCCACCAACATCCCGCCCCACAACCTCACCGAGATCATCAACGCCTGCGTCGCCGTGATCGACGATCCGGCGGTGTCGCTCGCGGCGCTCATGCAGCATGTGCCGGGCCCCGACTTCCCGACCGCGGGCATCATCAACGGTGCGCAAGAGATCGCCACCGCCTACAAGAGCGGCCGCGGTCGACTCTCGATCCGTGGCCGGACGCACTTCGAAGAGGTCGGCAGCAAGGGCGACCGGCAGGCCATCGTGGTCACCGAGCTTCCCTATCAGGTGAACAAGGCGCGGCTCATCGAACGCATCGCGGACCTGGTCCGCGACAAACTGATCGAAGGCATCGCGAGCGACGGCTTGCGCGACGAGTCCGACAAAGACGGCATGCGTATCGTCATCGAGCTGCGCCGCGGCGAGAACGCCGAGGTGGTGCTCAACAACCTCTACGCCCAGACGCCGCTCGAGACCGTCTTCGGCATCAACATGGTCGCCTTGGTCGATGGGCAGCCGCGGCTGCTCGGTCTCAAGGAGATGCTCGAGGCCTTCATCCGTCACCGCCGCGAGGTCGTCACGCGGCGCACGGTGTTCGATCTCGCCAAGGCGCGCGAGCGTGCCCACCTGCTCGAGGGGCTCACGGTCGCGCTCGCCAACATCGACGAGGTCATCGCTGCCATCAAAGCCTCGCCGTCGCCCGCCGAGGCGAAGGCGGCGCTGCTCGGGCGCAGTTGGGATGCGGGCGGTGTGCCCGCGCTGCTCGCGCGCGCCGAGGGTGTCTCCACCCGTCCGCGCGATCTGGCGATCGGCTTCGGTCTCTTGCCCGAAGGGGGCTACCGTTTCAGCGACGCGCAGGCGCAGGCCATCCTCGACATGCGCCTCAACCGCCTCACCGGCCTCGAGCAGGGCAAGATCACCAGCGAATACGCTGAACTGCTCGCGCGCATCGCCGATCTCTCCGACATCCTCGCGCGGGCCGAGCGTCTGCGCGAAGTCGTGCGCGACGAACTCATCGCGATCCGAGACGAGTACGGCGATGCCCGTCGCACCGAGATCAACCGCGACCACATCGACCTCGCCACCGAGGATCTCATCGAGCCGCAGGATGTGGTGGTCACGATCTCGCACGCCGGATACGCCAAGAGCCAGCCGCTCACCGAATACCAGGTGCAGCGCCGTGGCGGACGCGGCAAGGCCGCCACCACCGTCAAGGACGAAGATTTCATCGAGAAGATGTTCGTGGCCCATACCCACGACACGCTGCTCTGCTTCTCCAACCGCGGCCGCGTCTATTGGCTGCGGGTGTTCGAGTTGCCGCAGGCGGGCCGCAATGCGCGCGGCAAACCGCTCGTGAACCTGATGCCGCTCGAAGACGGCGAACGGATCAACGCCGTGCTCGCCGTGAAGCAGTTCGACGACGAGCATTTCGTGTTCATGGCGACCAGTCACGGCACCGTCAAGAAGACGCCGTTGTCCGCATATTCCCGGCCGCGGCCTTCGGGCATCATCGCCGTCGACCTGCGCGACGGCGACCGTCTGGTCGGCGTCGGTCTCACCGACGGACAACGCGATCTGCTGCTCTGTTCGAGCGACGGCAAGGCCATCCGCTTCAATGAATCCGAGGTCCGGCCGATGGGTCGCGATGCGACCGGCGTCCGCGGCATCCGTCTCGGCGACGGCCAACGGCTCATCTCGCTGGTCGTGGTCGGCGACGGCCTGATCCTCACGGCTTCCGAGAACGGCTACGGCAAACTCACACCGCTCGAAGATTTCCCCTCGCACGGTCGGGGTGGTCAGGGTGTCATCGCGCTGCAGACCACCGAGCGCAACGGTGCCATGGTCGCGGCGCTGCAGGTGCGCACGGACGAGGAGATCATGCTGATCAGTTCGAGCGGCACTCTGGTGCGCACGCCGGTCGACCAAGTCTCGATCGTCGGGCGCAACACCCAGGGCGTTCGCCTCATACGACTCGATGACGGTGAGCGGCTCGCCGGTGTCGAATCCATCGGTTCGCTCGGCGGCGAGGTCGAGTTGCCGGAGGGCGAACTTCCGTCGCTGGTCGCGGGCGATGACGGCGCATCGCCGGCTGCCCACTGATCGCGGATAGGCCGCTCGGTCTTGCGCGTCTTCAACTTCTCTGCCGGTCCGGCGGTGTTGCCTTTGCCCGTGCTCGAGCAGGCACGGGACGAGATGCTCGAGTGGCAAGGCAGCGGCATGTCGGTGATGGAGGTCAGCCATCGCGGTAAGGCCTTCGTCTCGATGGTCGCGCAAGCCGAGACGGATCTGCGCAGCCTGATGGGCATCCCGAGCGGCTACCGCGTGCTGTTCCTGCAGGGTGGCGCGACCGGGCAGTTCACCGCGGTGCCCATGAACCTCGCCTCCGAAGGGGCGGTCGTCGATTACCTCGACACGGGCATCTGGTCGGGCAAAGCGATCGCCGAGGCGCGGCGGTTCTGCACCGTCAACACCGTCGCGGAGGAGTCCGCCTCCGGCTACACCACCGTGCCGAGCGCGGATAGCCTGCGGTTCACCCCCGGTGCGGCCTATGCCCACTACACGCCCAACGAGACCATCGGCGGGGTCGAGTTCCCCTATATCCCGGACACGGGTGCCATCCCGCTGGTGGCCGATCTGTCATCGACCATATTGTCGCGGCCGCTCGATGTGTCGCGATTCGGGCTCCTCTATGCAGGCGCGCAGAAGAACATCGGGCCTGCGGGTCTCGTGATCGTGATCGTGCGCGACGATCTCATCGGTCACGCCCGCTCCGGTACACCGCCGATCTGGGATTACGCGTTGATGGCGAAAGAAGGCTCGATGCTCAACACGCCGCCCACCTTCGGTCTGTACATCGCCGGCCTCGTGTTCCAGTGGCTGAAGGGCGAGGGTGGACTCGAAGCGATTGGCGAGCGCAACCGTGCCAAGGCACAGCGGTTGTACGATTTCATCGATCACTCAGGCTTCTACCGCAGCCCTGTCGCGCCCGACTGCCGCTCGTGGATGAATGTGCCGTTCAGGGTCGCTGATGCCGCCCTCGAGCGATCGTTCTGCGCCTTGGCAGCGGCAGAGGGTCTCGTCAACCTCGAGGGCCATCGACTGCAGGGTGGCATGCGGGCCTCGATCTACAACGCCATGCCGATGGCCGGGGTGGAGGCGTTGGTCGCGTTCATGCGCGAGTTCCAGCGTCGGTACGGTTGAGGCTGCGCTCCATGGGCGCCCCGGTTCGCAATCACCTCCTCGCCGCGGTACTCTTCGGCACGCGTCTTCAGCCACTCCGTCCGAGCGATCATGGCCATCCGAACCCGTAGATCTGCGTCCCGGCCCGCCGCCAAGGCGACCCCCAAGCGGGCGGTCAAGCGGGCGCTCAAGCCCGGCGCGAAGCCCGTCGGCGCTGATGCGCCGGTGCCGCGCGCGGGGATCGAAAGCCTGCGGGGGCGTATCGATGCGGTCGACCGTGAACTTCACGCGCTGCTCAACGAGCGTGCGCGCTTGGCGCGCGAGGTCGGGGTCTCCAAAGGCAAACAAGGACGGCTCGTCGACTTCTACCGCCCGGAGCGTGAGTCGCAGGTGTTGCGGATGGCGTTGGAGCGCAATGCGGCGGCGCGCGCAGAGGGCACGCTGCGTGACGAGGAGGTCGTGCGCTTGTTCCGCGAGATCATGTCGGCCTGCCTCGCCCAAGAAGAACCCCTCAAGGTCGGGTTCCTCGGGCCGGAGGGGACGTTCTCCCAGGCCGCGGTCTACAAGCATTTCGGGCACTCGGCCCGTGCGCTCGCGTTGGGGTCCATCGACGAGGTGTTCCGCGAGGTCGAAGCGGGGCATGCCGATTTCGGCGTGGTGCCGATCGAGAACTCGACCGAGGGCAGCGTCAACCACACGCTCGATCGTTTCCTGAGTTCGCCGCTGCTCATATGCGGGGAAGTGGAACTACGCATCCGCCAGAATCTCATGGGCCGGATGAAATCGTTGCGCGAGGTCAAACGCGTCTGCAGTCATCCGCAATCGCTCGCGCAGTGCCGTGAGTGGCTCAACGAGCACCTGCCCGAAGCGGAGCGCATCCCGGAGTCGAGCAACGCCGAGGCGGCGCGGCGCGCCCGCGATGAGCGCGGTACGGCGGCGATCGCCGGCACCACGGCGGCCGAGGTCTATGGCCTCGAAGTGCTCGCCTCGGACATCGAGGATCGCCCGGACAACACCACGCGCTTCCTCGTGGTCGGTCGGCGCAGCTTCGGTCCGAGTGGCCAAGACCGCACCACGCTGCTCTTGTCCACGGGCCATACCGAGGCCCCTGGCGCCTTGCACCGCCTGCTCGAGCCGCTCGCCCGTCACCGCGTGAGCCTCAGCCGCATCGAGTCGCGCCCCTCGCAGCGACGCAAGTGGGACTATGTGTTCTTCATCGACCTCGAGGGGCATGCCGAAGACCCCCATGTCGCCAAGGCGCTCCTCCTCCTCAAAGATCGCGCCTCGCTCTACCGCGTGCTCGGGTCCTACCCGCGCGCGGTTCTTTGAACGCTGCACCGATCCATACACACCTCCGTCGCCCAGTCGCCATCGAACCCATGAACGCAGTCGCCGACCCTCCATCATGGCGTGTGTCGCCGACGACGACGGTGCACGGTCGGCTGCGGGTCCCCGGCGACAAGTCCGTGTCGCACCGCGCCTTGATGCTCGGCGGCATCGCGCAAGGGGAGACCTGCATCAGCGGATTCCTCGACAGCGAGGACTGCCTTGCGACGCTCGGCGCACTGCGTGCGCTGGGCGTGCAGATCGCGCGCCCCGCGCCGCGCGAAGTGGTGGTGCAGGGCGTGGGCTTGCATGGCCTGCGCGCGGCCTCGCAACCGCTCGACATGGGCAACGCCGGGACGGCGATGCGGCTGTTCATGGGTCTGCTCGCGGGGCAAGCCTTCGATTCGACGCTGATCGGGGATCGATCGTTGATGCGTCGACCGATGGAGCGTGCCGCGGCGCCGCTGCGATTGATGGGCGCCCACCTCGACACGCTGGACGGGCGTCCTCCGGTACGCCTGCGCGGGGGTGTCGGCTTGCACGGCATCGACTACCCGTTGCCGGTGGCGAGCGCACAGGTGAAATCGGCGGTGCTGCTCGCCGGGCTCTATGCACAGGGCGAGACGCGGGTGACGGAGCCTGCGGTGACCCGCGACCACACCGAGCGCATGTTGAGCGGTTTCGGCGTCGAGCTACGGCGTGCCGGCGCGACCGCGACGCTGCGGGGTGGTCAGGCTTTGCAGGGCGCTCGTATCGCGGTGCCCGGCGATTTCTCTTCGGCGGCGTTCTTCATGGTGGCCGGCAGCATCGCCCGCGAGGGGAGCCTCGTGCTCGAGAACGTGGGGCTCAATCCCACCCGTACCGGTCTGCTCGATATCTTGCGCGCGATGGGAGCCGACATCACCGTGGAAGAACAGGGGGGCGAGGGGCCGGAGCCGATCGCAACGCTGACCGTGCGTCCGGCACGGTTGCGCGGCATCGAAGTGCCCTTGGAACTCGTCCCGCTCGCGATCGATGAGTTCCCGGTGTTCTTCATCGCGGCGGCCTGCGCCGAAGGCGCCTCGTCGCTGCGCGGCGCCGAGGAGTTGCGGGTCAAAGAGAGCGATCGCCTTGCGGTGATGGCCGCTGGGCTCGCCGCGCTCGGCGTCGAGCACGAGTTACGGGACGATGGCATGCGCCTCGCGGGGCGCCCGACGACCGGCGAAGTGTTCCGCGGCGGTCGGATCGACAGCCACGGCGATCACCGCATCGCGATGGCCTTCGCGGTCGCCTCGCTGCAGGCGGCCGGCGAGATTCTCATCGACGATGTCGCCAATGTCGCCACCTCCTTCCCCGGGTTCGCCGATCTCGCCCGTTCAGCCGGACTCGGCTTGCGGGCGGGTTGAGGACAGCGGAATGGTGGAGGGTCCGGTTGCGGTATTGGCGGTGGACGGGCCCTCAGGGTCCGGCAAGGGCACCGTCTGCCGGAGGCTCTCGACGCGCCTCGGCTGGCACCTTTTGGACAGTGGAGCGCTCTACCGGCTGACGGCGGTCGCCGGCTCTCGGGCGGGTCTCGGCCCGGATGATCGGCCGGGCCATGCTGCGGTGGCGGCCCGGATGGCGGTGGTGTTCGCGGTGACCGCGCAGGGCGACGAACGGATCATGCTGGATGGACAGGAGGTCACGAGCCTCGTCCGGGCGGAGCAGACCGGGCAGGGGGCTTCCCGGGTCGCCGCCTGGTCTGAGGTACGGGCCGCCTTGCTGGCGCGCCAGCGGAGCTTTGCCGAGCCGCCCGGGCTGGTCGCCGATGGCCGCGACATGGGCACGGTGGTCTTCCCCGAAGCCCCGCTGAAGATCTTCCTGACGGCGACCCCGGACGAACGGGCCCTTCGTCGCTATAACCAGTTGAAAGACAAGGATTCCGCTGTTAGTCTTGCCGCCCTTTCGCGGGAGATCGCCGAGCGGGATCTGCGGGATTCGACCCGCAGCGTTGCACCGCTCAGGCCTGCGTCCGACGCGTTCGTGATCGATTCCACCGGTGTTGCCGTGGAGGCGATCGTCGAACGGGTGATCGAACTCGGACGTGCGCGCGCCCTGTGGCGCTGACCCTCTGCGAAGTCGATCGGATTTTGATGGTGGTCCCGCAAGGATGCGGGGTCTTTTGATCAACCCTTCCCGCGGTCCACGGCAGGTGGCGAGTGGGCATTACCCCGCGGCGCTTTCGGGCGTCGCACGAGAGACGAAATGACCGAAACCTTTGCTGAACTGTTCGAACAGAGCCTCGCCAATCAACGCATCCGTCCGGGGCAGATCCTCGCCGGCTTCGTGGTGGAGGTCGGCGCCGACATGGTGATCATCAACGTCGGACTGAAGTCCGAGGCCGTGATCCCGGTGGAGCAGTTCAAGAACGAGCGTGGTGAGATCGAAGTCAAGGCTGGCGACACCGTGGAGGTCGCGCTCGAATCCGTCGAGGACGGCACCGGCGAGACCCGCTTGTCGCGTGAAAAAGCCAAGCGTGCGCGCACCTGGACGCGCCTCGAAGAAGCCTTCAACAATTCCGAGATCGTCACCGGCATCATCACCGGTCGCGTCAAGGGCGGGTTCACCGTCGAGATCGAGCATGTCCGCGCGTTCCTGCCCGGTTCGCTCGTCGATGTGCGTCCGGTCCGTGACACCGCCTACCTCGAGAACAAGCCGCTCGAGTTCAAGGTCATCAAGCTCGACCAGAAGCGCAACAACGTCGTGGTCTCGCGTCGTGCGGTCGTCGAACAAGAGTTCTCCGCCGAGCGCAGCGCGCTCATGGACAACCTGCAGGAAGGCGCGGTGGTCCGCGGCAACGTCAAGAACCTCACCGACTACGGTGCGTTCGTGGACCTCGGCGGCATCGACGGCCTGCTGCACATCACCGACATGGCTTGGAAACGCGTCAAGCATCCCTCGGAAGTGGTCAAGGTGGGCGATGAGGTCGAGGTGCGCATCCTCAAGTTCGATCGCGAGCGTTCGCGCGTCAGCCTCGGGCTGAAGCAGTTGGGCGCCGATCCCTGGGAGAGCATCGGCCGTCGTTACCCGCCCAACACCCGCGTGTTCGGCAAGGTCACCAACATCGCCGACTACGGCGCGTTCGTCGAGATCGAGGACGGCGTCGAGGGTCTGGTGCACGTCTCCGAGATGGATTGGACCAACAAGAACGTCAACCCTGCCAAGGTCGTGCAGACCGGGCAGGAGGTCGAGGTCATGGTGCTCGACTGCGACGAAGAGCGGCGTCGTATCAGCCTGGGTCTCAAGCAATGCGCCTCCAATCCGTGGCGTGATTTCTCCGAGAACAACAACCGCGGCGACAACGTCTCCGGCCAGATCAAGTCCATCACCGACTTCGGCATCTTCATCGGGCTGCCGGGCAACATCGACGGTCTCGTGCACCTCTCCGACATCTCCTGGGACATCCCGGGCGAGGAGGCCGTGCGCAGCTTCCAGAAGGGCCAGACCATCGAGGCCATGGTCCTCGCCATCGACCCGGAGCGCGAGCGCATCAGCCTCGGCATCAAGCAGCTCGCGAAGGACCCGTTCGCCGGCTACATCTCCGACAACCCGAAGGGCAGCATCGTGCGCGGGGTGGTCAAGGAAGTCGACGCGCGTGGCGCGATCATCGACCTCGGCAACGGCATCGAGGGGCAGCTGCGCTCCTCGGACATCGGTCGTGACCGCGTCGAGGATGCCCGCCAGTTCTTGGGCGTGGGTGATGAGGTCGAGGCGAAGTTCATGGGCGTCGACCGCAAGACGCGCTCCATCTCGCTCTCGATCAAGGCCAAGGAAGCCCACGAGGAAGCCGAGGCCATGCAGAGCTACCGCTCGGATCAGGGTCCTGCCGTCTCAGGCACCAGCCTCGGCGAGTTGCTGAAGGCGCAGATCCGCACGGACGCAGACAAGGGTTGACCGGGGCCGCACCCCTTCCGTTGGAGGGGGTGCGGCGTTCTGTGGGCGGTTCAGGCCTTAGCGCGCGGGGCATGGCATGACGAAATCCGAACTCATCGAACTGATCACCGCCAAGCAGAAGCACTTGCCGGCGAAGGATGTCGAACTCGCGCTCAAGCAGATGCTTGAGATCATGAGCGATGCCTTGGCCGCCGGCGAGCGCATCGAGATCCGGGGTTTCGGCAGTTTTTCTTTGCATTTTCGGCCGCCGCGGCAGGGGCGAAACCCCAAGACCGGCGAGACGGTCGCTTTGTCGGGCAAGCATGTGCCGCACTTCAAAGCGGGCAAAGACCTGCGCGAGCGCGTCAATGAAGGCATAGACCGGCCGATCCGCGACTGATCCCGGCGGTACGCCGTAACGAAATCACCCATTTCTGGTGGTTCGCACCCGATTGGGCGCTCGGGTATCAGGTGTCTCATCCCTTAGCCTGTCGATCTCTCCCACGGAGGATCGACCCATGCTGCTTCCCGTTCCCGCCGCATCTCGGGCCTTGCTTGTCACGCTCCTGCTCGCGTTCGGCTTGGTGTTCTCCGCGCCGCCGAGCCCAGCCCAAGGCGTCGACCTGAACACCGCTGATGTGGCGACGTTGTCGCGGGAACTCTCCGGCATCGGCGAGGCTCGCGCCCGAGCCATCATCGAGCATCGTCAGCGCCACGGTCCGTTCCGATCTGTGGACGAACTCGCGCTGATCCGCGGTATCGGTCCTAAAACCATCGAACGCAACCGTGCACGGTTGCGCGTCGTGGTACCGGCCGGTGTGACCGAGCGTTCGGCGGGGGGCGTCCACAGCGGTAAAGCCCCGCCTGCGGGACGAGCGGTCACCCGCGCAGGTCCCGTCGCACGCCCGCTGCCACGACCCGTCTCGGCCCCGGATGACCTGCCACCGGAGATCCTCATCGGTCCCTGAGCGCCGGCCGAACTTGCGGTAGAAGGCGCGATACAATGGGCGGATGAGAAACCGTGCGCTGATCGAGACGGCCGTGTTCCCGGTGGCGGGCCGCGGTACGCGATTCTTGCCCGCCACCAAGGCGAGCCCGAAGGAGATGCTGCCGGTGGTCGACAAGCCACTGATCCAGTACGCGGTGGAGGAGGCGTTGGCCGCCGGTGCCCGGCGATTGGTGTTCATCACCGGTGCCTCCAAGCGGGCGATCGAGGACCACTTCGACTCCGACCAGGAACTGGAGGGGCTGCTGCGCCGTCAGGGCAAGTCCGAGCTGCTGCGTCAGCTGCGCAGCGTGCTGCCGAGCTACGCGACCTGCATCTACATCCGCCAGCCGGCGCCGCTCGGGCTCGGTCATGCCGTGCTTTGCGCACGACCGGCGGTGGGCGATCAGCCGTTCTTCGTTCATCTCGCCGACGATCTCATCGATGCACAGACGCCGGTGCTCGCGCAGATGGCGGCGGTGCACGCCGCGCGTGGCGGCAGCGTGATCGGTTGCCAGACGGTGCCGCGCGCGGAGACCGACCGATACGGCATCGTGGCGACCCAGGGCCGGGGCGTGACGCAGCGCATCACCGCGATCGTCGAGAAGCCGAAACCCGCGCAGGCGCCCTCGACGCTGGCGGTCGTCGGGCGTTATCTCTTGATGCCGCGGGTGTTCGACCATCTGGCGCGCATCGGCCGCGGCGCCGGTGGCGAGATCCAACTCACCGACGGCATCTCGCGCTTGTTGGGCGATGAGGCGGTGTACGCCCATCGGTTCGAGGGTCGGCGCTATGACTGCGGCAGCAAGTTAGGCTATCTGCAGGCGACGGTCGCCTATGCGCTCGCGCATCCGGAACTCGGGACGCCGTTCCGCGCCCACTTGCGCAGCGTCGTCTCGGGTCGCGCCGCCGCTGGCCGGCGTGGGTCGACCAGATCAGGGTCGACCAGATCAGGGTCGACCAAGGAATAGGTAGTAGGCGCGCTCTCCGCCTTCGCCGATCCCCACAGCGAGGTAAAGCGGGCCGAGCGCAGTGTCGGTCGAGAGGAAGGCGGACCCCGCCATCACCCATTCGCGTTTCCGGCCGATCTCAAGGACATTGACCGTCGGCGAGGCGACATTGAGCCGTTCGGACACCTCACCGACCTCCAGCGAACCGCCGGCATAAAAGCCTTTGACCACCGCGCCGCTTGCGCCGATCTGGTACGCGTAGACGGCACGGCCGAAGCTCGCGCGATTGGACTGGAACTGGCGATCGCCGAAACCGGAGAGATTCTGGAAGCCCCCGAGAGTGAAGGCCTCGACGAGCGGTAGGGTGCTGCCGAAGGCGTTGCCATGCCGCGCCGAGAGGGCGAGGCTGTGCCGGTCTCGTCCGAAGGCTTGCTGCAATTCCACGCTGCCCTTGCGATAGGGGACATCGTCGCCGAAGACATCGAAGGATTGCTCGTAGGACGCGCTCAGGAAGCGCCCGGAGCGCGGGAAGTCCCAGTCATCGAGGCGATCGACGGTGTAGCGCAGCAGCGCCGCGGTACCGGTCTGCGTGTTGGTACCGTAGTCGATGCCGCTTTGGCGGCGCAGGTCGTACCACGACCGCTGCACCGCGAAGAGCACCTCGGAGTCCGTGAAGAATCGGCTGCGCACGCCGACGCCGGTCCGCAGCACCGAGTTGCGGTAGGTGGCGACCGCTTCGTCATCGAGGTACAGGGTATCTACCCGGCGACGGGCATCGACATAGACGCTGCCGAGCCACTGACGCTGCAGGTCGACCGGCTGCAGCAGCTCGCTGCGTACGCCCATCACATCGCCGACTGCGACCGACGAACGCCACTCAAGGCCTTTGCGGTTGAGCCAGGTGACGCGCAGGTCGCCGTAGAGGTTGAAGCCGCTCTCGCCCTCGAGATCGGTGCTGAGCGTCGTGCCGAAACGCAGGTAATTCGGGCCCCAGGATTTCTCCTTGGGTTCGATGATCACGCTGTCTTTTCCCGCCCGCGACTCGGTGCGCAGGGTCACCTGCTGGAAATCGTCGGTGGCATACAGCGCTTCGACCGCGCGGTCGATGAGCTCGGCCGGGGGTGCCGTATCGCGGACCGCGGCGAACACCGCCTCGACGCTTGCAGGGTCGACATGTTTCAAGCCGGAGGTATCGAGCCGTACGGCCACCGACTCCGGTGCGACCACGCTGCGGGTCGGCAGATGGGCGGCACGCCAGGCCTGCCATTCGGCCTCGGGCGCTGCGAACCGTGCCAGACGGTCTGCGACTTGGCGCGCCGCGCGCTCGCCGATCTCGACGGTGGTCCATGCTTCCTTGAAATTGGCGGCGCTGTAGTCGCCGAGTTCGGGTGTCACCAGCACATCTTCGGGTCGGAGCTCGGCGAGCGAGGTGTTCACATTCTGGTCGGTGAGGATGTTGATCATCTGCGAGGTCACGCCCACCAACGACTCCACCTGCTCGCGCGGCATCAGCGTGGTGCCGAGGTTCACGGCGATGATCCTGCGGGCGCCCATGTTCCTTGCGATGTCGATGCCGAGGTTGCGGACCAGCCCGCCATCGACCAGCAAGCGACCCTCGATCTCCTGCGGCGCGAAGGCGCCCGGGACCGACATGCTGGCGCGCACGGCGGCATTGAGACTGCCCTTGTCGAGCACGACCATCTTGCCCGTGGTGATGTCCGTCGCGATGGCGCGGAACGGGATGGGGAGTTCATCGAAGCTGGCGCGGGTCACCGGCGGCCCGAGCAGCAGCTGCAGAAAGCCCTCGAGCTGCTGACCGATGACAGCCCCGCCCGGCAGCAGCGCGCCGCGCGTGCCGACTCCGATCTCTGCGCCGATGGCGCGCTCACGCTCGAGCTCTTTGCTGCGCCAGGATCGCCGTGCGCGCGCCGGTTCGTCGCCGAGGACGATGTCCCAGTTGGCGGTGCGCAGGGCGTCTTCCATCTCGGCTGTCGTCGTCCCGGAGACATACGATGCACCGACGATCGATCCCATGCTGGTGCCGACCACGCAGTCGATCGGGACGCGCAGTTCCTCGAGGACTTTCAGCACGCCGACATGTGCCGCGCCGCGGGCGCCGCCGCCGCTCAGTACGAGGCAGGTCTTGGGGCGTCCGGCCTCTGCCGCCTGGGCTACGGTCGACCCACCCAGCGCTGCGCTGAGGAGGCCGATGAGGAGGGCCACGGGGACGAGCAGCGCTCTGGAATGTTGCAGGAATACTACGGATGCGGACATAAGGCCACAATGGTATCGTTTATCGACGTTTTCTACGATCCAATGTGTGTAGGAGTCTGATCGATGCTGCCGTATGTGTCCCCTTGGATGGATGATGATCTGTCGGTCTTCCGCGAGACCGTCTCCCGTTTCGTCGAGGCCGAGATGGTGCCGAACGACCCGAAGTGGCGGGCGCAGCACGGGGTCGGCAAGGAGATCTGGCACAAGGCAGGCGAGACCGGGCTCCTCTGCCTCGATCTACCGGCGGAATACGGCTGCGGCGGCGGCGATTTCCGCCACGAGGTCGTGTTCTATGAAGAACTGTCCCGTCGGGGCCTCTCGGGCTTCGGGCAGGGCGTCCACAGCATGTGCGCCCACTATGTCGCCAACTACGGCACCGAGGCGCAGAAGCAGCGTTGGCTGCCGCGGATGGCGCGCGGCGAACTGATCGGCGCGATCGCCATGACCGAGCCGGGCGCCGGGTCCGACCTGCAAGGCATCCGCACCCGCGCCGTGCTCGAGGGCGATCACTACCGCATCAATGGTTCAAAGATATTCATCACCAACGGCGGGCAGGCCTCGCTGCTGATGCTGGTCACGCGCACCAACACCGAAGACCGCAAGCGCGGCCTGTCGCTGATCATGGTCGAGACGGAGAACCTGCCCGGTTACCGCGTCGGCCGTGTGCTCGACAAGATGGGCATGCCGGCGCAGGACACCGCCGAACTCTTCTTCGAGGATGTGCGCGTGCCCGCGGACTGCCGCCTCGGGGCTGAGGAAGGCCTCGGGATGTATCAGTTGATGGGCGATCTGCCCTACGAGCGCCTCGTCATCGCACTCTGCGGCGTCGGCGCGATGGAAGGTGCGGTCGCCGAAACCTCGAAGTATGTGAAGGAGCGGAAGGCCTTCGGTCAGGTCATCGGCCAGATGCAGCACATCCGTTTCAAGCTCGCCGAGTGCGCGACCATCACGCGCGTCGCGCGGGTGTTCGTCGATGATTGCATCGTGAAGCTGATGCAGGGCAAGCTCGACAACGAGACGGCTTCGATGGCGAAGTATTGGGTCACCGACATGCAGCAGCAGGTCATCGACGAATGCGTGCAGTTGCACGGCGGCTACGGCTACATGAACGAGTACCTCGTCTGCCGCATGTTCGCCGACTCGCGCGTACAGCGTATCTACGGCGGCACCAACGAGATCATGAAAGAACTGATCTCGCGGTCGGTCTGATGGCAGGCGGGTTGCGTGGCGGGATGATCGGAATCGTGATCGCGGCGGCGGCGATCGCGCTCGGCCTCGGCTGGCTTGCGCAGCGCCTCGATGGCGACAAGCGCGAGGTCCGCAGCAGCATCGTCGCGCCCGAGAAACCTATCGTCATGCGCACCCGGGGCGGTCTGCTCGAGGTCGCGACCGTGCGTGCGCTTGAACGCTTCACCCGCGAGGACTCGCGCGACTTCTGGGGCATCGATCTTGGCACCACGGTGTCGCAGATCCAGGTCCCCGTGACCTACCGGTTCCATATCGAGATGGCCCGCGAGTGGCCGATCGAGGTCCGTGGCCTCACCGCCATCGCCCGAGCCCCCGCCATCAAGCCCTCGCTGCCCGTGGCCTTCGACACCACGCTCATGGAGAAATACACCCGGGCCGGCTGGGCGCGCTTCAACAAGGAAGAGAACCTCGAGGCGCTGCAGCGATCGATGACCCCGACACTGGCGGCGCGCGCCTCCGGAGACGCTTACCGCGGGCTCGCCGAGGAGGCCGCGCGGAAGACGATCGCCGAGTTCATCACCATCTGGTTGTTGAAGGAAACCGACTGGAAGCGCGATCCCGCCCACAAGGTGGTGGTGCTGTTCCCCGGCGAAGCGCGGCCACCGCTGCCATAATCTCGCCGGCGGGGGTGGCCCCGCCTATCGTCCGCAGAAGGAGTTGCGCATGGCCCTCGACCTCGTGCCCACCGGCAAGGACGTCCCGAACGACGTCAACGTCATCATCGAGATCCCGAAGGACGCCGAACCCGTCAAGTACGAGGTGGACAAGGCGACCGGCGCGATCTTCGTCGACCGCATCCTCTCGACGCCGATGCGCTACCCCTGCAACTACGGCTACATCCCGCACACGCTGTGCGGCGACGGCGATCCGGCCGATGTGCTCGTCATCCTGCCGCTGCCGCTCGTGCCCGGGTCGGTCATCCGCTGCCGTCCGGTGGGCGTGATGATGATGCAGGACGAGGCCGGCTCCGACGAGAAACTGCTCGCCGTGCCCGTCGACAAGGTCTTCAACGGCTACAGCCATGTCCACGACATCGGTCAGGTGTCCAAGCACTGGCTGGAGCGCATCGGCCACTTCTTCCAGCACTACAAAGATCTCGAGCCCGGCAAATGGGTCAAGATCAGCGGCTGGGGCGATGCGGCGGCGGCGCGCACCATCATCGAGGAGGCGGTGTCCCGCTTCAACGCCTCGCCAGACAAGCCGAACTTCTGAGGTCGGGGTCGGCGGGCGGCACCGGCCGTCCAGCCGGCTGAACCGTCCGCATTGATTGCGGCACCATTGTCTGCCCAAGATGAGCGTCGCGGATTCGTCCCGCAAGGTTCATCTGGGAGAAGACCAATGAGTACACACCATATCGGCGTGCAGATGAAGGTCCAGGACGGCAACGAGCAGGCCTACCTCGACTGGTTGGCCGATGACGCGCCGGTGCTTGCCAAGGTCTTCGGTCGCGTCGGCATCCATTCCAAGACTGTGCTGATGAACGGGTCGTACATCATCGCCCATTACGGCGCCGATTCGCCGGCGGCAGTGGGGGAAGCCTTCCAGACACCGGAAGCGGTCGCGATGCTGACCGGGCGATTGGGTGCGCTGCTCGATCCCTCGTTCGCGCCGATCTTCTACACGGAGGAACTGCGCTGGACCAAGCCGGTAGCAGGTCCCCTGCAGCATGCAGCGATCGCGCTCAACCTTAAGCCGGGTCAGGAAGCCAACTATCTCGATTGGGTGCGCAACCGCGCCAAGGCACAGTTCAACGATCTTTGGGGTCGCTTCGACATCCGCGTCAAGGAAGTGCTGGTGAGCGGTTCGAACGTCATCTCGTTCTACGAGATCAAGGATCCGTCGCGGATCCTGCCGAGCTTCGGCGAGCCTGAGGCCATCGCTGCCATGCAGTCGGACCTCGGTACGATGCTCGACATCGCGGCCGACAAGCCGCCGGCGTTCTTCACCGAAGCGTTCCACTGGCACGACTGAGCGTCATGCCCGCGGAGCGCCGCGGTCCTACTTGAGCGTCGCCGTCAGCGAGCTCCGGTCCCAGTTCGCGGAGGCATCTCGCATCACGCCCGTGAGCTGCGTGAGCACGAACTGCTTCTCCACGATGTGCAGCAGCGTGCCGATCGAGGCCCGGGCATCCACGAACGCGAAGCGTGCGCCGAAGGAGTAGGTGCCGCGCGTCACGTACTCGTGGCCCGCGGCGGCCTCTGCGGCCAGAGCCGCATCCAGGTTCTCCACCATCAAAGATGGCAGCAGCGTCCCGACGCCCGCTTCGCGCCAAGGGCTCGCCGTGTCGTCGTGCAGTTCGACGAGTTCCAGCAGCACCTCGCCCGCGTAGCCCGTCGCGACCGATATCGACGGTGCTGCGTCGCTGCCGCGATGCTGGTAATCCTTGAAGGCGAGGGCGGGAAAGGTGAAGAAGGGCCCTGCGCCGGTCGCACGCGCCCAGGAGTGCATCGCCGACCCGAGCGACGGGACGACCTGCACCAGGCGCTGCAGACTGGCGCGCATTTCGGTGACGGTCGCCGCTGCGACCGCTTCGCCGATCTCGCCGATGACCTCGCCGACCTTGTAGGTGGTGCTGGCCACACCCGTCTGCCGGAGCACGCCCGCTGCAGGCGATTCGACGTCCATGGTCGACTTCTCGAGTTCGAGCGTGTAGAGCGGTTCACCTTCGGCGACGGTGGCGCCGTCCGCGACCAGCCATGCTACGAGGGTGCCCTCACGCATGGACACAGCCGCCTTCGGGATACGCAGGGTGGTCGGCATCTGCGTCTCGGTCTCAACGCTTCAGCATCGCGCGCGCGGCGTCGACCACACGGCCCGCCTGCGGGAAGTGCAGGTTCTCGAGCCCCGCAGTGAATGGCACCGGCGTATAACGCGCGCCCACGCGCGCCACCGGCGCCGCAAGCTGCCCGTGCAGGCGCGTGTGGATGATGCTGGCGATCTCGCCGCCGAAACCGCCGAACTCGGTGGCCGCATGCAGGACGATGGCTCGCTTGGTACGGCCGACGCTCTCGAGGATGGCCGACACGTCGAGCGGGACCACGGTGCGCAGGTCGAGCACCTCCGCGTCGACGCCTTCCTTGGACAGCGTCTCGGCGGCAGCCAGCGCCTCGCCCACCGTCCAGCCGTAGGTGATGATGGTCACGTCCTTGCCATGGCGTTTGATGTCGGCTTGGCCGAGCGGGATCCGGTAGTCGCCCTCGGGCACGGGGCCCGGCGCGAAGTAGGCGCGCATCGACTCGAAGAACACCACCGGATCCGGGTCATGGATCGCCGACAGCAGCAGACCCTTCGCCTCCGCCGGCGTGCTGGGATAGACGACCTTGATGCCCGGCATGTGCGCAAGCCAAGCCTCGAGCGACTGTGAGTGCTGCGCGCCGAAGCTGCCGACGAAGCCTGCTGTGAGCGTGCGGATGACGAGCGGTACGCTGGTCTTGCCGCCCGACATGTAGCGCAGCTTGGCGGCGTGGTTGCCCACCTGGTCCATGCAGACCATCAGGAAGTCGTTGATCATGATCTCTGCGACCGGCTTCATGCCGGCCATCGCCGCACCGATGGCCGCGCCCACGATCGCCTGCTCGGCGATCGGCGTCGGACGCACACGGTCGCGGCCGAACGTCGTGGAGAGCCCGTAGGTGGTCTTCACCACGCCGCCCGCCGGATCTGCGATGTCTTCGCCGAGCAGGAACACATCCTTGTCGGACTCGAGCGCGATGGCCAGCGCCTCGTTGACCGCCTGACCGAAGGTCATCATGCGATCCGACTTGGGCTGGTACTGGACCGCGGCCTTGGGCTGCGCGGTCGCGATCACCTGGTCGGGGATCAGCGTCTGGTCGGCGAACACGTCGGTGTAGAGCTCGCTGTCGGCGGGTGCCGGTGCCTTACGCGCGTACTCGCTCGCCGCATCGACCTCATGACGGGTCGCGGTTTCGATCTCCTTGAGCGACGAATCGGTCGCGATGCCGTCATCGATCAGTCGCTGGCGGAAGCGGGCTACCGGGGCGACCGCCTTGGCGGTGGCGAGCGCGGCGGCATCCATGTGTCCCTCATCGCTGCCGAACGAGTGGCCCTGCAGTCGATGGCAGACGGCTTCGATGAGCGTCGGACCCTGGCCCGAACGCGCGCGGGCGACGGCGGACTTGGCGACCTCATGCACGGCGACCGGGTCGGTGCCGTCGACGCGCACGCCGGCCATCTCATAGGCTGCGGCGCGCTTCGAGAAATCCTTGGTGAGGGTGTATTCGTCGAGTGCGGTGTACTCAGCGTACTGATTGTTCTGGCAGACGAAGATGACCGGTAGCTTCCACACGGCCGCGAGGTTCAGCGCCTCGTGGAACGCGCCGATGCTGGTCGCGCCGTCTCCGAAGTTGCAGATGCAGACGCGGTCGGTGCCGCGCAACTGTTCAGCGAGTGCGAGACCGTTGGCGATGGGCAGCCCCGCTCCCACGATGCCCGTGGTGAGCATGAGGCCCGAGGTAGGGTCCGACAGATGCATCGGCCCGCCCTTGCCTTTGCAGGTGCCCGACATCTTGCCGTAGAGCTCAGCGAAGATGGCGTCGAGCGGCGTGCCCTTCGCTACGATGTCGTGGATGCCGCGGTAGGTGGTGGCCACGAAATCGTCGGGACGCAGCGCAGCACTGATGCCGGCGGAGATCGCCTCCTGGCCGCCGACCGGGTAGTACTGGAACATGATCTCGCCCGCGCTGAGTCCGCGGGTGACCGCCTTGTCACTCTCGTTGATGCGCACCATGGTGCGGTAGAGAGCGAGCATGGCTGCGTTGGTGAGGGCGGTGGCCGTGGTCATGGTGCTTACTCCGGATCGTTTATTCAGCGCCGGCCGCAGCCGGTCAGTGATTTGAGTTTAAAGTCTGTGCAAGGACAAAAATCGGCGTTTCACGTATGTGGACGGTGGTATGCGTGGTGGCCCGGCTGAGGTGCTTCATCCGCGTGCCGGTGCGACCAGGTGAGTGGTGATGGCCGAGCGGATCGCGCGGGCGATGGTGCGCTCGTTGCGGCGGATCCGGTCGCTCAACCCGCCCACTCCGAGGACGAGGACATTGCCATCGCTGGCCGGGGGCAGGGCCATCGAGATGGCGCCCGTGTCGGGGAAGAGGCTCGCGAAGGTCACGGAATAGCCGGTACTGCGCACCTGCGATAGGCTCTCGAGCGTGCGGTCGATCGCTTGGCGGACGACCCGCGTGCGCGCCATGCCGCGCGCGGATTCCGCCAAACGTTCGACTTCGGCCGGTGGGCGTGTCGCGAGGAAGGCCGCGCCGACGCTGGTTCCGAATAGCGGCGCGACGGTACCCTCATCCATCTTGAGCGCGATGAAAAAACTGCCTGGCAGTACGCGGATGAATCGCATCGCCTGTCCGGCGCGCATCGAGAGCGTGACCGTCTCGCCGGTGACGTCGTGCACCTCTTGCAGCATCGAGGCGGCATCGCCCATACCGTACAGCGCCGCCGGGATCCACGCGCCGAGTGAGGTGACGCGTAGCGACGGGAAATAATGCATGGTGTCCGGGTCGAAGGACAGGTAGCCGAGGTTGGTCAGGTACTTGAGCAGCACGTTGGTGCTCGATTTCGGGTAGTCGAGAAGACGGCCGATCTCGGAGGCCGAAAGCGGCTTGCGCACATTGCCGAGCAGCTCGAGCACCTCTAGCACGCGGCCCGCCGACTTGACGGCGCCGCCAGCGATCGCGCTGCGGTCGTCCTCTTGCTGGGGCATCGAGGCCATGGCGATCTCCTCATTACGGTGGGGTCAAGAGTTAATATAGGTTCACAAACGTGAACTGTAAATGCAAACCTGTGAACGATGGAGTAGGGTCAAATACTATGAGCGGCGCCATTGATATCGTCTGCAATCTTTTCGATCGCACCGCAGTGCGCCTGGGGCAGACCGGGCTCGACGACACCTTCAAAGCGCAGGTGCGCCTCGACCGGCGGTACTGGGGCGGCATGCCCGTCAGCCATTACCTTCGCAAGATGGACCGCGCGGGCATCGAGCGGTCGCTGTTGATCGCGGTCCGCGCGGGCGACATGAATGTGCGTGGCTCCTTCGAACTGCCGATGGACCGCATCGCCAAGGTCTGCAATCGTTGGCCTGACCGCTTCTCCGGTCTCGCCGGTGTCGATCCTTTCCGCGGCATGAAGGGGCTCGCCGACCTCACGCACGCGGTCCGCGACCTCGGCTTCGTCGGGGCGCATCTGTATCCGCACTGGTTCGGCCTCGCGCCCGATCATGCCAAGTACTACCCGTACTACGCCAAGTGCGCGGAACTCGGCGTGCCCATCATGATGCAGGTCGGCCACAACCTCGTGTACTCGCGCGAGCGCCGGCTGCCGAGCGTCGGCCGTCCGATCACACTCGACCAGGTCGCTATCGATTTCCCAGAGCTCACGCTCATCGGCATCCACATCGGCGTACCTTGGACCGACGAGATGATCTCGATGTGCTGGAAGCACGAGAATGTATTCACGGCGGGCGATGCCTACGCACCGAAGCACTGGCCGGCGTCCTATGTGCAATACATGAACACCTACGGTCGACAGAAGGTGCTGTTCGGTACCGACTGGCCCGTCATCGACCCCGAGCGCGCCATGCGCGAGGTGAAGGAGCTCGGCCTACGACCTGAATCCGAGAGCTCATTGCTGCGCGACAACGCCCTTCGGGTCTTCAAGCTGCCCGGCTACAAAGCGCTGCTCGCGAAGGAAGCGCGCGCGATGATCGTGCGGAGCAAGGTCAAGTGAGCGGCCTGTTCCGTCCGATGCGGATCTCTGATGGCTTGCATGCGGTGGGTCTGCGGGAGCCTGGACGGCCTGCGCTGCGCTGCGAGGGCAGGGAGTTCACCTACGGCGAATTGCACCAGCGCGTGCAGCGCCTTGCCGGAGCGGCGTTGCGTGAGATCGGCATCAAGCTCGGGGATCGTGTGGCGATGCTCGCGCCCAACTGCGCGGAGTACCCCGAGGTGCTCTGCGGTTTCAGCGACGCGGGCGGCATCGTCGTCACGCTGAATCCGCGCAGCCCCGCGACAGAGATCGCGGCGGCATGCCGAGATTGCACGCCCTCGGTCATGGTGGTGCACCCTTCTTTGGAAACGGTGGCGCGTGAGGCGATCGCGCTCGGTCTCGGCGATCGCATGGGCAGGCTGATCGTGCTCGGTCCCGCCTACGAACGCTGGATCGAAGGGCACGCGCCGGCCGCGGAAGCCGAACTGCCCCGTTTCGACGAGACGCATCCGTTCACTCTCGTTTACAGCTCGGGCACCACCGGCCAGCCGAAGGGCATCGTCATCTCGCACCGGTCCCGGGCGTTGACCTTCCACGGAATGGCCATGGAGTATGGCTGCTACGGCCCAGACGACCGCTTCCTTGCGCTCGCGCCGATGTCCCACGGGGCCGGCTTTGCGTTCGCCATGTGCACGCTCTATTTCGGCGGCTTCGTCGAGATTGCTGTGCGCTTCGACCCCGCGCAGGTCCTGGAGCGCCTCGCAGATGGCGCGTTCACCGGTGTCTTCATGGTCCCGACGCATTTTCAGGCTATCTTCGCGCTGCCGTCCGAGACGCTTGCCCAGCGTAAGGGTACGGCACGCTCGTTGCGTACCATCATCTCCAACGCCGCTGCACTGCCGCAGGCGGTGAAGGAACGTATCGTCGAGTACTTCGGTGACGGCCTGCTCCATGAGACCTATGGATCCACCGAGGCCGGCATCGTCACCAACATCAGGCCGCGGGACCAGCTGCGTACGCGCCAGTCGGTCGGCCGCGCCTTCGCACTCAACGAGATCCGGCTGCTCGCGCCAGACGGAAGCGAGGTGCCGGACGGTGAGGTGGGCGAACTTTTCTCGCGTTCGCCGTATCTCTTCGACGGCTACTGGAACCGACCGGAATGGACCGCCGAGTGCAGCCGAGACGGCGGTTGGGTCAGCGCCGGCGACCTCGCGCGCCGCGACGCCGAGGGTTTCCTGTACATCGTCGACCGCAGGAAGGACATGGTCGTCACCGGCGGGTTCAACGTCTATCCGCGCGAGGTGGAGATCGTGCTCGAGCAGCACCCCGCGGTGCGTGAGGCCTGTGTGGTCGGCGTCCCCGACGAGCACTGGGGCGAGCGCGTGCGTGGTTTTGTGGTGCTCCGTGAGGCAGCCGAGGCCGGCCAGGTGCTCGCGGAGGACATCGCGTCCTTCAGCCGCGAGCGTCTCGCCCGCTACAAAGCGCCGCGCGAGATAGCGTTCATCGACGTCGTTCCGCGCAACATCGGCGGCAAGGTGCTGAAGCGGGAGTTGCGCGACGGCCACCATCTTTTTTTCGCTGTCCACAACCATGAACCAAAGGTTCAGCGGACTGCTTGACTTGGTGCGAGGGGTAGCAAGAGACTCCTCGTGAGGGATGTAGCACGCGGCCAACGCCGCATCTGGAGGGATCTGATCATGGAACACCGCAAGATTTCCCGGCTCGTCGCCGCAACCGTCGCTTCGATCATCGCCTCCGGGCCAGCGCTGGCCGCTGAGACGGAGGTCCTCGAGGAGGTGGTCGTCACTGCCGAGAAGCGCTCCAGCACCGTGCAGGACACGCCGCTCTCGATCGCCGCCTTCTCCGGTGATGAACTGGAGGCCGCGGGTATCGCGTCCACGGACGGGTTGTCCAACCTCACGCCGGGTCTCGTGATCCAGAAGGAGGTCATCGGCAAGGTGGTGATCCGCGGCGTCGGCACCGAGAACTTCTCGGTCGGCAGCGACCCCGGCGTCGCCATCCACCAGGACGGTGTCTATCTCGCCCGGTCTTCGGTTGCGGTGTTCGACTTCTTCGACACCGAGCGAGTCGAGGTGCTACGCGGGCCGCAGGGTACCCTCTACGGCCGTAACGCGACCGGCGGCGTGATCAACCTCATCTCGCGTAAACCCGAGGACGAGTTCGGCGGCTACGCCAAGCTCGACGTCGGCAATTACGGCAAGATGCGCGTCGAGGGTGCGCTGAACGCGCCGTTCAGCGATAGCGTGGCAGGTCGCCTGTCGGTGCTCTGGGCGCAGCGGGACGGCTACACCGAGAACAAGTTCGCGACCGCCAAAGCCCGCGATAACGATGAGCTCGACAACCAGGACCT
>CALGVD010000074.1 GCA_937920275.1 uncultured Pseudomonadota bacterium
GGCAAGACGCCGTCACGACAGGAATTCCTCGACGCGATCCTGCCGGCTGCAGAGAAGGCGGCCGCCCAACTCGGCGTCTCCCCGCGCAACCTGATCGCGCAAGCCGCCCTCGAGACTGGGTGGGGACGCCATCTACCCCGCTCAGCAGACGGTCGGGTGAGCTTCAACTTCTTCGGTATCAAGGCGACCGGCGGTTGGCGCGGACCCGCGGTGTCATCGTCGACCACCGAAGTGTTGCAGGGTCGAGCGCAGCGTATGGTGGAGCGGTTCCGGGCCTACTCGAGCATCGATGAGAGTGTCGCCGACCATGCTCGTCTGATCGGCAACAGTCGCCGCTATCAGGCGGTCCGCGGCACGGGCGATGACGCACTTGCTTTCGGTACCGCACTGCATCGCGGCGGCTATGCGACCGATCCGGGTTACGCCAAGAAAATCGTCGCGGTAGCCGATTCGGTCGGCCGCTTGCTCGACGCGCGGTCGCTGGTGGCGACCGATCGACGCAAGGGGCCTGAGCGCACATGAGCAACCTCTTCGTGAGCGGTATGTCCGGCTTGCAGGCATTCCGGCAGGCGTTGGATGTCACGGGTCAGAACATCGCCAACGCCAATACCGACGGTTATGTCCGGCAGCGTGCTGAACTGGTCGCGCGCGAGTCGACCCCTGTCGGCGCCTCTTGGGTCGGAAACGGCGTGGAGGTCAGTCGCCTCGCTCGTGTCGTGGACGATTTCCTGGCCGATCAATCGCGTGTCTCGCAGTCCAATTCGGCGCGTCTTGAGGTCTTCGCCGGTCAAGCGGCGCGGGTGTCGAACCTCCTGGGTGACCCAAGCGGCGGTCTGTCCAACGCGCTGCAGCGGCTCAACAACGCGCTCGAGGCCGTGGCGACGGAACCGGGTTCCATGACGGCGCGTCAAGGTCTGGTTGAGACCCTGGACTTTACGGTGTCCCAGATACGCGGCCTGGATTCAAGGTTGCGCGATCTCGATGGCGCCACCCATTCGCGTATCGTCGCCGAAGCTGCGACCGTCGATGGTCTGGTCGGCAACCTTGCGACGCTCAATCGTGACATCGGCATCGCACGCGCTACTGCGAACAGTGCCTCCAACGGATTGCTGGACCAACGGGACCGTCTCCTTGATCAGCTCGCGGCCAAGGTATCGATCAGGGTGGTCGGTACCGATGGCGGTGCGGTGAACGTCTACCTCAGCGGCGGTCAGTCCCTCGTTTTCGGTGATACGGCTGTCAAAGTCGCGACGATCAATGATCCTGCCGATTTCGGACGGTCTCGTTTGGTGCTCCGGCTCGGCAGTAGCACCGAGGATGTCACACGATCGATCTCGGGCGGCGTGCTCGGTGGATTGCTCGAGTTCCGGGATGAGGTGCTGGATCCGGCGCGCAATGAGGTCGGGAGGATCGCGACGGTATTGTCTTCCGCGCTCAATGCGCAGCATCAGAAAGGCATCGATTACCTCGGTGCGCCAGGCGGAGCCCTGCTTTCCGTAGGCGCACCGAGAACGGTGGTTCCGACCGACAATACAGGCTCGGTGTCCTCCTCGACGACTGTGACCGATGCGGGTGCGCTCACTGGAGCGGACTACGAACTCGAGTGGCAAGGCGCCTCGTGGTCGCTGCGTCGGCTCGACAGCGGCGCTGCGGTGCCGTTCACCGGCACGGG
>CALGVD010000075.1 GCA_937920275.1 uncultured Pseudomonadota bacterium
CTCCCGCAGTGCTACCGCCTCCTGCCGGACCTGACGGCGTTTGAGCCGCGCGGGATGATACAGTCCAAGCCCTTTTTGGTCATCGTCGCTGCGGCGACAGCAGCCGTGAGCGTCTGCGCAACGACCGCACTGTTCTTTCTTGTGTCGATGCCGATCGCGGTACCGGCGCGTGCGCAGGCGGACATCCCCGACCTGGTCTGTCCCTCGACCGGCGGTCGTTCGCCGACCCGTCGGCCCTCGGTCTCCGACGAGGAGGTGATGCCGTTCGAGCTCGATGCGCTGGGTGATCTGCGCGAGCTGCCGCCGGATAGGGATCCGGCGGTGGTCGAGGCGTTCCGACCGGGCATCGCCGGCGTCCGTGGACCGGGGATACGCCGTCTTGCGATCTGGGGCGACAGTCACATCGCGTCGGGCGCGTTCGGCGATGAACTGCAGCGCCTGCTCGGATTGGGCGGTATCGAGACCAGCAATTCCTTCATCCCACCGTACATGGCCCGGCGCGGTGTGCGCATCCCGGTGCGCTCGTTCTGTGTCGGAGCTGCCTGGTCGTTGTCGATGGCCTATGTCTCGCGTACCGAGGTCGCGACCGGTCCAGCGCTCGCCGAGATGCGCAGCCGCGACGGCCCCGGTGCGTATCTTTGGCTGGACCTCCGGACCCGCAGCCGCGAACCCGAGGCGCTGCGCTTGCGCATGCTCTACCGGCCGCTGGCGGGCGAAGCGGAGATCGCGGTGTCGATCAACGGTGGCGAAGAGGGGAGCTACTACCTGGAGCCGAGCAGCGAGCATGACGATGCGGCACCGAAGGAACTCTATTTCGAGGATGGTGATCTGCTAAGTACCGTCAAGATCCGGGTGATCAGCGGTGAGGTCGCGTTGCAGGGCTTCTTCGTCGACAAGGTCATCGAACCGAGCCTCGTGGTCGATGTCATGGGCATCCCCGGCGCCACCGTCAACGGCTGGGCGGTGGCGGATCCGCAGCACTTGTCGGCGACTTTCTTTGAACGGCAGTACGATGCCGTGATCCTCGAATTCGGCACCAACGAAGCGGTCGGGGACTTCGATGCCGCACGCTATGCAGCGATGCTCGACCGTGCGCTGATGAACATGCGCCGTGTGTTCCCTGAGGCGACTTGCGTGCTCGTCGGCCCTCCGGATCGCGGTGTCGTCATGCGCCGTAAGCGTGGTAGCCGACAGATGCCGTCCGTCGATCAACTGCTTCGCTATCCGCGCGTCCATCAACGGATCAACGAGATCCAAGCCGAGGTCGGTGCGACCTTCGGTTGCAGCGCCTGGGATTGGCAGCAGGCCATGGGCGGCCCCGGGGCGGCTTATTCGTGGTCTCGGACGTCGGCTCCGCTCATGGGAGGCGATCTCATCCACCTGACCCCAGCCGGATATCGGCGCAGCGCCCTGCTGCTTGCGCGGCACCTCGGCTGGGCACCCTGAGCCGCGTCGATATGATGGATCGGCACACAGCACCACCCCCGAAGACGATCCCGCTACGCGACGGGGGTCGGATCGCCGGCGCAGGTCCGGTCATCTGTGCGCCCTTGGTCGGTCGATCCCGGGCGTCGCTCGGCGCCGAGGCGTCCTCGCTCGCCATGCAGCAGCCGGATCTGCTCGAATGGCGGGTCGACCACTTTGAGGGCAGCGTCGCCGGTGCAGCGAGCGATGCGCTCGTGGGGACCGCTGCGGTCATCCGCGCGGCAGCGCCCAGGCGACCGCTGCTCGTCACGCTGCGTGCGGTGCGCGAGGGCGGCGTGGATCGCGGGTTGGACGATGCCACGCGCGCAGGCCTGCTCGGTGCAGTCGCGCGCGCCGGTCTCGCGGACATCGTCGATTTCGAAGCGGGCAGTGATCCGGATGCGCTCGCGATGCTGCGCGAGATCTGTGTCGTCGCCCGGGTACCGCTACTGCTGTCGATGCACGACTTCGAGCGCACACCTTCGTCCGATTCATTGCTCGCCGCTTTCGCGCACATGGACGCACTCGGAGCGGACATCGTCAAACTGGCGGTGATGCCGCGGTCGGAGGCCGATGTGACGACGCTGCTCGAGGCCACTTGGCGCGCTGATCGTGCGCTCTCGATACCCCTCGTGGGCATCTCGATGGGCGCACTCGGGACCCCGAGCCGGGTGCTCGGCCACCGCTTCGGTTCACGGATCACCTGGTGCAGCGGAGTCGAAGCATCTGCGCCGGGGCAACTGCCGCTTGAGCTGCTGCGCCGGTTGGTCGAGGAGTCGCGGACGCCCTGACCGGAAGGGCGCGAACGAGCAGCACAGGCACCGCGCCGATGCGCCGCTCGTCGGTTGTCGGTCGTCAGCCGGCCGCCCAGCCCCGCGAGCGCTCCACCGCCTTCGCCCATTCGCGCATACGCCCCGCGGCTTCATCGCGGCTGAGGCGCGGCTCGAAGCGCCGATCGACACGCCACTGCGCGGTGATCGCGTCGGTCGAGTTCCAGTAGCCCACCGCAAGCCCGGCGAGATAGGCCGCGCCGAGTGCGGTGGTCTCGGTGATCGCCGGACGCACCACCGGCACGCCGAGCAGATCGGCCTGGAACTGCATCAAGAAATCATTGCGTGCCGCACCGCCATCGACCCGCAGCTCGCGCAGCGGTCGCCCCGCATCGAGCTGCATGGCTTGCAGCAGCTCCGCGCTCTGGAAGGCGATCGACTCGAGCGAGGCGCGGGCGATGTGACCGCGGGTCGTGCCGCGGGTGATGCCGGCGATGGCGCCGCGCGCGAACGGATCCCAATGCGGACTGCCGAGGCCGGTGAAGGCGGGTACGACATACACGCCGCCGTGGTCGGGAACGCTGGTGGCAAGCGCCTCGATCTCGGAGGCGTGCTTCACGAAGCCGAGGCCGTCGCGCAGCCACTGGACCACCGCTCCGCCCACGAACACGCTGCCCTCGATCGCGTACTGCAGCGGCCCCAAGCTGCAGGCGAGGGTGGTCAGCAGGCGATGCTTCGACATCAGCGGCGCAGCGCCCGTGTGCATCAGCATGAAGCAGCCGGTGCCGTAGGTGTTCTTGGCCATGCCGGGCTCAAGGCAGGCCTGCCCGAACAGCGCCGACTGCTGGTCGCCCGCGAGAGCGGTCAGCGGGACATCGACGCCTCCGATGCGCGCGCGCAGGCCGTCGTCGGCTGAAGACGGTCGCACGGTCGGCAGGCAGGCGCGCGGGATGCGCAGCAGATCGAGCATCGGCTCGTCCCACTCCCCGGTGCCGAGGTTCAGCAGCAGCGTACGGCTCGCATTGCTGACATCGGTGACATGGTGACGGCCACCCGAGATCTTGAAGGTGAGCCAGGAGTCGATGGTGCCGAAACAGAGTTCGCCGCGCTCGGCGCGGCCGCGCGCACCGGGGATCGAGTCAAGCAGCCAAGCGAGCTTGGTGCCGGAGAAATAGGGATCGAGCAAAAGCCCCGTCCGCGCGCTGACCATCGGCTCGTGACCCGCCTCGCGCAGCTCTGCACAAAGATCCGCTGTACGACGGTCTTGCCAGACGATGGCGCGTGCGATGGGCGTCCCCGTGGCGCGGTCCCAGAGCACGGTCGTCTCGCGCTGGTTGGTGATGCCGACCGCGGCGATGTCGCCCGGCGTGACGCCGGCGGTCTTCATCACCTCATCAAGGGTCGCCGACTGCGTCGCCCAGATCTCCTCCGCATCGTGCTCGACCTCGCCGGGGGCCGGGAAATGCTGCGTGAACTCGCGTTGCGCGACGGCGACGATACGGCCGTCCGTGTCGAACAGCATGGATCTGGAGCTTGTCGTGCCTTGGTCGAGGGCGAGGATGTAGCGGCTCATGCAAGCGTCTCCGCCTTGGTGCGAGAGGCGAACCAGTCTGCCACAGCCTGCGCAGCGTCAGGCGGCAGGTGCAGGCCGAGTTTGCTGCGTCTCCACAGCACATCCTCAGCCGTACAGGCCCACTCGGATGCACGCAGATACTCGAGCTCCCGCTCGTGAAGACCGGGTGCGATCTCGAGGCCGAGGTCGGCGGGTGAGCGTGCGGTGCCGAGCCAGCGTCGCGCCCGGCTGCCATAGGCGCGGGCGATGCGCAGCGTCGAACGCTCCGGCAGCCACGGAAAATCGCGCTGCAGCGCGATCACGAAGGCCTCGAAATCCCCGTTCAGATCGCCGCCGGGCAACGGCGCACCGCCTGTCCATGCGCCCGAGTGCGCCGGCAGCAGCGGCCCGAGGCGCGTCATCGCCTCCTCGGCAAGCGCGCGGTAGGTGGTGATCTTGCCGCCGAAGACGCTCAGCATCGGCGCGGGATCGTGGTCGAGGACCAACGCATAGTCGCGGGACACCGCGCGGGCATCGGTGGTCTCGTCCTCGAGCAAGGGGCGTACACCCGAGTAGGTCCACACCACATCGGCAGGCGCCACCGCCCGATGGAAATAGCGCGTGGCCTCATGGCAAAGATAGTCGATCTCCCCGGTATCGATGTGCGGTGCGGCGGGATCGGCGTGATGCTCGACATCCGTGGTGCCGATGAGCGTGAACTCTCCCTCATAGGGGATCGCGAACACGATACGCCGATCGCTGGCCTGGAAGATGTAGGCGTAGGGGTGGTCGAAGAGCTTCGGCACGACGATATGGCTGCCCTTCACGAGGCGCAGACCATGACGCGCGGGACCGGGCGTCGCGAGGTCATGCAGTTGCGCGGCCCAAGGGCCGGCGGCATTGACCACCGCGCGGGCGGTCAAAGAGACGGCGGCCGATCCGACCGGCTGTAGCGACGCACGCCAGCGGCCGTCCGGCGCCGCGGTCAGGGTGTCGCAGCGGGTCCCGGTCGCGATCACGGCGCCGCGCTCGGCGGCATCGAGCGCGTTCAGCACCACGAGTCGCGCATCGTCCACCCAACCGTCCGCATACTCGAAACCACGGACGAAGCCTGCGCGCAGGGCCGCACCCGCCGGGTGACGGCGCAGGTCGATGCCTCTTGAGCCTGCGAGGTGGCGTCGGGGCGCGAGGTGATCGTAGAGGAAGAGCCCGACACGGATCATCCATGCCGGTCGCAGCGACGAGTCGTGCGGCATCACGAAGCGCAGTGGCCATATGATGTGCGGTGCGATGCCGAGCAGTACCTCGCGTTCGGCGAGCGCCTTGCGCACCAACCCGAACTGCATGAACTCGAGGTATCTGAGCCCGCCATGGATGAGCTTGGTGCTCGACGACGAGGTGTGGGACGCGAGATCGTGTTGCTCGACGAGGACGACTTTCAGGCCGCGTCCGGCGGCGTCGCGCGCGATGCCGGCTCCGTTGACGCCGCCGCCCACGACCAGCAGGTCGCAGTCGGCAGGCAGCGTCGGGTGTGCGCCGGGTGCGGTCATGACCGCCGTCAATCCGGCAGGTGCTGCAGCACGGTTGAGAGCGAGGACAGCCTCGCGAGGTCTGTGCCATAGGGAAGCAGGCCCATAAGGTAGCCGCACCGTTTCATCGATTTCTCCAACCACATCGAGCGATGTCTGTTTGTAGTATGGCGAATAGGCACTACCATCGCATCTGATTTCCTGCTTATATCAAAGCCATGGGCGACATCACCGTATTGTTGGGTCGGGCACGCGATGGCGACCGAGGGGCGTTCGACAGTCTTTTCGATGCGCTGTATCCGGACCTGCGACGGATCGCCCACGCGCGTCTCGCCTCGCACCAACGCAGCACCATGCTCAACACCACCGTGCTCGTGCACGAGTGCTTCCTCAAGTTCACCGCGGCCGACCGTCTGACGCCGACCGACCGCGCGCATTTCCTCGCCTATGGCGCGCAGGTGATGCGCTCGATCATCGTGGACCTCGCCCGCGCGCGCCAATCCGAACGGCGCGGCGGCGACGCTGCGCACACGACGCTTGGTACCGATGTGCGCGAGAACCTGCCTGCGGGCGAGGACGAGATCATGGATGTCCATGAGGCGTTGGAGCAGCTCGCGTTGCTCGATGCCCGCCTCGCCAAGGTGGTGGAGATGCGTTATTTCGGCGGTCTGCGCGAGACCGAGATCGCCGAAGCGCTCGGCGTCAACGAGCGCACCGTCCGTCGTGATTGGGAGAAGGCGCGCCTGCTGCTCGCTGCAGCGTTGCGCGAGCAATAGCACGCACTGTCCTCTGCGCTCATCCGCACGCTTTTTACCGGTTCCGTGTCCGGTTGAGCGGTGCCGTTGCGTATCTTGAGTACAAGCAGGTGTTCTCGTGCGGAGACGCACAACACCCACCAGTCACATCAAAGATTTCACAGAGGTCGCTATGCCCCTGATCCCCCGTATTGCACCGCATTGGCCCGTCATCAACGGCTTGCTCGACCAAGTGCTCGATCTGGATCCCATCGCGCGTGAGCGTTGGTTGGAGGAGCTCAGCCAAGAGCATGTCGCGGTGCGCGGCACGCTGCGCCACCTGTTATCGGTCCAGTGCGGGATCGAGAGCGGTACGTTCCTCGAGAGGTTGCCCGAGGTCGCGTGATCTTCTCCGTCCCGATGTCCGGACTGTCCCCGGGAAGTCGTATCTACAGCTAGGGTGGCGCTATACTCGTCGTTGGACGGGCGCCGCCGGTGTCCGCCGCAACCGCTCCGTATCGGGTGGCGATCATTGAAGCTGCTCTCCGATCTCTCCGCGCAATGGGCGGTCATCAATCGGCTCCTTGATGAGGCGCTCGGCTTGGAGCCGTCGCGCCGGGCCGCTTGGCTCGAGAGGTTGCCCGCCGAGCATCAGCCGCTGAAGGCGACGCTGCGCGATCTGCTGGCCCGGCAGGCCGGGATCGAGACCGAGGCTTTCCTCGACACCTTGCCGAGGATGTCCGCACCCCCTCCCCCCGAGGGTGACCCCAAGTCGGGCGATGAGATCGGCCCCTATCGCATCATCGATCTGATCGGTCGGGGCGGGCAGGGGTCCGTCTGGCTCGCGCAGCGCATCGATGGCCAACTGAAGCGCAAGCTCGCCCTGAAGCTGCCTCGCCTCAGCTGGGCGGAGGGGCTCGCCGCCCGCATGGAGCGCGAGCGCGACATCTTGGGCGGCCTCGATCACCCGTACATCGCCCGGCTCTACGACGCGGGCGTCGATCAGCGGGGACGCCCGTTCCTCGCCATCGAGCATGTCGAGGGCATGAATCTCGAGCGTTTCTGCGACGAACAGCGCCTCGATGTCCGGGCGCGTGTGACCTTGTTCATGAAGATCCTCGAGGCGGTGCAGCACGCCCACGCGGCGCTGGTCGTGCATCGTGACATCAAGCCCGCCAACATCCTCGTCAATGCCCGGGGTGAGCCGAAGCTGCTCGATTTCGGTGTGTCCTCGCTGATGGACGACGCGGCCGCCGACGGCGACGATCCCTCGATCCGTACGGCAGGACGCGCGCTGACCCCGCGTTATGCCAGCCCGGAGCAGATCTCGGGCAAACGCTTGGGTGTGGGTTCGGACATCTACTCCCTTGCGGTCGTCCTCCACGAATCGCTCACCGGGTCGTCGCCTTATTCGATCAAGCGGCCCTCGGCGGCGGAGTACGAGCGGGTGATCACCGATGGCGAGGTGCGTCCGGCGAGTCGAGCGGTGCTCACCGACGGCATCGCGCTCGCCCGTTCCACCACACCACGACGCCTCGCCCGGGTGCTGCAGGGCGACCTCGAAGCCGTGCTGTTGCGGGCGATGGCGCTCGACCCGCGTGAGCGATACGCCACCGCATCGGCGTTGCGTGACGATCTGCGACGCTGGCTGACCGGACGGCCCGTCCAAGCCAGCCCCCCGTCCGCCTGGAGCAGCCTGCGAAAATTCGTGGTCCGCAACGCTTGGGCGGTGGGCGGCATCAGTCTGGCGGTCACGGCGGTGATGGTCGCGGGCTTGATCGCCATCTGGCAGGCGGGACAGGCGCAAGAAGAGACGCGCCGTGCCAATGCCACGCGCGACCTGTTGATGGGCGTCTTCAGCGACGCCAATCCCGCCCTGCACGGCGGGCGCGAGATGACCGCGCGCCAACTGCTCGAGAGCAACGAGGCGCGCTTGGTGGACCGTTTGCAGGGCGACCCCCTGTTGCAGGCCGATGTGCTGAACTCGGTCGCCTCCGTATGGGACCGCTTCGGCGATCTCGAGCGGGTGATCGACACCCACGAGCGGCGCGTGGCGCTGTTGCGCGAGTCGGGTGTGAAGCCCGAGACGTTGGTGCGGGCCTTGCTGGAAAAAGGCTATTCCTTCGCGGTGGTCAACGACATGGCGCGGCTCGGCCCGCTGCTTGATGAGGTCCGAATCCTGCTGCCCCCCGAAGATATGCCGGCGGATGTGCGGGAGGTCTACGAATGGCAACGCGGTTGGGCTGCGTTGCGCTCTGGCCTGCGGGGGGACGCGATACGGCATTTCACCACCGCGCTCGGTGCCGCCCGGGCGACCGGGAACATCGACCTGCAGGTCCGGTCCCTCTACGGTCGCAGCATGAGCGAGGGTTGGATGAACCGCATCACGGTCGACCGCGACAGCGCCGCGGCCTTGCGCGATGCCCGAGAGGCCGTGAAGTTATTGGACTCGCCCCTGTTGCCGCGCACCGACAGGTACGACCGTCGCGATGAACTGGTCACCAACCTGTACTCGTTGGGGGAGTTCCGCGAGGGCTGGCCCTTGATGCAGGAACAGATGGGCGAGGCGACGGCGTTGTTCGGGGAATTCTCGCCGTCCGCACGATTGGCCCAGCATCTGTGGTTGGCCTATCAATGGCGCCTCGGCAGACCGCGCGCTGCCTTGGAGTGGTTGGCGAGCCGCGAACGCGCCCTCGGTTCTGCCTCACCGATGTCCGCGGCGCCTGTCGGGTCGATGGTCCGTTCCCTCGAGGTCCGCGACATCGCACTCGAGGCGCGTCTGTGGTTGTCGACCGGGGATCTGCAGCGCGCGGAATCGACCTTGGAGCGGGGCTCGGCCCTGTTGCCGCCGGAGCGCACGGGCGGCGATGCCTTGTTGCTGGCGGTGGTCGAACTCGAGTGGGCGCAACAGGCCCAAGCACCCGAGGAGATCCTTCGGCGGTTGGGGCAGCGGCCCTGGACGGACCTGCAGCCTGGTATGGATGCCGAATGGTCGGTGTTCCCGTTGTTGCACCGCGGGGTGGCGCTCGGTCGGATGGGCGATCACGCGGGCGCGATCACGCTGCTGGAGTCCGCCGTGCAGGGCGGTGGTCGGTTCTGGGGTGAGGGGCACCCCCGCACGGGCATCATCCGCCTGTCTTTGGCCTGGGCGCGCTGGCGGGCGGGGCGGGGATCGCCCGAAGGGCGGGCGGAGGCGGCCGCCGTCTTGGAGCGGGCGCTTCCCGGACTCGAGCGGGGATTTCCGCCTGATCACGCTGTCCTGCGGGAAGCGCGCGTGTTTTTGGCGCACCTTCGTGGCGCTGCAGCGACAAAAGCGGACCTCGAGCGTTGGGCGGACCCAACCAAAACCTTGTTTTTCTGATTTTTTTGGTTTTCCGTCGCGGTGTGATGTCCGGTTCGGTGGTTGAACCCCGTACCTTATGTTACCTAACCCATTTTTCGTGACCCCCGTCACGACCGGTAACCGAGGACAACACCATGATCACCCGCCGCACCGCCCGCTCTGTCAATGTTTTCGCCGCCCTTGTCGCCTCGGCCGCCCTGATGGCCGGTGCCGCGGCGCCGGCGTCAGCGAGCAGGGGTCTCTCGTCCGATTTCATGGGCGGGTACGAGATCTTCATCAGCTACACCGGCATCGTCATCCTGCCGCCG
>CALGVD010000076.1 GCA_937920275.1 uncultured Pseudomonadota bacterium
TTGGCCGCGGCGATCGGCGTGATCGTCGCGCTGACACTGGTGTTGCGCGAGGCTTTGCATCGTTTCGTGAGTCGTACGCTGACGCAGCGCGAGGTCCTCGATGTCATGCTGCTCGCGGCAGCTGTGCTCGTCATCCTGCCGCTGTTGCCGGATCGCGCGATCGATGCAGCGGGAGTCGTCAATCCCCGGAAAGTGGGTCAACTGACGGTGCTGATGCTCGGCATCAATGCGCTCGGCCATGTGGCGTTGCGTACGCTCGGGCCGGACAGAGGACTTCCCGTAGCGGGCTTTTTCGGCGGCTTCATCTCGAGCGTCGCGACCATCGGTGCGATGGGCGCCAAGGCACGCGCTGCGCCCGGCTTGCTGGACATCGCCGCTGCGGCAGCGCTTTGTTCCTCGGTCGCGACGGCTGCACAGGTCGTGCTGGTGGTGTCGGTCGCGAATCCCTCCTTGGTCAAAGGTTGGTTGTTGCCGGCGGCGCTGATGGCCGCGATCCCCGCTGCGGCCGCATGGTGGCTCTGGCGACGCAGCGCGGCGGCGCGGGACGGCAAGGGTGTCGAACCCATGGAAAGCCGAGCGATACAGCCATTCCATGCCTTGGCGTTCAGCGTCACGGTGACGGCCATGACCGTGCTCGCCGCGTGGCTGGCGCTGCGTTTTGGGGACAGCGGCGCGCAACTGGGGATCGGCGTCGGGGGTTTCGTCGACGCCCACTCCGCCACCGCGTCGGCGGCAGTGCTCGCGGGACAGGGCGCATTGACCGACGCGCAAGCCCTACAGGCGATCTTGTGGGCGCTTTGCGCGAACACCCTGACCAAGCTTGTGGTCGCATATGCCACCGCTGGATATGCGTACCTGCAGCGACTGCTCTGGCCGCACCTTGCGATGCTGGCCGCCGCCGCTCTGGTCCTGCTCGCCTGAAGGCGGGCCTCTGACCTGCGGCGGCGGTCCCGCCAAGATCAACCGGTCATGGCGGTCGGTAGGGCGATCAGTTGGGCGCCTCGGCTACGGCGGGGAACCTTGGTCTTGAAGCTGCCGGGCTTGACCACCAACACATCGCAGGGCAACGCGTCGAGCACCGCCTCGGCCGTGTTGCCGATGAAGATACGCTTCAGCCCGGAGCGCGAGATGGCCCCCATGACGACGATGTCCGCCTTCAAAGAGCGAGCGGCCGCGGGGAGGGCATCCCTCGCCGATCCCTCGACCACATGCAATCGGTGCGAGGGGCAGGGGACCCGCGCGACCTCGACGGCGAGCGCTTTGCGTGCCTTGCGGAGGGTGGCGTCGGCGGCCTCGGTCAGGCTCGGGGAATCCATGAAAGCCGTGGTGAGGGCGGCAGCGGTCGGGACGCAATGCACCACTCGCAGGCTGCCGCGCAGATCGGTGGTCAGTTGTGCGCTCGCTTGCAGCAAGGCGAGGTCCAGACGGGAAGGCTTGGCATTGCTGTGGAACGGATCGAGCGCCGTCATGATCACTGGACGACGCCAAGCGCGGGCTTGCTTGACCAGGAGCACCGGGCACGGTGCGTGTCGCAGCAGCTCCCAGTCGGTGTAGGCCAGCAGCCAGCTGGCGACATGTCGCGTGGCATGCCTTTCAGCGACGATCATGTCGGCTTGGATGCGCAGTCCGCGCCGGATGATCGCCTCGGCGACGGGATAATCCCATTCGGCGGCCGTGGTGACTTCGATGCCGTGCTTGCGGATCCGGCGGGCCACCAATTCAAGACGCTTGATGATGGCGGCGTGACGCTCCTGCTCATACTCGCGCAAGCTCTGACGGCGCGCCTCGAGTGCGTCGACCATCACCGTCTCAGACAGTGAATGGAAGAGTTCCAAAGTCGCCCCGGATGCGCGGGCAAGTTGGGCTGCTTTGCGGACCGCAGGCATCGTGCGCGCCGCGGGATCTTTGATGGCGACCAATATGCGCTTCGGTGTTTTCATGTCGTACTCCGTCCGAGGTCGTGGTGAAACCTCTTTTATGGACAGAGTATCGACCCATGTCGTCACGGGCGCAACGGAATACGGCTGCGCGACCTGCGTCGTTCAGGCCTCGGCGGCGAGCAATCGACCGGCAGCGACCCAAGCCTGCTGCCCTTGGCGACCGTAGATGGGCGTCTCCCGCTTGCGTCCCGTGAGGATCTCGAGCATCCCCTCGACGCGGCGCATCCGCGAGGCCACCAACGCGCCGTTGAAATCATTGAGTCCACGGCACCGGGCGGCCAGGTCGGCGCATCGCGCCCAACGCTCTGGCAACGTCCGCTGCGGATCGCAGATCCTCAGCAACGATTCTATGCCGGCGGTGTCGACGGTGTGACCGGTCGCCCGCAACAGGCCCCGGCGCTCGTCCTGGATCCTCAACAATTCGCTCATGCGGACCTGGCGATGGGAGCAGACCGACTCGAGCGCCTCCGGCGACTCGTTCTTGGCGAGCACGTCGCGCTCCGCGATCAGCAAACGCTCGAGCCCCGAGAGGGCCGCGAGCTCCTCGTCAAGGAGGCGACCGAGCGTGTCTCGGCAGTCCGAACGGGAAGCGGCTGAATCCAGCAGCAGACTCATTTCATCCGCCCGGAGGCTCGTGCAAGCGTCTGCTCGAGCCGCAGCAGATTGTCGGCGATCCGCTCAGGCTTGATCTCGAACTGCCCGCGCTCGATCGCAGCGCTGATCTCCGTCACCTTGGCCTCGTCGACCTCCGGGGAGCGCGAGATCATCTTCTCGAGGCTCGCAAGATGGCGGGCGGTGTCCGTGATCTGGACCCCTCCGTTGCTACCGCCTGTCGGCGCACCGTCGCGAGAGAAGGAATCCTTGCTTCGGGCGATGGGTGCTGTGGCAGACGGCGCCGCGGGGCGGATATCCATCCCATTGATTTTATTAGACATTACGGCCACCTATTGAGGGTCACTGATTGGTTAACGGCAGACTGCACGGATACTTTAATGTTTTCTTGAAGATCATCGATCCACTCGGACCACACCCCTGCTATCGGCGCGTGCTTGGATGATCCTGAGGGAGGTCGAGTGCCGGATGCGAACCGCGTCACCTTCTCGGGCGTCGGCGAGTGCAGTGCCGGTCGAGCGTACTTCAAAACCTGCGGCGTCCGCGATGACGGTCACGATCTCTCCTCTGCGCACGAGGTGGGGTGCTTCGATGCTATCCAGGGTGATGACCGCATCGGCGGCGATGGGGCGTCGGACGCGTTGTCCGGCCACCGCAGCGGTATCGGTCGCGCAGCAATCGATCGTTCCCGGCAACCGACGACGGATGATCGTCATCTCATCGTTACCGAGCACCGTCCCGATCGGAAGGGCTCGGCGTGCCACGACCACCTCGGCCTCGGTCTCGACCCGCACCGTGACCAGGATGCTCCACGGATTCTGCCCCTGACAAGCGACGCGTGCGGAGGCCCGACCATTCCTTATAGGTGTGGCGAGCGTCGCGGTCAGGGGGCGATCACAGGGCGCGAGACGCAGCCGGCGATCCGGGGGCTCTGCCGTGACATAGATGCCTGCGCCCTTGGCGCCGATGGCACTTTCAGCTGCGGCGCGGATCTCGCTCAAGTCCTGGACCCCTGCGGTGGCCAGAAGCGGGAAGAGAAGCGTCAATAAAGCGATACGAGTGGTCATGGCACGGAAATAGCAAGTGTCGTGCCATAGGGAAGATCGCGGTGGCATGGCACTTGCAACACCGGGCTGGAAGTCAACTTTTTGGCGGAGTGATCGGGATGTTCGACCTAGACGCACACATCGGATTGCATGCAGACGCACTCAGGCTGCGCTCCAAGCGTTCCGAGATGATCGCCCGCAATCTGGCGAATGCGGATACGCCTGGTTTCGAGGCGCGCGACATCGATTTCCGCCAAGCGCTGTCCGGCGCCCGGCGCGAGGGCGGTGCCGTCTCGCTCACCGCGACTCAGTCGCAGCATCTGCGCGGCGGCAACGCTTCGATGGACAACGCTCAACTGGCGGAGTCCGCCTCGATGTACCGGGTGCCTGTCGCACCGTCGGTCGACGGCAACACGGTGGATGTGCAGCTTGAGCAGGCCGCGTTCTCGGAGAACGCCGTGCGATACCAGACCACCCTTCATTTCGTGAACTCAAAGCTGCGTGGCCTGATGACCGCGCTCACCGGGCAATAAGCCAGATCAAAGGAGCGAGTATCCATGTCCTCTTTCAAGATCTTCGACATCGCCGGTTCTGCGCTCTCCGCGCAGTCGGTCCGGTTGAACACGGTCGCCAGCAACCTCGCCAACGCGAACACGGTCAGCGGCGATAAAGAGAGCGTCTACAAAGCGCGGTATCCGGTGTTCGAGACCGTCATCGCCGGTATCGGGCGGGATGCGGGTTCGACAGCGTCAGTCCGCGTCACTGAGGTGATCGAGTCCGAGAAGGCGCCGCTCGCGCGCTACGAGCCCGGCAATCCGGTCGCCGACGCGGACGGGTTCGTCTATGCGCCCGATATCAATCCGGTCGAGCAGATGGTCGACATGATCTCGGCGTCGCGTTCCTACCAGAACAACATCGAGGTGATGAACTCCTCGAAAGAGATGTTGCTCGCCACGTTGCGGCTCGGCCAGTGATCGGTCAGGCGCAGGAGGGATAAGGGATGCTCGCTTCAGGTACCGCTCCGGCATTGCCAGGCTCAACGGCTGAGCCCGCCGCCAGCACACGCAAGGAGATGCCGCAGTTCGGCGCAGACCAGTTCATCACCTTGATGCTGGCGCAGATCAAGAACCAGGACCCGCTCAAGCCGCTGGAGCCGGCGGAGTTCCTCGGGCAGCTCGCCCAGTTCAGCACCGTCACCGGCATCCAAGAAATGGGGAGCTCGGTCTCCGATCTCGTGGGCTCGATGCGTTCGTCGCAGGCCTTGTCGGGGGCGAACCTCGTGGGACGGGATGTGCTCGCGCCGGGCGACACCGCAGTGTTCGACGGTACGACGCCTGTACGCGCGGCAGTCGAAGCGCCGAGCGGCGCCGAACGCGTCGAGTTCGTGGTCCGCGACGCCTCTGGCGCAGTGGTCCGTCGAGCGCAGGTCCAGCCGTCGGTCTCCGGCGTCACCGAGATGGCTTGGGATGGGCGCGCAGACAACGGCACCGTGATGCCGGCCGGCGCGTACCGGATCGAGGCCCTGTCGCGCTTCGGCGCGCGAGGCGAATCAGCCCAAGTCTTGCTGCGTAGCCGAGTCGACAGCGTCACCCTCGATGCCGCAGGTCGCGGCATCGTCCTCAACACCCCTAACGGATCCCTGCCGCTCGGCGCTGTGCGCCGGGTGATGTGACCGCCACCCCACAGAGGTATATACGATGACTTTCAGAGTAGCGATCTCCGGCCTCAATGCCGCCCAGTCCGAATTGGCGGCCACCGCCAACAACATCGCCAACAGTTCGACCTCCGG
>CALGVD010000077.1 GCA_937920275.1 uncultured Pseudomonadota bacterium
GTGATCCACCAGATCTACAACTGCGGCGCCCGCTCGCTCGTGATCATCATGCTCTGCGGACTCTTCGTCGGCATGGTGCTCGGTCTGCAGGGCTTCGATCTGCTGCAGCGTTTCGGTTCAGAGGACGCGCTCGGCGTCGCCGCGGCGCTCGGCTTGCTGAAGGAACTCGGCCCGGTGGTGACGGCGCTGCTGTTCGCTGGTCGCGCCGGCACGGCGCTCGCCTCCGAGATCGGCCTGATGCGCGCCACCGACCAGCTCACCGCCATGGAGATGATGGCCGTCGACCCCTTGCGCAAGGTCATCGCGCCGCGTTTCTTAGGGGGCATCATCGCGATGCCGCTGCTGGTGGCGGTGTTCAACGTCATCGGCATCTTCGGCGCGCAACTCATCGGCGTGCAGCTGCTGGGCGTCGACGCCGGCGCGTTCTGGTCGCAGATGCAGGGCGCCGTCGAACTCGGTGATGTCAACGAGGGCATCGTCAAAAGCGTCTGCTTCGGCTTCGCCTGCAGCCTCGTCGCGGTCTACGAGGGCTATCACGCCACGCCGACCGCCGCGGGCGTCGGCCTCGCCACCACGCGCACGGTGGTGATCTCCTCGGTGCTCACGCTCCTCATCGACTACATCCTCACGGCCGCTTTCCTCGGCCGGTAAACCCACGCCGGCAACACTTACGATGGTGACCCCATGAAATCCAATCGCTCGCTCGAGATCGGCACCGGCCTGTTCGTGCTGCTCGGCTTCGCTGCGCTGATCTTCCTCACCACGCAGTTGCCGGGCAGCGGCATGACCTTCGGCAAGGCCGACGGCTACAAAGTCCTCGCCAAGTTCGACAATGTCGGCGACCTCAAGCCGGGCTCGCCGGTCAGCATGTCGGGCGTCCGCGTCGGTCGGGTCGAAGCGATCGCCTTCGATGCGGCCGACTACCGCGCAGAGGTCACGCTGCGGATCGAGCGGCAGTACGACCGCATCCCCGACGACAGCGATGCGAGCATCCAGACCGCGGGCTTGCTCGGCGGGAAATATGTCGGGCTCGGCGCCGGCGGCTCGGAAACTTTCCTGGCCGACGGTGGTCGTATCGAGTTCACGCAATCGGCGATCGTGCTCGAGTCCCTCGTCAACAAATTCTTCGCGAACTTCGCCGACAAGGGCGGCTCGACG